>OODV01000281.1 GCA_900299555.1 uncultured Endozoicomonas sp.
GGGAAAGAGATCTGGAAGGAAAAGTTCATAGCCTGAATTTGACCTGACCTGACAGACACCCTCTTGAAAATCGGTAACTGTCAGGTCAGGTCTGAACTTCTACACATAAGCGCCTTTTCCTTTGTGCGCTTTGCAACCGCCATGGATGGCGAAAGTGTCGAGGCTGCAGGGAACAACCACCGACACTTTGTGGTTCAACAATCAGTGCATCAGACCAAACAGCTTACCGCGATACCGTTTGGCAATAGGATTACCCTGCCCCAGCTGGTCAAACACTTTCAACATAAGCAACCTGGCGCCATCCTCACGAAACTCGCGGTCGCGACGAACAATCGTCAGTAAATTTTCAAGAGCTTCTTCATTTTCATCAGCAATAACCTGACGAATAGCCAACTGGTACCTAGCCTCATGATCATTTTCATTCTCGCTCAGCCGGGCTTCCAACTCATTTCGAAGTGGAGCATCCGCCACCATCTCATAAAAAGACAATTTAGCCTTGGGCTGGGCAATGCCTTCTGCATCAGCCGGTAAAACAGAGATTAGCTGCCGGGCTTCATCAATACGCCCCAACTCCAACAGCAAATTCACCTGAAGTACTTGCAGACCATGATTGTCAGGTTCATCTTTCAGAATATTCTGGAGCAGGTCCAGCGCCTGCCCTGCTTCCCCCTCTGCCATTAGCACTTCAACCTGTTGACGAATCATATCCGCAGGGCTCATTGTTAATGGATCAAGCACTTCTCGCAGGACATCTTCTGTCTGGGGGCCGCTGAACACTTGAACAGGCCTTCCCTGATGGAGAATAACCTGACCAGGCAGCGCTCTTACCTGAAGTTGATTGACCAGCTGCTGCGCCAGCATCTGTTCTGCCTCAGCCTCTACCCTGGCCAATATTACCTTTCCCTGATAACTAGCAACCAGAGCCTCCAGAATACCCAGTTGTTGTGAACAGGCAGGGTCACTCTGCATACCTATATATAGAAGAACCGGTTGTTCTACCGATTGCTGCAGCACTTCCTGGATATTCGCCTCTGTAACATCCACCACGAAGCTCTGTTCATTCATCACATTAGCCACCTTGAAAATCCTGCCATCACAATACTGCACTTATTTATGGGTGCAATTTTAAATCATCAGATAATGATAATGATACCTGCCGGTACCCGCAGTGGCTCAAGCTCTTTTTTACCTTACGTTCTTTCCAAAACTGATCACAAACACCGATGTGATTAACCACTTCGCTCCAAGCCCAGAAAGCTAGGAACCGACAGTTTTATCTTTTTCTTTAAGAATATCTTGGAATTAAGAGCACTTTGTATAAAGAACAGACTCCTGACAGAGCTGAACTTTGATTTACCCACAGAATCTGTGGATAAGTTTGTGGATGACATAACACAACCCGTCACGAAGACCGATGTTTACTACCCCTTTATCAAACTGTTCATTTTTTGATCTATTTTTTTTCCTTATTTTTCATGTACTTAGGATAAGTACTTACAAAATCAGTAACTTATGACGCCAAAAAAAATACACGTCAATCGCTTGACATTTGTGCATAAAAAAATTTATTGCAGCCTTCAAACAGGGTCTTCAAGGGGTTGCCAGCCAATTCGCCTTTCTACGGCTAATAACAAACAGTTATTAATAGAACAGACCTGTCTTTCTGCATTCAGACAATCTGCAACCTGCCCGCCAAACGCTTTGCCTGTTTTTTCCTATACAGCCAATAAGGGTTATTTGCTATGATTCCGACTCTGATCATCCACGGTCACACCTTGCGCTGACCAGGACCTGTCCAAGGACTGTACAGCCTCAGGCAGCAATGAGCTGTTCCCTGTGAGAAGGTTCCAAAGCATCATAGTACCGACCGCTATCTATAAAGAGAGTGCCCAGTTGCCATGATGAAAACTTTTCATAGCTCTGCTGCAATCAGCCAGGAATAGTTGTGCCATCGCCATTATTTGACACAAACCGACAACTCAAATCGCCGGGAATATAAAACAGGTAGCTGCAATGAGTCTTGCTGATACGGTATTGGCCGTTAATAACGATCTCCCAATCCGAACCCATCTTCCCATTCATTCGGGCAAAGTCCGCTCAGTATACTGGCTTACCGAGTCCGACAGTCAACGCCTTATCAAAGAAAGAGGGTATGATGTAGCTCCGGATGCGCCATTGGCGATCATGGTGATCTCCGATCGCATCAGTGCATTTGATTGCATCTGGCATGGAGAAGGAGGCCTTAAAGGGGTTCCAGGAAAAGGGGCAGCGCTCAATGCCATATCCAATCACTGGTTCCGCTTATTTAAAGAGCACGATCTAGCTGAAAGCCATATTCTGGATATCCCTCACCCCTTGATATGGATCGTACAAAAAGCCCGCCCTGTCATGGTTGAAGCGATCTGTCGCCAATACATTACCGGCTCCATGTGGCGTTCATACAACACGGGTGAGCGTGAGTTCTGTGGCATCCGTCTACCGGAAGGGCTGAAACAAGATCAGAAGTTACCAGAAGTCCTGATTACACCATCCACGAAAGGCATTTTAAAAGGCATTCCCGGCGTCCCTGAGGCTGACGACGTCAATATTACCCGCCAGGACCTTGAAGATAATTTTGCCGCATTCAATTTTCGCAGTCCTGAAGATATTGACCGTTACGAAACCCTGTTAAAGGAAGGCTTTGAACTCATCAGCGAAGCGCTTACCAAACTCGACCAGATATTCGTCGATACGAAATTTGAATTTGGCTATGTCACCAATGCCCGTGGTCAGGAGAAACTGATTTATATGGATGAAGTCGGCACTCCCGATTCATCCAGAATCTGGGATGGAGCAGCTTATCGAGAGGGCACAGTGACTGAAAACTCAAAAGAGAGCTTTAGACAGTTTCTGCTTCACCACTTCCCGGATCCGGACATCTTGCTGAACAAGAACAGAATGCCTGAACGCGAGGCTCTGGCGCGGGATAATGCACTACCAGAAAGTGCATTTATGGCGCTTTCAAAAACCTATACGGACATTGCTGAAAAAATTACCGGCAAGCCACTGCCCCTTTCAGAGAATCCGAAATCCGAAATCATTGAAATACTGAAAGCCGAGTATGGACTAATTAATGATTAATCCATTATTAATGACCTGTTGACGTTTCGCTGAGCACGCTACGAAACGTCAGCAGACTCTAAGGAAATAAAAAAGCAGGCTTAACGCCTGCTTTTTTATTTATTGGAGATTGTCCTGGATCACCTTGAGAAGCCGGTTACTCACATCCGCAGGCGCCGATGTATTCACGTCTTTCTCTACAGACAACTGAACAACTTCAGAGTAATTACTGACCCTTACTGTCAGCGTCTTCGCTTCATCAGAATCTTCGCTTACCTCTTCATCATCGCTGAACCAGCCTGACCAGAAACTCTTCTTCTTCTCGGGTTTCTGCAGTTGAGGAACACCATCAGCCAGATAAAAGAGTCCGGCAGAACGGTTTCGATCCACCACTTTCAGGCCCGCCTTATCCAGGGAGTTAGACGTTGCATCCCATACCCTTGCATAAGAGAGGCCACGGATGGTTAGCACAGGATTACCATTTCCATCCCGCCCCATCTCAGACAGTGAGCCGACATCAAGACTCTGTGCCTGAAGGGATACTGATGATTTCGCTTCATTGCGAGCCAGGAAAACCAGCAGCTCGGCAAGAACACCATTATCCAGTCGCTTGCTTCGCTCTCCCAGGTTATCCCACTTCAAAGATGCTGAAGACTCTTTCCCTTTTTTGGACAGTGGACGCCCCTGATGATAAACATGAACTTCCGTCGTCCCTTCTTTCAAACCACTGCGAACTTCAAAGCGAAAACGATCTTCCATTGGATCAAGGTCGTCAACACCAAACAACCTACCCAGTGTTCGGTACATCAGGCCATGATCTTTATCCTTTCCAAAATCATTCCATTGGGTTTCAACAAGCCCTTTTGCAGAGTTCTTTGTGGTGATACCAATACCCAGTTCGTCAATATAGCCCAGCACGCCGGGCCAGACCTCGGAGGGTTCTCGATCGACAGACAACCACTCCTGACTGCCATTTCGCTCAAGACTGTAATGATCACCCTCTTTCATCATCAAACGCTGAGATGGCCTGGGAACCTCGAAATCTCTTGACAGCACCTGACTGGTATTGCTGACCTCAGGAATCACCAGAATATCACCCAGCTCACGGGACTGAACATTCTCGGGAAGCTTAATAGGTTTTGAAGACTGCGCTTCGGTATAGTCCCCGGCCCGATCCCGCAAATAGCCCTCCTGGCCAAAAGGATTGGCACACCCCGTCAGGGCTACCGCACCGATAACCATTGTCAGGCTCAACCGAGTGTGCCTCTTCAATCCACGACTCCTTTGACCTGGAACCATCAAACCAACCCCGCCTTTTGCAGTGCACTTCTAACATCAGAGTGATAACACTCTGACAAGGGAGTCAATGGCAAACGAATACCCTCCTTGACCATCCCCATTTCCTTTAATGCCCATTTTACTGGAATAGGATTCGCCTCTAGAAAGAGGTTAGTGCTTAATGCTTCTATACGCGCATTAAGTGCTTCCGCTGTAGTGCGATCACCCGCTATAGCTGCCACACACAGTTCATGCATTAGCTTTGGAGCCACATTATTAACCACAGAGATAACACCGTTTGCTCCCTGCAGCATTAATTCCATACCCGTGGCATCGTCGCCCGAGTAGATAGCAAAATCATCACCGCACAACTCACGAATCTGCCTGCCACGCTCAACAATACCCGTCGCTTCCTTAATGCCAACAATATTATCCAGCTGGCTCAGTCGGCCAATGGTCTCTGGCAACAGATCCACAGCCGTCCGCCCGGGAACATTATAGAGAATCTGGGGAATAGCTACCGAATCGGCAATGGTTTTGAAATGAAGATAAAGCCCTTCCTGAGTCGGCTTATTATAGTAGGGAGTCACTAACAAACAGGCATCTACACCCAAAGCCTTGGCTTCAGCCGTCAGGTAAACCGCTTCAGCCGTTGAGTTTGCTCCGGTTCCGGCAATCACAGGAATTCGTCCATTCACCTGATCCACCATGCGTTTAATGGCTTCACAGTGCTCCTGCACCGTCAGAGTAGCTGACTCTCCCGTGGTACCTACCACAACAATCCCATCTGTTCCCTGGTCAATATGATGCTCAACAAGTGCATGCATACTCTCCCAGTCCAGCTCACCATTACCATACATGGGGGTAACAATTGCCACCAGGCTCCCGGTAATCATCAGTTCACTCCTAAAGGCAGAATCTTGCGTAATGTTACTAATGCCCCTTTATATTCACAAGGCCGAAATCCACCCACAGACCGCCACACAACAGAAAAAGCCCATTTATTTGAAAGAAGCTCAGGGTCGGTTGACGTTTCGTTACGTGCCCAGCACCCCAAAAAAAGCGTCAACAGGACCTGGAAACCTGCCTTTTTTTCAGTGATGGTTTAAACTATCCCCCTTAAATAATAATGATCTCGCTTCTCGCTTCGAGGTTGGCTTGAGGATGAATTCTCATCAACGCCCTACTACCCAGAAGCAGAATAATTGCACGGATTACCATGGTAGCATTGCCACTGCAGCAAAGTGGCATGATCCAACTTTTGCTGCCAGAGCCGATAAATCTATAATCCTCAGGGCTGCAATATTAGACCAATAGAACCCGCAGCTATTTAACCAAATGAGAGCGACTAAGGATAAAACATGAGCGTAACTCTGGGCCAACCCGTTCCTGACTTTACTGGCCAGGCAACCAGTAACACGACGGTTAAACTCTCTGAACTCAAAGGTCGCAAAGTCGTACTGTTTTTCTACCCAAAAGACAATACACCCGGCTGCACCAGCGAGGGACAAGCATTCAGAGACCTTTACGAGGAGTTTCAGGCATCAGACACCCTGGTTTTTGGCGTATCCAAAGATGGTATGAAGGCTCATGAAAACTTCCGAGCCAAACATGAGTTTCCTTTCGAGCTGATATCTGACACTGATGAATCGCTATGCAAGCTTTTTGATGTTATCAAGCTCAAGCAGATGTATGGCAAGGAATACATGGGCATTGAACGCAGCACCTTCCTGATCGACAGCAGTGGCATCCTCCAGCATGAATGGCGCAAAGTTCGTATCAAGGGGCATGTTGAAGATGTGTTACAGGCAGCCCAGATGGTGGATACTCAGGCTCTGGCTGAAGACAACGATACCAGGGACGAAGAAGAGTAATACCAATCCCACATTCTAAATATGATAGCAAGCAAGTCATTTTGGACAGCTGGGCAAGGCGGAATGACGAGTAATAGCAGGACTATTGCGAGGAATTCCAACGAAGATCCAGCTGTCCAAAATGGCTGTGCAGTTTATATTCAGAAGGGGGAATGGGTATAATCACCCCGAACGGGTTAAGCGGGTCTGAACCCGCTTAACCCGTTCAATATTTAAGCCGTTTCTACATCAACAACCGCAGGCCAGGCATTCATCACCGCCTTCAACAGAGTAGCCAGTGGTATTGCAAAAAAGACGCCCCAGAATCCCCACAGACCACCAAAGACCAACACTGCAAGAATAATTGCAACGGGGTGAAGGTTAACCGCTTCCGAGAACAGTAACGGCACCAGCACATTACCGTCCAGCGCTTGAATGATGGCATAGCCAACCATAAGAATCAGAAACTGATCCCCCATCCCCCACTGAAAGAAACCGATAATAGCTATAGGAATAGTCACTACCGTTGCGCCGATATAAGGCACTACAACCGAAAACCCCACCATAACTGCCAGCAATGCCGAATAACTCAGACCCAGAACAGCAAAAAGCACATAACTGACCCCGCCAACAATGACAATCTCAACGGCTTTACCACGAATGTAGTTGGCAATCTGGTCGTTCATTTCATCAGCCACCTGATCAAGTAAACGACGACGGCGAGGCAAAATACCGGCCATCCAACTCAGCAGGACATTTTTATCTTTCAGAAAAAAGAAAACCAGAATGGGCACCAAAATCAGATAGACCAATAAGGCAACGATACCCGGCAATTTGGACAACGAAAAGGAAAATGCCTTCTGACCAAAATCCGCAAGATGTTTATTAATCGTTGTAGCCAGCAGACCAACCTGATGATCAGAAACAAACCCGGGATATAGATCCGGCAAACTCACCAACAGGGCCTGACCTTCACGCACCATTCCCGGCATGGCATTCAACAGATGGGTTACCTGCTCCCATACCAGGGGAACAACAACAAAAATCACCAACAAAAGTACTGCCATGAAACCGGCAAACACCAGATTAACTGCCAGCAAATGAGGCATATTCCGCCGTTCAAGCCAACTGACAACACCCTGCATTAAAAAAGCAAATATCAATGCAGCCAGTGCTGGCGCCAACATTGCCCCCATCGTCAGGACAACGACAAAACCAACCAGCAAAATAACCAGAAGAACGATCGCCTCCTGATCCGAAAGATAGCTATGCAGCCACCCCTTAATCACATTCAGCATCAATTGCTCCGTTGTTTTTCGTAGACTCAAGCTGTCAGCCAGCCAAGGCAATCAGCTTCAGCCTGTTTTATTTGTGCTGCAATGTATGAATATAAACGCCCTGCTCTTCTTCACTAGCAACCAGTAGATGCCCACTGATTTTAGCAAAGCTGGCAAAATCTCTGACAGAGCCCGGATCTGTAGCGTACACTCTAATAATCTGCCCTGACTGCATTCGACTCAATGCCTGCTTTGCTTTCAACAGTGGCAGCGGGCAGCTCATACCCTTAAGATCAATCTCTAGATCAACAGCCTGATCAACATTCAACATAACGACATAATTCTATCGAGACAGCCACAGGAGATAACACTTAACTTTTTATACAAGCAGGAAAGCAGGGTAACTATTTTGAAAAGCACCTTACCTGATAAAGCGTCAAACTGTGTAAGCACTTTAGCGGGTAAATGGCCAATAGAGGTAGAATCCCCCCATGATCAACCATTTTTATGATAGCTTCATCTTCGTAACCAATAGTTTCGTGATAAAGTGTACCGCAGAAAACACGAGTATGGATATTCTATGAAACGAGTGGGCTTTCTGTCAGCGCTAATATTATCCGCAACGTTGACCACTGCACTGACTGCTTTTTCCAGTGCAACAATGAGCAGCACCCTGAATTTACCAAGTCTTGGTGATGCGACATCCGGCATCATTTCACAGCAGGAAGAGTATCAACTGGGGCGCTCATGGCTGAAAGTCCTTCGCAATCAGACGCCAATGGTTTCTGACCCACAACTAAAAGATTATCTTGAAAACCTCATTTACCGACTTGCAGCCTCCAGCCAGCTTCAGGATCATCGACTCGTCCCTTTGGTCATTAACAGTCCAGTATTGAATGCATTTGCCGCCCCGGGGGGCATTGTCGGGGTGAATACCGGCCTGTTTCTTAACGCTGAAACAGAAGCACAATTTGCAGCGGTACTGGCTCACGAGCTCGCTCACCTGAGCCAACGACACTATGCCCGAAATGTAGAAGAAGCGCGCAACAAAAGCATACCCACCGCAGCAGCAATTCTCGGCTCAATACTGATTATGGCAACGGCAGGTGGTGATGCTGGCGCCGCCGCACTGACCTCTACTGTTGCCGGCATGCAAAGCGCTCAACTCCGCTTCAGTCGCCAGTTTGAGCGGGAAGCAGACAATCTGGGCATTACCACTCTTGCCAAAGCTGGCTTTGACCCTCAGGCAATGCCAGAAATTTTTGAAGAAATGAACAAAGCAAGCCGTTATGGTAGCCGCCCCCCAGAATTCCTGCTCACACATCCAGTGACGGAAAACAGAATCGCTGACTCCCGCGCCCGTGCAGATCAGATGTCAGCCCAGAAATTAAGAACAAGCAAAGGCTCTATGAATTACCAGTTCATGAGAATGCGTGCTGCTGTACTGAACAGTAAGAATCATCACGAAATGGCTCGGCAATTTAACAAAGAGTTGAACTCCGGCTTAACTAAACCATCAGTAGCCACCCGCTACGGATTGGCATTAGCCAGTATGAAAACCCGAGATTTCAAAGAAGCAGAGCGTCAGATGGATAGCCTGCTGCAGAAATACCCTGAAAACCCTCATCTTATTATGACCCAGGCAAGCCTTGAAGCTCAGACTGGGAAAACAAAGCAAGGCCTTGCACGCATTGACCAGGCTTTAAGCATCAACCCTGACAGCTACCCTCTTTTGGCCACACGCGCTGAAATTCTGCTTAAGCAACAGAATTATACTGAAGCTCGTAACGAGTTGCTTAAACTTAGCCGACTACGCCCCGAAGACCCTGATATCTGGTTTGAGCTTGCCGAGGTTCAGGGACTGGCTGATGATATTGTTGGTCTTCACCAGTCCAGAGCAGAGTACTTCTTCCTGAACGGCAATACTGATGATGCTATTAAGCACCTTCAATATGCAGTAAAAATGGCGGGTGACAACTTCTCTTTGAAGTCCAAGCTACAGCAAAAGTTGACGGACATGCAAAACTATCGCCAGAGACTGAGGAACTCTTAACACCAAAAGGCCTTCTAATTCAGATAGATGAAAAGGCCTTCGGATTAATCACACAAACCTGACAGCTGACCCTCAAGCTCCCTGAACACCTCAATATTAATTTTTTAGAAATAAAAAATAATTTTTATATAAAATTTAGTTTTTAAAAAAATTTGAATTGAGCGTTTTTCCTAAACCTTCCGTACAAGTCTCAAAATAACAAGCATGGAGACTTGAGCATGAACACATTTACAATTGAAGGCTGGAAAAAAAGCGTCGGTGCAAAGACCTCCACTCCCGTTGAAATGATGCATTTTCGAATTAATGAGCATTACCACTTGCTTCTGGAAGAAGCAGAAGAAGCTCTTATGGAAAATGGCCTAGACGACATGATGGTCAACATTGATATGAGCACAATGGAGCTGCAAACTTCTGAGGACTGCGGAGAACTAGCTGACTGCCAGCTAAGAGTTTATCTCAGCAAGGGCTACCAGCGCGGACAGTTTCATCTGGTAGGTCACCTAGCGAAGGATGCCAGCTTAGTTTACTCAAATGCGATCATGATAGACCAGTTAGGCTAGCTAACCACTTAAACCTCACCTCTGTCAATATGAATGAATGCTAAATCAACTGCCCTCCATAACCAGGAAGGCAGTTGATAAAAAGCATCTAATTGGCAGCTGTGAAATCCAGCATCCTTTGCAATGGTTTCAGCGCATCTTCCCTCAGCGAATCGCTAACTTCAATGATATTGAGCTCACTGGGACTTTCCAGACACTCTAACAAAGCATCAAGGGTATTCATCGCCATCCAAGGACAGTGCGCACAACTACGACAAGTTGCACCACTTCCTGCAGTTGGTGCTTCCAGAAAACGCTTACCTGGGGACGCCTGCTGCATTTTATAGAAAATCCCACGATCAGTAGCAACAATAAAGGTATTGTTCGACATTTCCTGAGATGCTTTTAACAGTTGGCTCGTCGAGCCTACCACATCAGCAATATCCACCACAGAATCCGGTGACTCTGGATGAACCAGAACAGCAGCATCCGGATACACCTGCTTCAGATCAAGAATTCCCTTTGCCTTAAATTCTTCATGAACAATACAGCTACTATCCCAAAGCAGCATATCGGCGCCGGTATTTTTCTGAATATAACTGCCTAAATACTTATCGGGTCCCCAGATAATCGCCTTACCCTGAGCGTCTAGGCTTTCAACAATGTCGAGCGCACAACTTGAAGTCACCACCCAGTCTGCCCGAGCCTTCACTGCCGCTGACGTGTTGGCATACACGACAACTTCACGGTCAGGATACTGATCACAAAAAGCAGAAAACTCTTCAACTGGACAACCCAGATCAAGAGAACACTCAGCCTCTAATGTTGGCATCAGCACCTGCTTCTCAGGGCTCAAAATCTTGGACGTTTCCCCCATAAAGCGCACACCAGCCACAATGAGCGTATCTGCATCGTGCCGGGCACCAAAACGAGCCATCTCCAATGAGTCAGCGATAAAGCCGCCAGTCTCATCAGCCAACTCCTGCACAACAGGGTCTGTATAATAGTGAGCTACCAGAACGGCACCCTTCTCTTTCAAAAGGTTTTTAATTCTGGTCTTCTTGGCTTCCTTTTCAACCGGGTCCACCGGTAATGGAGCCTTCTGCAAATGGCCCTGAACGAGCTCTCTGTCTATCACTGCATTCATAAAGCTTGCATCCGGCAAAGCACTTTACCCACCGCTTTATCTTGCTATGAATCACTCCATTCAAGAACAGGCAACTGGCAAGTGTCTGCAACGTCCTCTATCAATCAGCCATGAGCTGAAAATACTGCCTTACTTGGATTTCCCAAACAAATGGAAACCGACTACCACAGTATTTTCATGACACCATCTTCTAAGAAAAATGTGGCACGTAGTCTAACACAGCTAAGTCTGAGCATCAGCCCTGTTGTGATTCTTACTGATAGATATGGATAAAACTAAAAAGGAAGGACTTAAAGAAGTGGTGGGTCGTGTAGGATTCGAACCTACGACCAATTGGTTAAAAGCCAACTGCTCTACCAACTGAGCTAACGACCCGATCAGGAAAATTATACGCAGCAAAATTTGTTTTACAAGCAAATTAATGAATCATCCTGCTCACAGGGCACACAGGAAACTTTGAGATAAAAAGCTTCCTCTGGCAAAAACAACATTATTGATACGAGCCAACACTTTGCATCGCAAGTTTTCTTAATATAGCGCCTCATTTTTTGAGGTACACATGAGGGCCGTAAAGCCTCCCATAATGTGCGAGAAGCTATCCACAAATGGCTGGATGGAGCAAAAGTTCAGAGGCTCTCTAAGGAGTATGGTACAGATTCTTCTGTATCTACCGCTGGATCTCACGCTATCGGGCAGGTGGTATGGATGCCCTGAAGACACGCCACATAGCTCACAGCAAAAATTCAAAACTCACATCTGAGCAGCAAAACTCTCTGGTTATTATTATTCTCACCAATGAACCAACCGCTTGCGGTTTTTATAAAGCTCTTGGACCAGAGATATTGTGGCTGCAGTGATCAAGACCGAGTTCGGTATCACTATACATCCCGCTGCTGTCAGCAAAATGCTCAGAAGAATTGGCCTGATTCCACAGTGTTCAGCCCGATCATCTCTCAGCGAAAGAAAGTGCTGAAGGGATCATCGGTGTTATTGAGAGTGGTATGAAAAGTGGCGCTTTTGTTGATAAAAAGGGTAAGAGTATTCCCTGGTAAACGGCTTGTGCGCTATCTATCCGAAATAGAAATAAGTAAAATTCTAATTACTTCCTCAAACTCTAAAAATTCACCTATTCTTTCATTCAAACTTCTGAGAATACTGTCTACTCTAAGCTACCTCATAATAGAGTGAGGCAAAACATCCGTAGTATATACCCCAAACTATACTGTCATTTGTCAATTGAACAAAACGCCTAGGCAAAATGGAATTATCCGTATGCTTCCAAATTTCCTTCAGAACAGGCGTCATGGGCGCCTTAGCCATGACACCCGGTTTTCCCGGCCACAGCTACCGGAAGCCAATAACCAGGAACGCTGTACGGAAGGCAGTACTAATGAACCCCCAGCCCTATCGGCATGCAGGGCTGGAGATATTAAACTCTTAAAAAATGAACTCAATGAAAGGCCGAGCCTTATCAATGAAGAATTTCGATCGGCAAGATCTGGTTTTCTACGAACGCTATTATTTATGGCTACCAGCAACGGGCATTATGGTATCGTCGAATACCTGCTGAAAAATTGTGCAGATCCTGATAAAGCCTGTGATGGCGTAACCCCACTTCACCAGGCTGCGTGTAGCGGCCACTCAGGAATCGCTCGGCTACTGCTACGGTACGGAGCAAATATTGATTCAATGCTCCATGACGGCGCAACCCCACTGCTTTTAGCAGCCCGGTGGGGTCGGAAAGACGTGGTTGAGTCTTTACTGGTTAAGGGGGCAGACCCGACCATTGGATGCGGAAGAGCGACCCCTTTGTATCAGGCCATCTACCGTGGGCATACCGCCATCGTCAAATTATTGCTGACGGAAAAAACCAGAATGGAGCTTCAGAAACAAGGCCCAGAGTATCTATACGCGGCAGCCCAGGGAGGGCATGTCGATGTAATCCAACTATTACTGAATCAGGGCATTGATAAAAATGCTCAATACAGAGGCGTATCAGCGCTCTTTACTGCGGTAGAATATCAACAAATTGAGTCTGTCAGATGTTTATTGAATGCCTCGGTAAATGTTGAATCTGCTTATAACGATCGAACCCCACTCTTTAAAGCTGTTCAGAAAGGCCATGTTGATATTGCAGCCTTATTACTTGAACATGGTGCAGATATCAAAACGTCATGGGTTGGCATACCTATCTTCTGCAAAGCAGTAGACAGTAATAATCTGGATATGGTCAGACTACTGGCTCAATATGGTGCAGACCTTGAATCAGGTATCGCCATAGGCATGAATTGTCAAAAATCCCCTTTACAAATCGCTGAAGATCAAAACTATACAGCCATTGCCAAGTGTATTAAGGCTGAAATGAAAACACGCAGAAAAGGTTCGGCAACAAAGGGGCTATTTACGACCATCCGGATAAAAATATGTTTGGCATTAAATACCATCGTTTATAGCCGTTAATTACGCCATTATGGCGTCAGGGTTTTAGTGGTTAACTCGTACATACTTCAATGAGTTTGACATATTCGGCTAATCAGTCATTTTTATAAATCTTTACTTTGCAGTGATCGGCTAATGGGTTGAAACAGACCACTCATGTATTTAGTGCTGGATCTCACGCTACCGTTCAGGCGGTATGGATACCCTGAAAACCCGCCCGATTGCTCACAGAAAAAATTCAAAACTCACACCTGAGCAAAAGGTATTCTGGTCAAAATTATTCTCACCAAAGAGCCAGCCGATTACGGTTTTTATAAAGCTCTCTGGACCAGAGACATTGTGGCTGCTGTTATCAAGACAGAGTTCGATATCACTATGCATCCCAGTTGTCAGCAAAATGCTCCGACGCATTGGCCTGACTCTCCAGCGCCCTGTTCGAAAATACTGGCAGCAGGATGAAAAAAAGTACAGGAGTATCTGGGTGCTCGTTATCCCTCACTACGCAAGCAGGCTGAAGAGAACGGCACCATTACCTACTTTATTGATGAAGCCAGTATACGCTCTGATTATCACATTGGCACAACGTGGAGCCGACATGGCGTAACCCCGACTGTCACCAAAACCGGAGCACGTTCAGGCATTAACATGATCGCAGCTGTCAGTGGGCAGGCCAAATGCGCTATTGGCATTGAAAAGCATAGAGCTGTTCTTGAGGGCAGTTAGCTCGGGGCTGAAATCACTGCAGAGGCAGCGAAAAAAGATTTCTGGTTTTTTCAGGGCCGAGTACACGCTCTATGCCTGTTTGGAGGTTTTTTGTGCATAGGATGTGCTTACATCAATAACTGATATAACCTAAATACGCTGTTCAAGTATCCTATGGATATCCGTAAAGTGATCTATACGACCAATGCCATAGAGTCCTAACAGTGTGATCCGTAAGGCACTGGACAAGTGGAAAATCTTCCCAATAGATGACTCAGCGAGAAAGCTGAGTATACCTTACCATTCAGGAGGCATCCAAAAAATGGACAATGCCGATTAGAAACTGGAAAGTGGCCTTAAACAAGTTTTTGATTCCGTTTGAAGACCGCCTAGCAATTATATTAACTAAGGCAGAAGCACAGTTAGATGTATACTCTCAAATTTGAGGGGCTCATCTCAGCCTGAAACTCACCCATCGCGTAACCTATAGAAATCTTTACACTTCCATCCAATTTAGGAATTAATGAATTTTTACAACTGAAATGCAACATGTATTCTGCTAAGGGCTCGAGTGAAGTAAAGAGGTGTAAAGAGACTCAAGTCCCTGGACATCAAGCGATTTACATAACTCAATAACTTTAGTGGGAATGCTTCCATAGCCTTGTTCGAGAGCCCACCTCTCTGCCTGCTCTTTGAGTGACTCCAGATCACCAATTTCAAGGGAATACTTCAGTGCATTAATCATTTCTTCGATACAGTGGTCAGAGAGGAACGAGGGTAATTGCTGATCATCAGCTTCTTCTAAATGGTGATGAATACAGATAAATAACTCATCAAAATGGACAGGCTTTGCAATAAAGCCACAAAAGCCTGCATCGGCGATTCTCATTCTTGTCTGCTTGGAAACACTGGCAGAGATAGCCATAATCTTTATTGATCCTTGCTTGGTAATGCCATGAATCGCCCTTGCTGCATCAAAACCATCAAGCCCCGGCATATGCAGATCCATTAAAATGAGGTCATAGCGAGTAGCTCTGCATTTTTCCACCGCCTCAAGACCGTCCTCTGCCGCATCGACATCAAAAGATTTCGATTTAAGCGCCTTAACCAGCATATCTCTATTATTAAAACTGTCGTCAACCACCAGAATTTGACGCTTACTAAACAGCCCTCCTTCTATGCCAGTAGTAATCTTCACTGGGGATGGGACTCCTTCAGAGTTTTTACAGCTATCCACATGACTGACCTGGTAGGGAACACTGAAATAGAAATTACTCCCTTTGCCAACCTCACTTTCAACCTGAAGCTCCCCCCCCATGGCCTTCACAAGCCTATAACTGATTGACAGCCCCAAGCCTGCGCCTCCACACTCCTGCCCTTTCTTTAATTGAGTAAACGGCTGAAACAGTTCTGCCATTTCGGCAGATGAAATCCCGGGTCCGCTATCGAGAACTTCAAACTGAAGCTGTTTATCTTTTAACTGAACATTCACACATACGCTGCCGGAATCAGTGAATTTTACAGCGTTCCCTATCAAGTTAATCAACACCTGGCGAAGCTTGATATTATCACCAACCAGCTCCGGTTGAACGGCTTGATTGATATCTAAGAGTATATCTACCCCTTTGGCACTCGCGACTTCGCGGACATTGGCAAATACCATATCCAAAGTGACTTGGAGATTAAAAGGAGCTAAATGGCTTCTCACAATACCACTTTCAATCTTGGTAATATCCAGAATGTCATTGATCATCGTCAGAAGATGCAAGCCACATGCCTCAAGCGATGAAAGACTTTCTCTGTATTTGTCAGGGATATCAGTGTCCGTTAAGAGTAGCTGCGCATAACCAAGTACTCCATTAAGCGGGGTTCTCAGCTCATGGCTAATATGAGATAAAAACAATGACTTTGCCTGACTTGCCTTCTCTGCCGTCTCTTTAGCCTTCAGCAACTCTCCCTCTATCTGTTTTCTTTGGGTAATATCTCGAAAGACGATGGAGATGATCAGACCATCAGCAGTAGTCAGAACATTACTGGATATTTCTATGGGAAACCCATGGCCATATCTATCAAAACCACGAGAAAGGGTTGCATCCAGACAATGACTTTCAGCGCTGTCAGAGCCTGGTTCCAATTTTTTCAGCAATGCCAGCTCTGAGCGGCATTCAGGATCAATTAGCAACGCTAATGGTAATCCCAGCAAATCACATTCACGATAGCGAAACAGATCCATCACCCTGGAATTTACCAGATTGATTACACCCGAGCTGTCTGTAATTACAATAGCATCGGGTGAGCCTGCTATCAGAGCCTTGAACTTTTCCGTATCACGAACACGATGGGTTATATCATTACCCATACACTCTATGCTATGCACTCTCTGGTTAGGTGCATTTCCTGTCAGTGCACCTTTATTTGAATGACCTGCACAGCTCACTTCAATGCAGCGTATAGATCCATCCTTATGAGACATTTCCAGCTCAAATGTCTCTTGCCAGACACCTTTGGGCGAATGATTGAGAATTTCCTTAAAGGAATCATTAATAAAGGATTCAGTCAAAAACTTTTGAATGTCGCCGAAAAACTCTTCTACGCTGAAACCAAGTACTGAAACGATTGATGGGCTGACATAGGAAATTATGCCTGAGCTCGTCAGATGGAAGTAGAAGTAACTACCCCTCAGCTGCTGAACAAGATTTCCCATATTTTGCGCTCTTGCATTTTGTAATGCCTCCTCTCTATTTAGAAGGCGATTTTTCAGCCGAACAAAACTCCTACCGAGGCTGACAGCTTCATCTTTTGAGTCTGGAGAACTATCACCAAAATCTCCAGGCGAGGCACCAAAAGTATTCATTTGATTCTTTAATTCATTTAAAGGTCGCGTAATTCGTCCAGATACAATCCAGAGACAAACTATCGACAAAAGCATTGCGAGCGCAATCAGACTTGCACTTAATACAGCCTGTCTTATCACAGGCTTCATGAGATCGCTTTCAAGAATGCTATAGCTGAAGAACCAGCCTACAGACTGAATTGGAACAGCCGTATGCCATTTATAGGTATCCCTGGTAAAAATCCGCACACTAGCGGCCTCTTTTTTATTGACAACATGATTTAAAATATCCTTTAGAAAGCCACAGGGCATTTCAGGATCAGGAGGTTTTTTAACAGGACGAAAAAAAAACTGTGCAATGGGGTTTGAAAACTCTGAAGGAAAGAATATTTCACCATACCCCTGGCACGGACCTAAACGTGAAAATCGTTCAAATGTGCGATATTTGGGTAAAGATATGCCATTAGCATAGACAATATTACCCTCTGAGTCGGCGATTATAATACGTGTTCTTGGATCTGACTTAATTGGGTGATCAATCAGTTTTGATCCATCAATATCAATCCTTAAAAAGCGAACCAACCCTGCGCCATTATCTGAAACTTTTATCAATAAGGAGGTGTAAAAATCAAAATTCCCTACCACGTCAGTATTTACGTACCAGTTATAACTATAATCTGGGCGATCAATGATAGATAAAAACATTGATTCAGGTACAGAGTAATGCTGACTCACATCGCTAGCAACAAACTGTTGATCATCCCTCTGCCAGTAGATAGGTGTTTCATCCCTTATAGCCCGCCCCTCAGAATTATGAAAGCTAATAACAGCTATTGATTTAATTAAAAAAACATCTCCAAATAGTGCGGAAATTTTAGAAGTAAGATTGTCAACAGAATGGTTTTCAACGGATAGAGACAGTGCCTGCCCGGCATGAATCACATTATTAATATTCCCATTAATTAACGATGCATAGTGCAACGTTTGATTTAGATGCCTAAGACCAATCTCTGCAGATGCAGCGCGAAAAGAAAAATATAAGAAAACAAAAGTGATAAAACAATAAAAAACCAATGCTGGAAACAAATTAAATAGCGTAATCTTCTGCCTGATAGAGGTTGACATAAATAAAATTCATTGAAAACAACGAGTGCTTTTTATTAAGTTAAAAGCACTAAAAAACATAAAAATCGTAACTACACCTTATATGACTCAATTAAAATAACATCTAAAAAGGTAGTTTTATATGTACCCGCACAAGTAGTTTAATTAAATAACAAATATTTGCAATCTCAGAACAAGCAAATTTACAGATGTACGATTGATATCCCAGCTTAATCAAGAAAAACACACAATACTGAAATGTATTAAAGAATAAGAAATATCTATTATTATGCGATGTGTGAGTTTCAGGCTGAGATGAGCCCCTCAAATTGTGCAGCTCTTTTCCTGTCTAAATAACGTGAGTTCGACGCTCAGAAAGCCATAGGTACACCTTCTGTTAGTGCTGAAACATCAATGTGTGGTTTTCTGGGTTGCCTTGTATAGGCAATAAGGCCTGCCATCAGGTTTACAGCAAAATTGAAGGGTGAATGACAAAATTTCGCCCAGATGGTTGATGATAAGGTGCAGCTTAAAACCAAACTTCCAACCTGTAGACGTTTTTCCCCGTTTAGCCTCTTCACTGAAGACCTTGTGGCTATTGATCCGGTGATTATCACAAACGACGATTGGAGTAGAATCGATGAATGACAAGCCCGTTGGTTGCCCCATGCACTGAGACTTGAGATAAACAGTGAGTGGTATCAATGCCTGTTTCATGAGTTCTACAAAGCGGTTATAGGACACCAGGTTCGGGAAATAATCAGACTTATGCGGTGTGATCAGCCGCTGGTAATAGTGTTTGAAATTGCGGAAGGCACTCTGATGGAAATAGATGATGATGGTCATTATTTCACTGAGCGACAGCTTTGATAAAACAGGAAGCTTTTTGGTATTAGAAATGAGTTTTCTATGCCATTGTGATTCAAAAGTTATACAGAAATCATCAACATCACAGAATACACTGACAATAGACACGGGAGCCTCCAGTTCGCTATCTCTGGTTTGGTATCTGAAAGATAGCTAAATGACAGGGGCTCCCTGTCTTTTATCATCGAACTCACGTTAAATATTAAAAAAAGATCCTACTGTGTAGGCAAGTAGCTTACGTCCCATTCGACTGGTCAGATGCCAAATATCCCTGCAATTACAATATTCAATATCAAAGTACTTCCCTAACTGACCAATTGTCGTCTCTATTCTTCGACGAATGCGCATGACCAGACTGACAAAGCTCCTGGGCCGCTCATCCCTCATATTTCGTCGCAGCGGTGTCTGTAAGTCAATGCCTGTTAATGCGAAGTCATGCTTCATTTCAGGGCGAATATAATCTTTATCTCCCAGTAGCAATCCTGTTAATTCATCAAAAAAATCATAGGCCGCATCCCGTTCATCAACATTGGCTGCCGTGAGTTGGAGTGCTGAGGGGATGCCACTCTGGTCAACAACAAGGTGTCCCTGAAAGCCATAGAAGTCTTTCTTCTTTGATGCGCAGTGCCCATACCATGCTTCACCTTTGAAACAACGACTTCTTGGTGCCCTTGTTCTAACGCAGACGTCGATGGGGAAACCAGCAATGATATGAAGTTCAGAACTATCTGCGCCGAGCATTTGCACTAACTTCTTATGTAGTAGCTGCCTTACCCGCCAGAGGTTGGCACCCTGCCTGACAAATTGGGATCGATCTGGCAGAGTTGGGAAAAAATGCAGCCAGTCCCGTCGGAAATATTTCCAGATAGCTTTATCTTCATGAATGCCAGGCCATTCAGCGACGATTTCCATCGTGAGTACTTCACTGTCAGAGAGTTTGGGCGGTGTTCCTCGTTTACGAATAGGTTCGCTGACGATTGAGGAATATAAATCGTCGATCAGGCAATAAACACTGATGATCAACTCTTCAAGGGGCATGGCAGTCACTGGCTTTTTCTGGCAAAGAAATACTGGACAGTGCTCGTGCCCCTCATAGAGTTTTATCAATAAAACTCACACATCGCGTATAGATTCTCTGTAAATCTGGTTTGCCCCCCCCCTCTCTGACATGCTATTCATCAGAGAGTTGTTGGGTAAATATTTGCAATACGGTTTACTTTTGTTGCCATTCTTAGACAGTTCTGATCCTCATCTCGTTTTTTGATGTTATGATCAGTCTATTTTCCACTTCATCATTGATGAATAGAGAGGTTGTCGGTGGCAGAAAGCATGTCTCTATGGGCTCTGATTGGCAATGCCAGTTGGATTGTGCTGCTGGTATTATTGTTATTGGTGGCAGCATCGGTCGTTTCATGGATGATGATTATCCAGCGGGGAGCCCTGCTCAGGAATGCACAGCAGGCTATGATCGTGTTTGAAGACCGTTTCTGGTCGGGTATGGACCTGATTCTACTATACAAAGAGGTGCAGCAGAATGAGCACCCTGACTCCGGGTTAGAGCATATCTTCAAAGCAGGATTTACCGAATTTACCCGCCTTAGAAACCAGGGTACAGCTGCGCCTGATGCCGTAATGGAAGGCACGCAAAGAGCTATGCGGGTAGCCATTTCCAGAGAGCAGGAAAGGCTTGAAGCGAACCTCCCCTTTCTTGCCAGTGTTGGGTCTACCTGTCCCTACCTGGGACTGTTTGGAACAGTGGTAGGTATTATGAATTCTTTCCGTGGATTGGCCGTGGTTCAACAGCCTACTCTGGCATCTGTGGCTCCAGGTATTGCCGAAGCTCTGCTGACCACTGCTGTTGGCCTGGTTGCAGCCATTCCGGCAGTTGTCGCCTATAACCGTTATGCTTCAAGGGTGGAAGCACTTTTGTCCAATTATGAAACATTTGCGGATGAGTTTTCGAGCATCCTGCACCGTAAAGTATATAGCCGGACATAAGGGATCTTACACCCATGGCAAAGGTAAGAGTTCGTCGTAAACCCATGTCTGAAATAAACATGGTGCCGTTTATCGATATCATGATGGTCTTGCTGGTCGCTTTTATGATCAGTGCCCCGATGATGACTCAGGGAGTTAAGGTTGAGCTACCAAAGACCAGTAGTGACAATATTGCTCTGCCTGATGATAAAGAGGTACTGATTGTTTCTGTCAAAGCTGATGGCAGTTACTTTATAGACATTGGGTCAGATCGTGATAAGGCTGTTGGTTTATCTTCCCTGACTGAGAAGGTTGGCAAGGTGGTCAGTGCCAGGCCAAACATTCAGGTCTTGATTCAGGGGGATACCAGTGTTGCTTATGGATCGGTTGTGCAGTTGATGGCTGGTCTGCAAAATGCGGGTATCAGTCACGTCGGTCTGGTAACTGATCCGATGGCGATTGGTATGGATGAGCGGTAAATGAAAAGATGGTTCAATAGCGCTTTTCCAGCCTTTCTTGCTAAATCCACAGAGGGTTATGGCTTTGCCATAGCCCTGTCTTTGGTTTTGCATACCATTATGTTCGGGGTGCTTTTAGTGAACTGGAGTACTGATTCCAGTATAAAGATAACGCCACCGATACCGATCAGTGCAGCCCTGGTAGAGCTGCCTAAGCCTGCCGCAAAGCCTCCCGCCATGAGAAAGCCTGTACAGAGTCAGGCCGATAAAAAACGAAAAGAGGACGCTAAAAAACAAGCCGAAGCAAAAAAGAAGGCAGAGGCTAAAAAGAAAGCTGAGCAGCAGAAAAAGGAACAGGAGCGCCAGAAAGCGCTGGCTCTGAAGCGTGAAGAGGAAAAAAAGAAAGAGGCGCTTCGTAAGAAAGAAGAAGCGGCTCGTGAGCGTCAAGAGCAGGAGAGGCGCAGGCTTGAGAGAGAGCAAAAGCGCAAAGAGCAGGAAGCGCTTGAGCGAAGCCTTGCCCTGGAACAGGAGGCTCTAAAAGAAGCTCAACAGCTTGAACATGATCAGTTTGAGCAGGCTAAATATGCTGCATTGATTAAAAGTTTGACTTCACAGTACTGGAATAGACCCCCCAGTGCACGTAATAACATGGTGGCTGAAATCAGAATCAGTCTGTCACCTTTTGGTGATGTGCTGGATATTACCATGGTGAAGTCCAGTGGAAATGATGAGTTTGATCGATCAGTTATTCAGGCTATCCGCCGAGCATCGCCTTTTTCAGAGTTGAAGGATCTTGAACGACGGATATTCGATCAACACTTCCGGCGAATTACTTTCCGATTCAGACCCGAGGATCTGGTGAAATGAGGCACGTATTTAAAACCGTTTTACTGTTTTACTGTCTGCTCTGGGGGCTTACTGCTCAGGCAGAGCTTGTTATTGAGGTGACTCAGGGAAATGATAAGGCTGTATCGATAGCGACTTCCCCTTTCAGTTGGAAAGGGGATAAAGTTCTGCCGGAGGACCCTGCTGCCATTATCGATAACGATTTGAAGCTCAGTGGCCTTTTCAAGGCGATGCCACGAGCGAGTATGCTCAGTTTTCCGGCCAATGAGTCGGAAGTTTATTATCGTGACTGGAAGGTGCTGGGTGCCTCTTACCTGGTAACCGGGCAGGTAATACTCAAAGATAACGCCTACACCATGAACTATCAGTTGTATGACACCATCAGAGGGAAGCGCATAGCGAAGGGTGGCTTTACGGGAAACAGTATTCAGCTTCGTGAGATGGCTCATCGTATCAGCGATGCTGTATATGAAAAAATTACCGGTTTAAAGGGGGATTTTTCTACCCGCATTTTGTATGTCACTGCCCAGCGTCATGATGCGAACCGAACCGATTACCAGCTGAATTATGCCGATGCGGATGGTAAACGGAATCGAAAAGTCTTCAGTTCCAGTGAGCCTATTTTGTCTCCAAGCTGGTCACCTGACGGAACTAAAGTCACCTATGTTTCCTTTGAACAGGGGAGACCTGCTATCTATATGCAGGAACTGGCTACAGGTAAACGCAAAAAACTGACGGGCTTTAAGGGGCTGAATAACTCTCCGGTCTGGGCGCCCGATGGCAAATCTATGGCTATGGTGCTTTCTAAAGATGGAAATCCAGATGTATATATTCTGGATCTGGCATCCAATAAAATCACTAATGTAACCACTCACTATGGAATTGATACGGAGCCGGACTGGATGCCGGATGGGAAGAGTATTGTTTTCACTTCTAACCGTGGTGGAAGTCCTCAAGTTTATCAGCAGGATATCAGCCGAAAAAGTAACGGTGAATTCATTCCACAAGGCAAGCCTCGTCGCCTAACCTTTGAGGGGCGGTTCAATGCTCGGGCAAAGGTTTTTCCTGATGGTAAGTCTCTTGCCCTGGTTCACAAAGGGCAGGGAGCCACTGACTTTAATATTGCCATTCTTGACCTGGACTCGGATAGACTACGATTGTTGACCTCTTCAAAGCTGGAAGACTCTCCCAGTATTGCCCCTGGTGGTCGCAGGCTGATCTATTCTGTTCAGGGTGGCAAGCATGGTGAATTGGGTATTGTATCTGCAGATGGGCGGGTTAAGCAGCGTTTGCCTTCAGCAGAGGGTGATGTCAGGGAGCCTGCGTGGGGGCCAAGCGTCCAGCTCAGATGATCAAAAGGCAGGGTGTTGTTCTTGTAGGTGAATAGTAGATAGTATTTTTTGCCCTGCTGATTTTCCGGCTTGGTGCTATGCTCGTTTAACCAGCACTTATGAGTTGCCTTAAGTAGTGTATGGAATCAGTGAATTGATTCAGGTTTACCGGTCATAAACTGAGTGAGAGAAGGCAATGAAGGAGGTTGTTGAATGGTGAGGTTTTCCTTTGTCGTGCTTCTTACCACTTTGGTGCAGCATAACCGGCAGTCAAGTCGGCTTTCGGTTGCTGTTTTCAATGTGCCGGGGTAGCGTAAATGACACGGTCACCCCTCTACTCCCTTCTTTTTGAGCCTGCTTCTTTTTTGGTAGCTCTTTCTTTGAGGAAACCTTATCATCCCTTGGTATTCGGGCTAGTCGGGCGACCTCAGTTCTGATAGTGTACTGCAAAATTTTTTGAAATCCCGTAGAGAATGATTGGAGTTGAAAATGCAAATTGCCAATGTTGTTAAAGCAGCTTTTTTGGCTGTCGCTGCTATCTGGCTGGCAGGATGTGCTTCCAAGAAAGAGCCAACCACTGCAGAAACCCAGCCACCGGTAGTCACTATTGAAGAAGAAGTGCTGGTTGAAGTTCAACCTGTACTGGATCCTGCTGTTCAGGCGGTTATTGATAGTGGCAAAATTGATGAGTCTCCTGAAGAAATTCAGGCCCTCCTTGAGAAGAATACCTACTTCTTCCCATTTGATAGCTCAAAGCTGGATGACGAAGCCTACAAGGCTCTGGATGTGCATGCTGCGTACCTGACTTCTAACCTTGGTTACATGAAGAATATCGTGATTCAGGGACATACTGATGAACGTGGTACCCGGACTTACAACCTGGCTTTGGGTGAGCGTCGTGCCAATGCAGTGAAAGACTACCTGGTTGCTAAGGGTGTAGCGGCTAACCGTGTTGAGGTTATCAGTTTTGGTTTTGAAAAGCCTCTGGATCCAGAGCACAATGACACTGCATGGGCTCTGAATCGTCGTGCTGTTATTGTTGTTGAATAATCGTTAATTCCGATGGGGGTTGAATGAGTACAGGTAAAACAAACCCAAAACAGGCTTTTGGACTCTCTCTGGTGTTGCCTTTGTTGCTTGCCAGTATTTTGAGCGGTGATATTCAAGCAGCACCAGCGCCTGTCGCAGAGTCTAAACCTATGGAGGGGCGCTCATCTGAAGTGAGAACTGTTGTCAGTAAAATTTCGGATGAACCTGTAACCATTTTACCTTCGGCTGGCTCTCCTGACGGTGATGATGGAGAGATAAACGGTACAGCGCATCTGCTCAATACTATTGACCAGATGCGTCAGGAAATGATGGAAATGCGAGGCCAGCTTGAAGAGCAGGCTTTTCGAATTGAGCAGCTTCAGCAGGAAAGCAGGGACAGGTATCTGGATCTTGATGAGCGTATGTCCCGCCTGAATGGTCAGGGGCATAGTGGTGGCAGGGGGGAGAATTCTTCTGTTGCAGTCCTGCAACCACCGATATTAAATACCTCGGTGGCAAACCCTTCAGAGAAACGCGATCAGTCTGTACTCAAAGCTGAAGAAGCTGCTTACCAGTCTGCATTTGGTTTAATCCGTTCCAAGCAGTTCAATGATGCTAAAGAGGCGCTTCAGCAGCAGCTCAAAGCATACCCTAAGGGGCATTATGCTGATAATGCGTATTATTGGCTGGGTGAAGTCGATATGGCTCAGGGGCGTTATGATGAGGCTCGCGACTCTTTTCAGGTTGTATTGAGTGATTTTCCCAAGAGTCCTAAGGTTCCTGATGCCAGTTATAAACTTGGCAGGGTCTATGATCTGCTCGGCAATCAGAAAAAAGCCAAAGAGCTTCTAGAGTCAGTGATCAGGCAATACCCGGAAAGTGCTGCGTCCCGGCTCTCTGATACCTATCTCAGGACTATGGGTGGTTCCTGATTCTTCTTTAGGTGCAGGCTTTTCTCCTGCACCTGCCATGTGTTGTGTTAGCCCTTTCTTTCACTGCTTAATACTTTCCTGATCTGTATTCTGATTGCGGGCACTATTTTAAGAATATGCGCGGTCAGACCAGCGCTCTGCTATTCTGGTAGCTTTGCTCAAATGACGCTTTAGCGCATCCGGGCAGGCAAGGAGTGGCTTGATTCTTGGTAAATAAATAGTTCCAGGCTCTTGCTGGTCTTTTTCTTTGTCGCATGCAGTGTATAGAGCTTGAGCAATTTGGATGTTGCTCCGGAAATCATATTTTATGATGTCGTTCAGGTGGCATATTGATGATTCGAATTTCAGAAATATTTTATTCTCTTCAGGGGGAGACAAGAACGACAGGCTTACCTACCGTGTTTGTTCGGCTGACCGGTTGCCCGTTACGGTGTACCTGGTGTGACACGGAGTACGCTTTTAAAGGTGGTGATTTATTATCGTCGGATGCAATTTTGGGTAAGGTTTCCGAGTACTCTCCGAAGTATGTCACAGTGACTGGTGGTGAGCCACTTGCGCAGAAAGAGTGTCATCAGCTATTGACGCTTCTGGCGGATCAGGGGTATGAGGTTTCGCTTGAAACCAGCGGTGCTATTACCCTGTCAGAAGTGGATCCAAGAGTGGTCAAGGTTATGGATCTTAAGCCTCCTGCTTCAGGTGAATCGCACCGGAACCTGTATGAAAATATCCGGTTTTTGGATAAGAAAGACCAATTAAAGTTTGTGATAGCGGATCGTGGTGATTATGACTGGTCTGTGTCCAAACTGATTGAATACGATTTAGCGAACAGAGTGTCAGATGTTCTTTTTTCGCCAGTCAGTGGGGAAATGTCGGCAGAAATACTGGCCAGCTGGATTCTTGATGACCGGCTTCCTGTACGGTTTCAATTGCAACTGCATCGTATGATCTGGGGTGATAAGCCCGGTGTTTAAGTAAGAGTCAGCGAAGACGCTCTTTCCCCTATGATTGTTCTTTGTTGCATGGTATCCCTGTCGTTTGATTTATGAAGAGGTTGTTGCAGATGAAGAAGGCGGTTGTGTTGCTTTCTGGTGGTTTGGATTCGGCCACCGTATTAGCGCTTGCAGCTGAGCAAGGGTATGAAACTTACTCTGTCAGTTTTGACTATGGGCAACGTCATCGTGCTGAACTGGAAGCATCCCGTCGTTTAGCGGACGTAATGGGGGCAAGAGAGCATAAGGTCTTAAAGTTGGGGCTAACTGAAATTGGTGGTTCAGCGTTAACTGATGAAGATATACCGGTACCGGACTTTGGTGAACATCCCAAAGAAACACTTAAGGACGTTCCCAGGGATAATCTGAGCAGTATTCCTGTCACCTATGTTCCTGCAAGAAATACTGTTTTCCTGTCACTTGCTCTTGGTTGGGCTGAGGTGTTGGGTGCGCGAGATATTTTTATCGGTGCTAATGTAGTTGATTACTCCAATTATCCAGATTGTCGTCCAGAGTATCTGAAGGCTTTTGAGGACATGGCGAATCTTGCTACCCGGGCTGGTGTAGAGGGTGATCACTTTAGAATTCGAGCGCCTTTGTTGAATCTGACTAAGGCTGAAATTATTTCAGAGGGGGTGAGACTTGGAGTGGATTATGGGATGACAATCTCCTGTTATCAGGCTGATGATCAGGGGGCTGCCTGCGGAGTGTGTGACAGTTGCAGTTTCAGGCGTAAAGGCTTTCTTGAGGCATCTGTTCCAGATCCTACCCCTTACCGTACCACTGTTTGAGCCTTCTGTTATTGATGTGAGCATATCCTATGCACAAAAAGCATCCAGTCAGGCATAAAGCGTGTACTCGGCCCTGAAAAAAACAGGCATCTTTTTTTGCTGCCTCTGTAGTGACTTCAGCCCCGAGCTAACTGCCCTCAAGAACAGCTCTTTGCTTTTCAATGCCAATAGCGCATTTGGCCTGTCCCACTGACAGCTGCGATTATGTTAATGCCAGAACGTGCTACGGTTTTGGTGGCAGTCGGGGTTACGCCTCACCGGCTCGAGGTTGCCCCACTGTGATAATCAGAGCGTATGCTGGCTTCATCAATAAAGTAGGTAATGGCACCGCTCTATTCAGCCTGCTTGCGTCGTGTGGGATAACGAGCCCCCAGATACTCCTGCACTTTTTTTCATCCTGCTGCCAAGCTTTTTGAGCAGGGCGCTGGAGAGTCGGCCAGTTCTTCTGAGCATTTTACTGACAGCTGCGGGATGCATGGTTATATCGAACTTTGTCTTGATAACAGCAGCCACAATGTCTCCGGTTCAGAGATATTAATAAAATCCGTAACCGGCTGGCTCTTTGGTGAGAATAATTTTGACCAGAATATCTTGTTGCTCAGGTGTGAGTTTTGAATTTTTGCTGTGAGAAATCGGGCGGGTTTTCAGAGCATCCATACCGCCTGAACGGTAACGTGACATCCAGCCATTTCTGAATAACCTCAATGCCGATGGCTTATCTCACATCATGGGAAATTTTACGACCGTCGACCCTACTCATGAGCACCTCAAAAACTGAGGTTCCAGGATACAAAAATCTACCGTGCAAAGTGCTGGCTCATATCAATAACTAGCCAAGCAATAATGGTTAAGAAATTCATTCACTCCCATCTCTTTTACCAAATACCATATCTTCAAGCAGTAACGAAGGATATTCATTTGGTTCCGGAACACCATATTCCTGGTAAAACTGTGCAGTGCTAGTATCCTCCCCCCCCCATGGGTGTTCATTATTTATATAATCTAAAAAGGCTTGTGGGTCACTGGAACTACAATCTTCCTGTGTCTGCTGCCGCCCTTTTTCAGGAAACCCTTGCCAATGAAAAGTACCCGAACAAAATCCTATGAAACCCCGAAGGAGCATACTATCAACCTGTGAGTTTCCAGTAGTACTCTTACTAAGACTATTCTTAAAGCTTGCCACACTATCAGGCCCATTAGATGTCATATAGGATACCTCTAACACTCCTCTATCTACAACACGATGCATAAAACACAAAATATTCCCATTTATGGGGGAAAAGAAATACATACATAACCTTTTAGGTCTAGGCACCGGAAGCTCTGCAAGATCATCATCTAGATACATATCGAAATATGCTCGTAGAAGTGGCATAAAGGGAAAGATATCATTCGAAGACAGCCTCATATTAATACGCACACGGCTATCCGGCTTCCATTCGACACAATTCATTGGCATCCAACGGGTAATCCTTCTAAGAAAATCTATATCGGTTAGTTTTATTTCACTTTTTACAGGATTGGCCATTGCAATTCTCTTAATGTACAACCGTTTACATAAAATCAATATCTCCTCAAAGCAAGCCCTAGCAGAAACACTAACATCAGCAGCGTATTCTATCGGTAGAAGTGATTTAAACTCATGAGATCTTTCTTTTTTTCCACATCTATTAAAGCAAACAGCAGACCAATGAAACTCACTCACATCATCCATCAAATAGGGTTTATTCATATCATGAAGAACAAGTATCATTGTCTCATGTTTTATTATACCAATAAGTCTATTTAACCACTCTTCACCCGAGTACTCACTCAGTTGAAATGCATACCCTCCCCCGGAAACCAATCCCCATTGGTAATAAGATGAACTAATCTGCTTCCTATCACCAAAGAAAGGTTTAATTACCAGAAGGTCAATTTTTGTTGAGAAATAATTTCTTCTTAATCCTACACGATCCAAACACACCTGATCTTTAAATATCGATAACTGATAATCTAGCCATCTCGAAAAATCTGTAATAGACGGGATAGCTCTCGGTGTGCATAATGTTTCACCATTGCTATGGTGCCACTCCAGAAATGATGATTTAAAATTTTCAACACTTTCAAAATTCAAACCAGGCCACAGCATCTCATAGCCTGACTCAGACAAATAATTATTTAACCATTGAAATGCAACCTCATAAAACCCATTATTTTCACAATCCGGCCCCGCTACGAAATGATCAACCTCCCTACATGTCATATTCTCTAAAAGACTCACAACCTCACTATTCTCAAACACTCCTTTATTATTTATACCTTTAGAGAGACAGCACATTTTTGTAACCTCTCTTTTAGGAACGCCCTTCTCATCTCTTTTAATTTTACCTAGATATTCCGTAACAACATTTGCCAAAACTTGTAGCCTATCCACTTTATTTTGATACCTAATCCGAACAGCTTCGGGATAAAAAATAGCTTCCCCCCCTTCTTGCCTCATGTAATTTTCAAAGGCCTCTTTCGCTTTTTGATGAAAAGTTTCATGAGTTGTATCATCAAAATCATCATGAACCCTATCTATACCGAAAAATGCAAGACACCAATTCATGAACTCATCATTTTTTGCCAGAATTCTTGACATTCTGCCGACCACACTTTTTAAGGCAGCATTTTTATTTTCAAGTTCCTTATTAGTAATATATTTACCTTCATATATTTTCAGTTGTTTCTCAACATTAGAATTATTATTATTCGACATAGCCATAACAAATAGCTTTGCCATATTAGAACAAGTTAGTTTTCGGTGAAAATTCTGCCTGCTTTCAAACCACTTCATAATACATTGATTGCCAGGAATAGGCTGACCTCTAATCGTAATCATTGCTGGCGCAATATCAAACAATATGAGCTGGCGTCGATTTTTATCGAATGCAAGATTGCAGTCATTACCATCAACATTACACTCCATTAAACTTCTAACACCAGGAATCCTCATGCTTTTATTAAATTCACCAAAAACATCGATGATATAGAACATGCCCTCAACAATCTCCTCTTTAAGCGCATCCCTCTCATTCATATTTTCTAATATATACTGAACCATTTGCTCTTTGCGATAGAATCGCTGCATTCCTGCAAGCAAAACAATATTAGAACTTTCTATTGGACTTCGCTTTGTATTATTTGATGTTTTTTCTCTACTAACCTGCCTCTCCACTCCTGAGTTTCCCTCATCATCTGAAAAATATGACTCATCATCAAAAGAGACAGGCATAATAGAAAATGCTGCCAAGTCCTTTATTGCTTCGCACTCAGACACAGTATGTTCTCTATCGCAGGTTTGTTTAGCACTAGCTTGATTTTTGCTATTACTTTCAGGAATATCAAATGATGACTCTATTGCCTGCCCACTCTCAACTGCAAAATATTTTGTTTGACTAAGACAAACATCCATTCTGCCAGCTCCCGGAATTCTTGTTTTATCAATATTTGTATACCAATATAAAACTACCTCCAGGATTGTTTGAGCAAGATCCAATGTATTTTTTGCGGCCCTGGCCTCTAAATCATTCATTATGATGGGAAGAAGCTTTGCAACCGTACTCGGATTCTTTCCATTAACACTTACTCTTTGAGCAATTCCTCTTCCAAGAAAATCACCCGTAAAAGGATTATCTTCTGGTGCACTGGGCTCCATATTCTCAACCAGAGGAACTCCCTCTGCTAAAAACATATCCCAGTTCTCTTGATTATCTATTGTTCCATCTCCATTTCTTTTAAATCGCTTTATAGTTGCTGGATATTCTTTTTTCTCATCAATAATGTTATCCAACCTGATTGGTATCAGCCTTACAATCGGCACTTGAAACTCAACATAATGATCTTTAGCTCTATGTAAACATATTGATAAAAATGAAACTGGAGGATCACCATTATCAGTAACTATTCGATATCCAGCATCACCTGACATTTTCTGATCCTCAGGAAGCTCACCCCTCAAACGAATTAAAAAGCTGAGCTCGTCTCTACCCTCGCTACTGTTAAATAACTCAACACGCCTGTATATCAAATCAAATAGTAAATTATTATTTATTTCTTTATTTCGATTTATAGTTATACTACGATCTAAAGAAGCATTAACACCAAGAAAAAATTTATCACCAGAATTAGATTTACCCGCCATTTGGTTAAACCGTTCAAAGTCTTTCTCAAAGACATTTTCCACTTCCGGCCCTGGTGTTTTCATTAAAACTGGTACTGAATCGTAAAAACATAATTTCAGCAAAGAACTATTTAACCTATCAAGCTCTAGTTTTGCCCTGTATATCCGTCCTTGTATAAGAGTTTTCTGATCAAATAAATCATAAATTTTCCTTATCATTGTATTATCAGCCCTTGTGGCATATACTCCATCTGGATTTTTCTCTCCCATTAACTCATCCACGATACCCATTATTAACTGGAAATTCTTAAGCTGCTCATACCTCAGCCTATAATTGTCTTCATTATCAGTACTTATCAAAGGTGTAGCATCAGCCCTCTCACTGTGTATACGGTCCCTCTCACCTAAACCATGAACTCTTAATTTACCACTCTCAAACGGTCCACGAGAGTCTAAGAAGCCCTTACCAGGGATCCCGATCTCAGTATCTGTGAAGTGATGCTGATCAGGCTCCTTCTCTGCCTTTGGTTTTCCTTCACCTTTTGTCGAGACACTCTTCTGACCTGCATCCTTTTCTGCAGCAACTGCCTTTCCCGATGCGAGGTCATGATCACTACATAGATCAATACTACCAACCGGCACCAGCCCTTCGCATTTTGCCTGGATTGTCGCACTTTCAGGCCTAGACAAATAACCAGCCCCCCCTGGAGCTCTGTTGGTCTCAGAGAAATCCACATGCGAAACGTAATGATGGCTCCATGTCTGCATACGCTCATCATCGCTAGCTTCAATAGGATTACTAACCACAAGTTCAGAGCTCACATACTCTTTATCATCTTTTGGCGGTATCTGTTTTGTAAGAGAACAAGGCTCTAAATTAGACTGTACTTTACGTATTCCCCATGTGGACGGCACCTCCCCTTTTTTTTCAAATGGGGAACCAGCTTCGGCTGATACCGACCCTGTGGATGGAAAATCAGATGCAGAAGCCACATTCATAGCTGGTTTCAGACCGTCAGAATGCATCCTGTGCTTCCTATCAGTTTCAATTCATGTAAGGCGCGCCTTCCCCGTTAATCAGTATAAGCCTTCTTTCAAAACTTCGATTTAATTACCCAAGAAAGAGCAGCCTATATTACGAATATAATAAGTTAGTTTCTGAAGAGTGTTTTTTAGGGTGGAGTTTTTTCAGCTGTGTGATAATTTTTTTAAACACATTTAGAGCCAAAAAAATTGCAAAATATCGAGAATAGAATGCATATCATACTTACCTACAAGCCTATCTCATTTCATTCGGCAATTGAAATACGCCTGAGAATCTTCAGGTTTACAATGACTATCTCTAAAATTTATCATCAATTTACTGATTGCCTATACAACACAGTTCCAGCCCAGATGCTGAAGCTGTGTTCTATAGAGCATTGATTAAACAATAGCCATATTGCAAAGCAGACTAGAAAGCTGATTATTCAATAATGAACAAGCTCAATAATAATTTCTTTCTCAATGAGCTGTTCTTTTACCGACCATACATCTACTCTACGAAATCAAAACCAAAGTGCAGGTAAGCATTTTTGGTCAACACCCTTCCTCTTGGCGTCCTCATAATGTAACCCTGTTGAATCAAATAAGGCTCTAAAACATCTTCAATGGTATCCCTCTCTTCACTGATGGCAGCTGCCAGACTGTCGACACCAACCGGACCTCCATCAAATTTTTCAATCATTGCTAACAAAAGACGGCGATCCATATGATCAAAACCACTGGCATCAACATCCAGCATATTCAAGGCAGCATCAGCAATTTCACGGGTTACAGAACCATCGCCTTTTACTTCAGCGTAGTCCCTGACTCTTCGCAGCAGCCGGTTGGAAATACGCGGTGTCCCCCTTGAGCGCCTTGCTACTTCATTAGCTGCATCCATATCTATATGAACACCCAAAATTGATGCTGAGCGAAGTATTATGCTAGTCAGGTCCGCCACGCTATAAAACTCAAGCCGCTGTACAATCCCAAACCGATCTCTCAACGGTGAAGTCAGCAATCCAGCCCGCGTTGTTGCGCCCACAAGCGTAAAGGGAGGAAGGTCCAGCTTGATAGAACGAGCTGCAGGCCCTTCGCCAATCATAATATCGAGCTGATAGTCTTCCATCGCCGGATAGAGAACCTCCTCAACAGCGGGGCTGAGACGGTGGATTTCATCAATGAAAAGGATATCATTTGGCTCAAGATTAGTTAGAAGTGCTGCAAGGTCTCCCGCTTTTTCAATTACCGGCCCGGAAGTTGAACGGATGTTACTGCCCATCTCATTAGCAAGAATATGGGACAACGTTGTCTTACCTAATCCAGGAGGACCAAAAATCAATGTATGGTCCAGAGCATCACCACGCTTGCGAGCTGCCTGGATAAAGATTTCCATCTGTTCTCTAACCTTTGGCTGTCCTGTGTATTCACTCAGCCTGACAGGTCGAATGGCCCGATCCTGAGCCTCTTCATTCGGGCGCTCTCTGGCCGAAATTAAACGATCCGCTTCAATCATAATATTTCCCAAGAATCTTCTTTAAACAGGCTAACACTTACAATTCTCCATGCGAACGGATATTCACGGATTGCCAAGCTTGCCGGATATTTTGTCTAATACTAGAATCCAACAGCTGTCCGCATTATGCGGTAAATCTCTAACTTGGCAGAGTAGTAATGTCATCGTCAGTATCCTCCACCGGACTGGGTTATTCGATCCTCGCATCTCTGATGTTTGGTCTGATACCCTGGTATGTCCAGTGGCTTAACCCATTAGACGGCTCCCTTCTGTTCTGGAACCGCATTCTCTTTTCATCAATAACAGCGCTGGTATCTTTACTGTTGTTGAGAAAATTTCACCTGTTTCAGCAATTGCTCAAAGAGCCAGAAAATATGCTATGGCTTGCCGCTGGCACTTTACTGGTAGGCTTTCAATGGTGGCTGTTTGTCTGGGCTCCTATTAATGAACTGACTACAGAGCTCTCTCTGGGGTACTTTCTGCTACCACTCACGCTGGTTCTGACTGGCCGCGTGGTGTATGAGGAAAAGTTAAGACCTTTACAAATGACGGGGGCAGTCCTGGCGGCCATTGGTGTTGCCCATGAGATCTATCAGTTCGGCAGCCTGTCATGGGTTCCGGTTGCCGTTGCCGCAGGTTACCCTCTTTATTTTCTCATTCGCAGAAAAGTGAAGGTGCACACGCTGGCCTGCTTTATGTTTGAAAACCTTTTACTGCTTCCGTTCGCGATCTTTGCTATCGCATCCCATGAGGGGTTCCTCCAAACACTTTCAGCAAACACCGATCTCTACTACCTACTCCCTGGACTTGGCATACTCTGCACTCTAGCCATGCTGATTTATGTAGCTGCTTCCAAGGCATTACCCGTCAGCCTGTTCGGACTTCTGAGTTACCTGGAACCTGCCATTATCTTTATGGTAGCCATATTCATTCTGAAAGAGCCGTTACCTTCGTCACAATGGGCTACTTACGGTTTCATTTGGCTTGCAACGGCGATCATTTGCATAGACTCCATTCGAATCGTCCGCAAGCCAGCTATTGCCAGTGCCCCTTAAATCATACTACGCAAAGCCTGTCGTATAACTTCTTCACTGGACAGGCCTTCAACTTTAATTCGACCTATCACTTTACTGGCTTCCTGAGGCTTATAGCCAAGGGCAACCAGCGCACTGACAGCCTCCTGCTCAGTATCTGCAACCTGCCTTTCCGCAGCCTGCCCTAAGGGCGTGCCACTCAAACCATCATAGGCTGCAGCGGTGTTATCCCATTTCGACAGTTTATCCCTTAATTCAACGATCAACCGTTCTGCCGTTTTCTTTCCGACTCCAGGCAACTTCACCAAAGTAGAACTATCACTATCATGAACGCAACGTATGAAGTCTGAAGCCTCTATTCCAGACAACAGGGTCAAACCCAGTTTTGGACCGACGCCATTTACTTTTATCAATGTGCGAAACAGCTCCCTCTCCCTGGCGTCACTAAAACCATAAAGCAACTGAGCATCTTCTCTTACCACAAAGTGGGTATACAATGTTGTTTCCACACCTATTTCCGGCAAGCGATAAAACACTGACATTGGCGCTTCAACTTCATAGCCAACACCACCAACCTCTATTAATAGATTGGGCGCTTGCTTTTCCAGCAAAATTCCACGAAGTCTGCCTATCATAACCAAGCTTCTCTTCTAACCAGTCCGTTACTATTACTGACAAACAGACTTCATCTCTGAACCCTGCTTAAAAAAAACAATCCAAATCCAAATACAAACACTAATACCCGGAGATACCAATGAAGCATCCATATCATTTGTTCAATTTGATCTGGAAGCTTTTACCCACTGCTAATATTCAGTGCAATATAGCCAACCTTCCAAACCTTCAGTACCAAAACCCTCTGAAACAATGCTCAGAAAGCAGTGAATTGACATCACACCACCCGAGAATTGATAAACCAAAACGTACGTTATCCACTTACCTGCACCGCTTGAGCCGAATACCGCTAAGAGAACGAGCCCTGGTCATACTTCGAAGCGCTCATTTACAAGGTGCACTCAATGCCAACTCTCCACTCATCAGCAGTGCAATCGACCATGGACTAAGCAACAGCGATATCCAGCTGATCAAAGTCGGACACAAAGCTGCAGGCTGGAATAAACATGAGTCACTGGTTATTCGAACGGTAGATAATCTTCACTTACACCAACAAATGAGCCCGAACCAGTGGCGAGTACTCTCCAGAACCTATGATCCCAGCCAGATTTTTGATCTGATTATCTACAGCGCTGCTTTCCAACTGACCTGTTTCTCTGACCAGTAATCATTTAATATCTAACGACTCAACAGGCGACGATTTCTTCTCCCGGTAGCACCAGCCATACGTATCAAGCTTGCACGGGTGTGAGAGTGGCATAGCGCCACCGCCAAAGCATCTGCAGCGTCCGCCTGAGGCGTTTTATCAAGTTTAAGAATCGACACTATCATATGCTGAACCTGCGACTTTTCTGCTGAACCTTTGCCAACTACCGCTTGTTTGACCTGCCGGGCAGAATACTCAGAAACCTCCAGACCATGATTCATTGCAGCAACAATAGCAGCCCCGCGGGCCTGGCCAAGCTTCAGTGCAGAATCTGCATTCCGCGCCATAAAGACCTGCTCAATGCCTACGGACTGCGGGTTATACATTTCAATGACAGAATTGATCCCCTGAAAAACCTGTAAAAGCCTTTCTGGTAATGATCCATCCTGAATTCGGATACAACCCGATGCCACATATTTGCAATGAGAACCGATCTCCTCAATCACTCCATACCCGGTAATCCTGGATCCGGGGTCAATACCCAACAAAATGGCCATTCCATTCCTGTTCCAAATACGTCGCTTCAAAAAGAATACTGTATATACATACACGTTTCCAGCACTTATCCGCTATTACAATTTTGAAACACTGCATTACCAAAATACGCTACGAAAGCAATCTCCTCCGGCTTACCCTTGAACGAGAGTTTTAGGGAGTCAGCTTGCCAGATGAATAATCAAGTAAAAACACTACTGACCATTGCCAGCGTCACTCTGGCACTTTTTCTTATCACTCTGGCTTTTAATCTGTAATGCATCTCCTAAACGCCTAGTGATCCCTGAAAATTGCTGCTCGGTAACCGCTTCTGCGTTACCCTAACGTCTACATCCATGCAGTCGTGAATTGCCAGCATACAGTACATTCATGTACATAACCGAAAACTGCTCCTGCGTTTTCGGCATACCACACATCCCTGTGTATAAAAAAACCCGGAAGAGTCCGGGTTTTCAGGAAAAGCATAGCTGTCAATCTATCAGCCCAACTGCTCCATTATCTCTGCGGAAATATCTGCATTGGTGTAAACATTCTGAACGTCATCCAGATCTTCCAGGCGATCAATCAGTTTCATGATTTTCTCCGCCCCAGACAGATCCAACTCAGTCTGCAGTGAAGCAATCATTGCTACCTCACCACCCGCTGGTGTAAGACCTGCAGCTTCAAGAGCGTCCTTAACCGCCATGAACTCAGTCCACTCAGTCAGTACTTCAACAGAACCATCATCATTACTGACAACGTCCTCTGCACCCGCTTCCAGAGCTGCGTCCATTACCTGCTCTTCGTCGATCCCTTCCTCAAAGAAGATCTGGCCTTTACGCTCGAACAGATAAGCAACCGAACCATCAGTTCCCAGGTTACCACCATGCTTGGAAAACGCATGTCGCACTTCAGCCACAGTCCGGTTACGGTTATCAGTCAGGCACTCAACCAGAACCGCAATGCCACCTGCCCCATAGCCTTCATAGGTGACTTCTTCCATATTGGAGTCATCATCACCACCAACCCCTCTGGCAATGGCCCGGTTAATGGTATCCCGGGTCATGTTGGCAGCCAGCGCTTTATCAACAATCGCTCTCAGCTTCGGATTATCTTCAACCGCACCACCACCCTGCTTGGCAGCAACCACCAGCTCACGGATGATTTTGGTAAAAACCTTGCCCCGCTTAGCATCCTGCGCAGCCTTGCGGTGTTTGATGTTGGCCCATTTACTATGACCTGCCATAGAAAACCTCTATTTGAAACGCTTTACTGGCAATCACTTTTTGCAAGAGAGCCCACAAAAGAGCGACTGCCATTATTAATCAGTGACTAGTTGCAGAAGCCGGATCACGACGAATGCGCAGGTTCAGATCACGGAGCTGCTGACTTTCTACTTCACCCGGTGCCTGAGTCAGCAAACAAGAAGCTGACTGGGTTTTCGGGAAAGCAATCACTTCCCGAATATTGGTAGTGCCACACAGCAACATCACCAGACGATCCAAACCAAATGCCAGACCACCGTGAGGAGGTGCACCGTATTTCAGCGCATCCAGCAGGAAGCCGAATTTTTCACGCTGCTCTTCTTCCTGAATATCCAGTACACGGAATACCGCCTGCTGCATCTCCTGACGGTGAATACGGACGGAACCACCGCCTACTTCGTAACCATTCAGAACCATATCATAAGCACGAGACAGTGCCTGGGCAGGATTAGCCTCTAACTCTTCAGGAGTACAGGTTGGTGCAGTGAACGGATGGTGCAGCGCGGTCAAAGATCCAGTATCAGTCTCCTCAAACATCGGGAAGTCAACAACCCACAATGGCGCCCAGTCACAGGTGTAAAGATTCAAATCCTCACCCACTTTGCAACGCAGAGCACCCAGAGCTTCATTGACGATGGTTTCTTTATCCGCACCAAAGAAGACAATATCACCGTTAGCAGCACCGATACGGGACATGATATTCAGAGTAACTTCATCCCCCAGGAACTTGATGATAGGAGACTGAAGACCCTCAACTCCCTTCTCCAGCTCATTCACCTTGATCCAGGCCAGACCTTTCGAGCCATAGATGCTGACAAACTTGGTATAGTCGTCAATCTGCTTGCGACTCAACTCAGCTCCACCGGTGACTTTTAAAGCGGCTACACGCCCCTTTGGGTCTTCCGCCGGGCCTTTAAATACCTTGAAATCGACACCAGCCATCAGATCAGCCACATCCACCAGCTCCAGAGGAATGCGCATGTCAGGCTTATCAGAACCAAAACGGCTCATGGCTTCGGCATAGGTCATGCGCGGAAACTCATCGCCAAGGTCTACACCTTTCACCTCTGTGAACAGTTTTTTGACCAGAGACTCGGTAATACCCATGATCTGCTCTTCATCCAGGAATGAAGTTTCAATATCGATCTGGGTAAATTCAGGCTGACGATCCGCACGCAAATCTTCATCACGGAAACATTTAACGATCTGGTAGTAACGATCAAAACCAGACACCATCAGCATCTGCTTGAACAGCTGTGGAGACTGTGGCAGAGCGTAAAAATGTCCCGGATGAACACGACTGGGAACCAGATAGTCACGAGCACCTTCTGGTGTCGCACGGGTCAGCATCGGCGTTTCAATATCCAGAAAGCCATTATCTTCCATAAAGCGACGCACAACAGAGGTTGCTTTACTGCGAAGAATCAGTTTTTCCTGCATCTCAGGGCGACGCAGATCAATCACACGGTTACGCAGGCGCACATCTTCACCGACGTCAGTGTAACCTTCGATCTGGAACGGAGGAGTTTGGGCCTGGTTGAGAATTTCAACCTGCTTACCCAGAACTTCGATTGCCCCGGTAGACATGTTGGTATTGACGGTACCTTCCGGACGAGGACGAACAATACCGGTAATTTTCAGAACGTATTCACTTCGAGCTTTGTCAGCCAGAGCAAATGCTTCTTCGGTATCGGGGTCAACGACCACCTGAGCCAGGCCTTCACGATCGCGCAGGTCCAGAAAAATCACGCCACCGTGGTCACGACGGCGATGAACCCAACCGCAGAGGGTGACTTCCTGCCCATCATGGGAAAGATTCAGTTCGCCGCAATAATGGCTGCGCATAATATACCTCAAATCAGGAATTCAAACAGACTTCATCCGAATAGCTATCAGCTATCTGGACATCAATCACTGGTTGCCGGGCAACCACCACAACTGCTCTTACTATCTTTGGCTGGACAGTGGTTATCGCTGGAAGACAGGTTTTTCTTGCTGCTTCCTTTAAAGTCGGTCTCATACCAACCACCCCCTTTCAGCCTGAAGGCAGGTGCACTTAACAGTTTTTTCAGAGCTGGCTGACCACAGGCCGGGCAATCACTCAATGGCGCATCACTGAATTTTTGAATGGCTTCAGTCACTTCAGCGCATTGCTCACACTGGTACTCATAGATCGGCATTTAAGCTGGCCTACCCTTTACTCACAATCAGGAGCCTGCCGGACTTAGTATTGACCTACAGAGAAAAAGCCGGATCAGGCCATTTTCTCTATGCGATCGGCTTAAGTCCGACAGGCTCCCAGTTTACGGTTTTATAGAAAAACGGCCATTATACCCCAAAGATACGCTGAGTCAGCCGTTGTCAAATAAAAAAAGCCGTACTGATACTCAGTACGGCCTTCACAGAATGAAATCGTAAGCAATCAGGCTTTACTGGCCCTCCGAATTGCAGCTTCAGAACGCTCACTATCTTTCAAAGCCTTACTGACCATCTCATCAACCACACCCTCAATATCAAACAGTCTGGCCAGGTAATGGATTCGAGCTGCATCACCATCAATGACCGGATGCAAATCGGCAATATCCGCCATCCTGTCTTTCAAGAGTAACAGGGCAAACGCTTCTGGATTATCCGCTCCTTCCAGAGCCAGGTTATCCCCCAAATACGGCTGACTCTCTGATTCAACATCCTCACCAACAGGTGGCTCAGCTAACAGTATTACTGAAAGAGCCCGTGTTGTATCAACCACATCCTTGTCGATAGACGGCATGATTGCCTCAGGGGAAAGATCAGTCGAAGAAACAAGACTGTAGATCTCACTCAATAACGATGGAGCTAATATACCTTCAAGGGTTGCAGCTAACTCATCCGGCTGGACATCTTTATATGTTTTCTTAGTCAATTCCCCCGCCTGCTCCCGACTCAGCGCTTTAGCAATCACCAAAAGGCTGACCTCACTTTCGAATATTTTTTCCAGCCGTAACAGCTCGAATTCAAGATCGTCCAGAGCGCGCTCTCCCGAGTCAAGTGACGCTCTGCTCTCCTGGCTCAAAGAGCTAAACAGCAGTTTTTTGATCGTAAATGCCCCTTGATCCTTAGCCGCAAAAAATGAATAAATACATCAAGAAAAAGCGTTCGAAGATGATTAACAGAATTAAAGTGTCTAAGATTGGCTATTTCCAGATTCAAACTCCCGACCTCGCTCTGCAGACCATTGATATCCCACTGAATCTGTGCAATTTCATTGGATAGTTTACGCACTAACACTTGGTCCACAGGTATTGCAGACTCAGCTGAAGCAAGCGCTGCAGACTTAGCGTTCAACAGCGTACTTTTCTCCTGAATATTTTGCTTTTTGATCTGAAGAGTCTGCTCCAGAGCATCAATTTCGTTTTGTCTTTGTCTAATATTCAGTTTTATATCTGCAATTTTTATTCGCTTATTCTGCAAATCCCGTCGCTGTGCTGATATCAAATCAATACTCTGCACGCTATTTAATACTTTGATATCATTCAGCATACCTCTGAACACCATTAATAATGTCTGTGTATCAGATAAATCAATAGCGCCAGAGTCAAGCTGTGAGTTGAAATCTGCGAGAATTGACCGAAACCCTTCAACCCTTGCCTGAAACGACCTTTGTAAGTAGTCTGAGCTGGACAGCTGGGCACTGTCAGGAGAGTCAAGAGCGACTGAATCATCACTACCAATAGCGCTTTTACCATTACTGGAGAAGGAAACGGAGTTGTTACTATCAAAGCCACTACTGACACTTTTTGTTAAAGCTGGGGCTGCTGAGCCTTGCATTTTCTGCGTAATGGAAACCCCATCAGCTTGATTATTTTCCACTCCATTAAGTGATCCTGACATAAAGAACCTCCCCCCTGTATAACCGTTAATAGATTATTGATTCATCCTCTATATTTTCATTAATGATTTCCAAACACTGGATCCAACCTGCCAGAAGCCTGTCAGGCTTAGCCGACCGTAGCGAGAAAAAGTCCCACTTGAGACTGCAGGTCAGTGGTAAGCTCGACAGGCTCCTGCAAACCCACTGACACACAAAGAGCAGAAATATCTGCTGGCTTTACACTGGCTGAGACTTAGAAATGGCTGCCTCAAACAGTTCCCGATCCCTAGCAGTCCCTACAACCATGGCATCAACTTCTCTTTCGGCTTCAAGCCACTGGGCTAATAGATTAGCCCCTAGGGAATCAACAACAATCCCACCTGAGTTCTTGCCCTGAGCCTCCTGAATATCAGCCATTCGCTCCCTCAAAAGAAGCAGTGCAAACGCCTGCGGGTTGTTGGCTCCCTCAAGGCTGATACTATCACCAAGATATGGCTGATCAACGGGGTTTTCTTCACTGGCAGTCACCGACGGCTCCGCAAGCAGAATAAGCGCCAAACCTTCAGCTGCATCTGCTAACTGCTGCTCAGATGGTGACGCCTGACCGCTCACAGCAGCCAATGCAGAAGTATCCTGCGCCGAAAATACGCTGAATAGATTACTGACCACTTGAGGGCTCAACAATGCCTTTAACTCTGCCGCCAGCCCCTGAGGCTGGATATTTTCAGAATAACGATCAGACTCTCGAATCACTTCTTGATTAAAGTCAGATAAAACTTCCTTGGCAAGTCTGACCTTTAATTCCTCTCGGGAAAACAGTGCATCCAGCTCCTGCAACTCGCGTTTAAGCGCATCCAGCTTTTCTTCACCAGTTTCCAGATCCTCGTCTTCCTCGCTTTTAACCTGAGTAACAGCAAAAGCTCCGGTAATTAACTCTGAACTCTGTGAAATGACAAGCAGTGCCTGTCTGATAGCTACCTGAACCCGGCGAGTCTGGTTCTGCGACTCCAGGATTGAGAGCTCACCACTGAGTGCTGAGATTTCAGTCTGCAAAGCATTTACTTCAGACTGACGCTGTGTAACTTCTGCGATAAGAGAGTTTACTAAATTTGTATCTATAGGATTTGCCGACTGAGCGGTAGACAGCTCAGCAGACTTGGAAGTCAAAAGGGCTTGTTTAGCTTGAAAGCTTGACTGCTTCCCCTGAAGCTCAAGATTCTTTGTATCAATAACCACCTGACTCTTGTTAATCTCTATCTGAGTTTTGGAAATTTCAGACCTCTGAGCCTGCAGATGCTGCCGCTCTGAAGACACACTATCGATATTCTCAGCATTATTTAGAGCTTTAATATCACTGATCAACCCCCTTAACACCAGCAGCAACGTCTGCGTATCCGACAAATCAATTTGACCGGATGTGAAATGCGCATTGAAATTTGAAAAAACAGATCTAAAACCTTCCAGTCTGGATTTGAATGCCTGTTGCAAGAGACTGGTACTGCTGGTAGAGGTTTCTTCCGGTGAGTCCAGAGAAACAACGCCTTGACTGCTTCCTGAACCGGCACCCTCGGTTTGTGAGACAGAGTTTTCTGCACTAAAACCACTACTTACTGTGCTGCCGGAACCAGCAGGTTCCGTACCCGTTGTGGTGGTAACGGGGCTCGTTGTTTGTGTACTCCCCGTCTCCCCAATTGGGTTTGACATAATAACTCCCTCCATGGGTTTTTATATATCTGAAAACTACCCCGAAAACCTGGTTGTTTTCCCGGGTGGTAAACGTCCCTTCAAAATGCACTCAGTGCAACTTATTACCTACAAAACTGATCAGCTTCTTCGCCTGTTGAAGCTCGTCGTTCCAACGCCCCGACTGACTTGCCCGCAAAACCGCTTCAGCCAAGGCTTTCTGAGCCAGTGGCCACCGCTCAATTTCAATAAAGCTTTTCGCCATCATCAAAGAAGCCCGGGGATCTTTGTCATCAAGCTTTTCCGCATGAGCCAGTGTTGCCGCAGCCTGAGCAAACTGAGAAAGCTCATATTGGGACAATCCCAACCCCAGAAAGTAGGAGTAACTGGTATGATCAAGCAGGCAAAGATAACGAAAAACCTTCAGTGCGTCTCTGAAGCGGCCTGAATTAAAGCGTGTATAAGCTACCTTGTACATTGCATCAAGTTGACTCTGATCCATTTTGCGAACTTCTTTCATCGTGCCGCCTTTAGCCAGAAAAGCCAGCCAAAGTGACGCCGAGGACGGCTGGTCAGCCTTATTATCCATAACCCTCGAAAGCCTCATTCCTGATAAAAAGATTTACGATATTATTCAATTATAACCAGTTTATATTTACTCCTATTGCTCATTAGTCTTAGCAAAACGGAGAAATCAAAAAATATAATTTAAAATCAAAATATTATAAGTTTTTTTTGTTTTTAATTATTTTAGATTCACTCACAAAAATAAAGATTGAAAAATCAGCAATCAGTGCTTAATTACTGTCTAACGCTGACAATTCCAGTTATCAGACTTAGCTATATAAGCTACTCTCTTATTCCATTATCAACTTCCCGCTATTGATTTCTGTTTCCGCTTCAAAAAAACACTATTTAATAAAATCATAATCGGGAGTTCTATTTTGATGAATGACCACAATGCTGGGACACCATCTGGGCAACTTGTCAGATTTACTGCTTTTGTTGCCATAGTTGTGGGTACAGCATCTTTTTACATTACAAAATCAAAAGCGGCTGAGAGTTACCAGGACAGTACCTGGCACTTGCACCCCCATAATATAAACACTCAATATCCACTTGAGCATTTCGCCCCTTCCCAGGAATATTCACCCAATACTTCTTTAACTTCGGATTCCAACATCAACGCCTTTTCCATCATACCTATTTGGCTGACTGTCAATAATAATTCCGAAAGAATGCCTAAAATAGGAACAGCATTCAGTTTCCAGCACAATGAACTTGGCTCCAGACTGGCTTATGCAGAAAATGACTCAGATGTAAGGTTTTATTTTGCCAACCTGAATTACCTTATTAGCCTGAATGATAATTCAAAACTATTGCTGGATGGGCAGTTTTATCGAAGACAGGAAAGCTTTAATCCTAAAAACAGCCCACAAACAGCGGGAAATTCTTATATAGAAGCAAACCTATACAACCTCAACGCACAGCTAACCATCAATCAGCTGTCCCTGAGCGCTTCGTTCAGTCAGGTGGATGCACATAAAAAAAATACGCTGGGTGTATTTGACTACTCGGCCATGCACGCATCGCCCCCTGATGTGAATAGCATGAGTTATTGGACCCGAAGGCAGATATCAGACTTTAACTTCAACGGTGAGAAAGTCTGGCAAGCTGGCATTGCCTATAACTTCCATCAGATTGGCGCACCTGGGCTAACACTGGGTTATACCATATACCTATGGTAACGATATAAAAGTCAATCATCCGGAAGTTACTGAAAAATACAGAGAGAGTGAACACAATTTCGAGGTTGGGTATCTGTTTCAAAAACCCCAACTAAAGGGACTTGGCCTAAAACTTCAGTATGCTCAGTATCTAGCAGACAAAGTTCTCAGTGAGATGAACAGTTCGGATAATGAAATACCCATGGGTAACGGCAACTCTGATTTGAGGGTATATCTGGACTACTCAGTCAGTACCTTTTAAACAAAAAAGAGGGCATAAGCCCTCCTTTTTTCAACTTAAGCTAGTAGCTGCTTAGAATGCAGCAACAGAGTAAGTCAGGTACAAACGGTTGATATCTGAATCATACAGATTCGCATCACGATCCCCACCATTAGCATCTTCGCCCTGAGCACGGTAGTTCACGTACAACCAAGCTAAAGAAAGCCCTTCCAGAGAGCCATCAAAAGCATAAGAGACGTAGCTGCCATATTCACGACGCTTGAAGTCATTAATCTCTTCAGCATCATCACCTTTAGCATACCAAACATCCCAGCTCAAACCTTCAAGCCCCTGATCAGCGAAGTTATAGCCTCCATTAACGACATAGGCCTTCTCTCCAGCCAGAGAGTAATCTTCCCACTGAGCAAGGCTGGAATTGAAGTTATCATTTTGACCATCTACATATTGATCAATGAAATCGCCATCTTTAGTCTTGTTGTAACCAACACCAACATAAGCATTTCCGTAGTTGTAATTAGCATTTAGATTATAGTATTTCGACTTGTAATCCGCGCCAATATCGTTGTTCGCAGCCAAGCTACCATTCGCTTCTGACTTGCCATAGCGAACATCTAAATCGACAGAGCTAACATCATCGAGCTCAAAGCTATAGCCAGCTTTTAAAAAAAGTTGTTCAAGCAGTTCTTTAGACTCACCATATTCAGCAACAAGATCCAAGCCTTCATAGCTGTAATTACCACCAAAGATGCGAACATGATCTACAGCTTCCCCAGTGCCATCATCCAGGTCGGCGGTTAAGGTAGACTGGTTTCGTCCACTAAAACCCGTAATCTCGGTAAAGTAGAAGTCTGCACCTTCAAAACCTACTGAAAGATCATAGCCATTAGAGCTAGCAGCAAGAACACGGGAGCCAGAATCTGAATAAGTTTCCAAGCTACGCTTCTTAACACCAACCGAACCAGCAAAATCAACACCACTGAAAGAGTGCTTTGCTTTCAGGTAAGCCTGTTGGAATCCAGAAATAGCATCACCTTCACCATCAGATCCACCAGGAACGTGAGTAGCAAAAGTTGGATCAATATCCAGAGGACCTGCATAACCTGCGGTAACTACAGCACCGACCAGATCATTAACGTAGCCAGAATCAAAGTCAGCAATCAGTGCATGAGACCAATCATGACCACTTTGCTCACCTGCATCTTTATTTTTCGTATCAAAGTAGTAGTTCTTGTAAGTAAACGTCAGGCTTGGATCCATGGTTACCGCTTCGGAAGCCTGAACAGAAGTAGCTGCAACAGCCGCAGCAACGGCTACACCCAGTGCGCTTTTAGCGAGGGTTTTCATAATCGGAATTGCTCCCTGTGTACTTTGTGTTGTGTTTATTATTGCGACTACCACCAACTGACATAAGCAGTTCCCCTTGGTGATATACGTCCTTTTCGCAATGTGAAATCATTTTTCTATAACGCAGATCAAATTGCAACCATAAAAAAAGGGGCTTTTCAGCCCCTTTTATTTTTGCCCCATATCAAGGGTCTAAGACGTTGCGAACTCTTTCAGCTTTTTCAAAGGCCTGACCTTAACCTGAATCGATGCTGGCTTAGCAGGAACATCCATCAACTCACCGGGTTTAAAGGGATTAGGCACGCCTTTCTTGGCTTTTTGAGCAGGCTTTTTCTTGGTAACAATTTTCAAAAGACCAGGTAATGTAAACTCACCACATCCCCGTTTTTTAATATGGCGTTCAACCAGATCCCCAAGCTCTTCCATTACTGCACCGACTTGTTTTCTACTGAGCCCGGTATTTTCTGCAATTTCTGCAAGCATCTGGGTTTTGCTGTACTTTTCCTTGATAGCGGGTGCTTTTTTCGCAGCCATAGTCATACTCTCCTGATGAAAATTCCTTTTAAGCCTTCCCTTTTAACCAGGGCATTCAGTGCTTGCCAATATTCATGCTGCTGTCTGAAAGAAAGCGATCTGCTTTTTTCCAACTAACGGCAACGATCAGCTACTGCATTACCTGCCACGGCACCAGGCGGATTTCGTACCTCCATTCTCAATAAGACATTTTCAAGATGCCTTATCACTCCATGAGCATAACTTCATCTAAAAACAACCAACAGCCTCTAAACAATCTATACAAGACCACATACTACGTATAAAAGGCCGTAACAGTAGATATTCAAGGTACTGAATACCACTATAATATTGGTATTTTTCCACGTCGAGCATTTTTTTACCAAAAGATTCACACTTAAATAACAGACTCAATCAAGCTGCTAAGTAGGCAACTCAAGACCTTACAGCGGTATTTATAGATTTATCTCTGTATGGAGAAGTTACCATTGCACTATCTTGGGTCAGGGCAAGCCTTCAATAAACCCGTCAATATTTGAGAAAAAAGCACCATAACGGTACATTAACCTCTGACATTGGAAACCATGTGTTCCATCAGAATAAGTAGCACAATGTGTTTTGTCGGGCTCAAGTTGTAACCAGAGGGCTGTTGAAGTAGTACTGATTCAAAATGTACGACAGCTTTACAGCAGATATTGTTTTCACAGGTAACTGTAGTTCAGAAATGCTTACTCAAAAAAGGGCTCGATGTTTTCAACTGATACTGATAACAAATAAAGGGAACATGCCTTGAAACACTTAAAACTCTTTCACCTCCTTACGGGCCTTTTGGCATTTATTCTCGTCATTGCCAGCATCACCGGGCTGTATCAACCATCCCCTGCAACTGCTAACCCAAGCAATCCTGTTATTCCGTTGCTGCTTATGGCCGCCCTGGTTAATTTGATGTCAGGAGCCTACCTTAGCAGACGAAATGGCGTTCACCGATGGCTCCAGATAATCGGATCAATCCTGTTATTCTCAGCTATTGCCGCTGCAGTGGGCTTTGCCTATAACAACTCCCTAATGATTTCCGGAATTACACTTGACCAGATAACCCTATTTTCGATCAGTACTGGCACCTTGTCTCATGTGTTAGCCAATCTTAACAACCTGTTTGCCTCACAGCCTGAGTTTTTTGACAACTCTGACTGGGAAAGCCATCACCGGGAAACTGGTTCTGTCAAATGGTTCAATGTCACTAAAGGGTTTGGCTTTATCACTCGAGATGTGGGTGATGATATATTTGTACACTATCGCGCCATTCGCGGTGAAGGCCACCGTACCCTGAGTGAGGGTCAACGAGTAGAGTTCACTGTAACAGAAAAAGAAAAAGGACTTCAGGCAGAAGATGTGATTGCCGCACCAAAAGGCAGATAAGCTTATCTTTTGGCTGGAGGCACTTGCCCCCAGTCAAAGGAATCAAAAGCTAATTGAATCACTATCAATAGTGAGGAGGAGGCATCTCTTCCTGACTTTCCAGCTGATCAGCAGCCATCTCTTCAAATTGCTTTTTCAGCTGAGCAACGGCCTCCGTCAACCGCTCAATATCTCTCTGCTGCCGAGTCACCACTTCATTCAATTGAGCTATCGTATCTTCCTGAAAACTCAACTGGGTTTGCAGTTCAAGCATTTCGTCTTGCATAATTTGATACTCCCACAGGCAGCCAGCCGAACCACTTCCAGCAGATAAAAAAGACCCAGCAGCTCCACCTAAAGAGCGACTGGAAGTGGATTAATGTGCGCAGTCTACTCCTTGAACTTGAGCCTTCCAAATTTACCTTGTTACACCCTTTATTTGATCAGGAACAGGCCCACTGAAAAGATTCCAAAGCAGCTATTCCGTCTTTCAGCTTTCTCATAAGTTCCGAAAGTTCTTCATCTGTATAAGGCTGAGCAGGTTGCTTACCCCATACCGGTGCTGGCCAGGCTGTGTCATGGCTATAGCGAACTACATGATGAATATGGAGCTGTCGAACGACATTCCCAAGCGCTGCGACATTCATTTTTTCTGCTGAGAACAGTACCTGTAGCATTTCTGCAAGAAAAGATGACTCAAAAAGCAGTTGTTGCTGGGTAGTTTCATCCAATTGATAAATCTCTTCAGCCCCCTGAATACGGGGCACCAGAATAAACCATGGGTAATGGCTATCATTCATCAGCAGCAATCGACAAGCGGGAAAGTCACCAACCACTACACAATCTTTTGCCAGCTGGGGATCCAATTCAAAGTCATTCACACCGCAACCCATCCACTGAAAAAAATATAAGGTTTGTTTTCAAAAGAACCGTAAAGTTCCATTCCACCTGTAAAACCAGAATTGTTTGAATTGATCAAGGATATTTACGACAAATGCTCAACAACAGGGGATTTTGAAACAGCGGTTGGTATAATAACCGCTTGGCCTTAAAATAGCGCTTTAATTGACACCCCTTTTTTGAACAGCCCGGTAACACAACACATGAGAACCAGTCAGTACCTGATTCCAACCCTCAAGGAGACACCTGCCGATGCGGTAGTGATCAGCCATCAGCTGATGCTGCGCGCCGGCATGATCCGTAAACTGGCGTCCGGCCTTTATACCTGGCTGCCACTGGGTCTGAAAGTCCTGCAAAAAGTTGAAAATATCGTTCGGGAAGAGATGAACCGCTCCGGTGCACTGGAAACGCTGATGCCCGCTGTTCAACCAGCTGAATTATGGCAGGAAACCGGTCGATGGGATCAGTTTGGCTCCGAATTGCTTCGTTTTAAGGACCGCCATGGCCGTGACTTTATAATTGGTCCAACCCATGAAGAAGTCATCACAGATATTGCCCGCAATGATCTAAACAGCTACAAGCAACTGCCCATTAATCTGTACCAGATTCAGACTAAATTCCGCGATGAACGCCGCCCCCGTTTTGGCCTGATGCGCTGCCGTGAATTCCTGATGAAAGATGGATACTCTTTCCATGCTTCCGAAGAATGTCTGAAAGCAGAATATCAGAATATGCACGATACCTATTGCCGCATATTTGACCGCCTCGGCCTTGAGTACCGTCCAGTGCAGGCTGACAGCGGGGCTATCGGTGGCAGTGGTTCCCAGGAGTTCCACGTACTGGCTGAGTCTGGTGAAGACGCTATTGTTTTCAGTGATCAGAGCGACTATGCCGCCAATATTGAGAAAGCTGAAGCTCTGGCTCCGAAAGGTGATCGCCCAGAACCATCTGAAGAGATGAAACTGATTGATACACCCGATGCCAAAACAATCGATCAACTGGTAGAGCAATTCAATCTGCCTGTTGAGAAAACCATCAAAACCCTGATTGTTTCTGCGGCAGAAGAAGCCGACTATGAGTTTGTCGCCCTGCTGATTCGCGGTGATCATGAGCTGAACGAAATCAAAGCGGAAAACCTTGCCGACGTAGCCTCTCCACTGCAATTTGCTACAGATGAAGAGATCAAATCAATCATGGGTGCTGGCGCGGGCTCTCTTGGTCCTGTGAATAGCCCTATCCCTGTGATTGTGGATCGTACTGTCGCCAAAATGGCGGATTTCGGTGCCGGTGCCAATATCGAAGGCAAACACTATTTCGGTATTAACTGGGATCGTGATTGTTCTTTCAGCCGCATTGAAGACTTGCGCAACATCCAGGAAGGCGACCCAAGCCCTTGCGGTAAAGGCACATTGTTTATCAAGCGCGGTATTGAGGTCGGGCATATCTTCCAGCTGGGCACCAAATACAGCGAGTCAATGAATGCCACGGTTCTCAGTGACAACGGCAAAAGCATTCCACTGGCCATGGGTTGCTATGGCATTGGCGTATCCAGAACGGTTGCTGCCTCCATTGAGCAAAACTATGATGATCGCGGCATCATCTGGCCGGAAGCCATTGCGCCTTTTCAGATAGCGCTGGTACCTCTGAAGATTGAAAAATCCGAAGTCGTTCGTAATGCTGCGGAAAAAATGTACCAAGAACTGACTGAAGCGGGCTTTGAAGTTCTGATGGACGATAGAAAAGCTAGTCCTGGGGTGAAGTTTGCCGATATGGAACTTATTGGTATTCCCCATCGCGTCGTGCTCAGCGACCGTGGACTGGCCGATGGAATGGTGGAATATAAACACCGAACAGCCACAGATAAAGAAGATATTCAGATCAGTGAAATTATTGACTTACTCAAAAAACGTACCAGCCCGTAAAGCGCTGAATAAACAAGGAGTCCCCAAAGCGCTCATCTGCGCCTTGGGGTTGTTTATAGCCTCAATATCTCCAGCAGGCTGGAGTCAACCCAGTCACCCAGCACTGGACATTCTCGATAAAACACTTGAAAACCCTGATAGCTTTGCCAAAGATTTCGAAACTCAGGTCTGGTTGATGGATATGTCCACCCGGCTGACAAAATACATCGATGATCCGGAGTTGCGCTATGAGCTTTTAAAGCTGGTTCATGAGGAAGCAACCAGAGCTGAACTACCTCCAGAGCTGCTTTTGGCTCTGATTCATACTGAATCGACTTTCAACCCTTATGCAGTATCTTCTGCTGGAGCTCTTGGCCTTATGCAGGTCATGCCTTTCTGGAAGGTAGTGATTGGTCAAAAACATGATAATCTGTTAAACCTGCAAACCAATATCCGCTATGGGGTGACGATTCTCAGTCATTATCTGGAGAAGGAAAAAGGTAACCTTACCAGGGCTCTAGCAAGATATAACGGTAGCCTTGGTAAAACATGGTATCCCGAGAGAGTATACACAAACCTTGAACGCCATTGGCAGAGTAATTAACCCGTGGAAAATGAGTCAAATTCCTGCAGGGATTCTTCTGCAATCGTTATATTGACCACCTTGGCTAAAGGTGGTCCTTTATGAAGCCACAACTCCAATTTCTCCACAGCATCCAGTGGACCACACATTAATACTTCTACCCGGCCATCCGGCAGATTTCTTGCCCAGCCACTAATGCCCAAACGACGGGCTCTCTCATGGGTCGAGCCTCGAAACCAGACGCCCTGTACCCGACCTTCAACAAATGCCCTTTTACAAATATCACCCATTAGAGGACTCTTCCCGCTGTTGTAGAGTTAGCGACTGACTTAGCTGTTGAACCTGCTCTTCAAGACTTTGCTTAGTCTGTGGGCCAAACAATTTGGCCATTACTTTGCCTTTTGGCGAAATAATATAGGTCGCAGGCAAAACCTGGGGAGGAGGAACATTCAACTCTGTCAGTGGGGACTCCTGCAGCACAGGAAAACGGATATCCAGTGCTTTTGCCTTATTGACCAGTGACTCCCCCTGACTGCTGTCAAAGTCGACACCAAGCACTCGAACCTGACCATCACTGGCCAGCTCATTCAATTCTGGCACTTCATCACGGCAGGGATCACACCATTCCGCCCAGAAATTAAGAGCCAGCCACTGCCCCTGCTCACTGGCAAGGGAGACCGGTTCCCCATTTAAATCAGTAAAGGTAACTGGTTTGGTACAGGCCACCAGAGCACTGAACAGTAAAAAAACCAGAAAGTATTCCAACGTTTTTTTTATCTTCACGAATACCTCCAGACACACACTTTCACCACTGAGGGGTACAGACATAAGAATACCTGCACCCCTTCCGTAAAGTCAGCTTGTTAAAGCCATTAGCCAATAAAAGCGGCTTTGCCAGCCGATTCGAGGGCAACTTCCCGTGCCAGCTCAACAGACTCAGACGACGCAAGCACCACCCCCATCCGTCTAGCCCCCTGCAGCTCAGGCTTACCAAACAGACGCAATTCAGTATTAGCCACAGACAGCACCTGATCAAGATTCTCAAAGGCCGGACTTATGGAGTTTCCACTGACCTTAATAACTGCCGATGCTGAAGGGCGATATTGACTGATGCCAGGCACCGGCAATCCCAAAATAGCACGAACATGCAGTGCGAACTCACTGAGATTCTGGGAAATCATGGTGACCATACCCGTGTCATGGGGTCTTGGCGATACTTCATTAAAGAAGACATCATCGCCTTTAATGAATAGCTCTACCCCAAAAACACCATAACCTCCAAGCGCATCGGTAATAGCTCCGGCAATCCGTTCAGCTTCCGCCAAGGCCGCGGATGACATCTGCTGAGGTTGCCAGGACTCAACATAGTCGCCGTCTTTCTGCCGATGACCAATCGGTGGACAGAAAAGCATTCCTTGACGTGAACGGACCGTCAGCAGAGTTATCTCATAGTCAAACTCAATAAAACCTTCAACAATTACGCGGGTCTTTGCAGCCCGACCTGACTCAAGCGCATGCTTCCAGGCAGTCGCAACATCTGCTGCTTCACGCAGCACACTCTGCCCTTTACCAGAAGAACTCATCACTGGCTTAACCACATTGGGAAAACCAACCCAGTCTGCTGCTTCTTTTAATGCCTGTTCTGATTCAGCAAAACGGTAGGCCGATGTGGGCAGTCCAAGTTCTTCAGCAGCCAGACGACGAATACCTTCACGATCCATGGTCAGCTGTGTAGCCCGGGCACAGGGAACAACAACACTGGTTCCTGCCTTTTCAATATCCACCAGAACATCAGTAGCAATGGCTTCAATTTCCGGAACGATATAGTGCGGTTTTTCTTCCTCGATCAATGCTGACAGGGCTTCGCGGTTCAGCATGTCAATGACATGACTGCGGTGAGCCACTTGCATAGCAGGCGCATTGGCATAGCGATCTACTGCAATGACTTCAACACCCAGACGCTGAAACTCAATGGCAACTTCTTTGCCCAGCTCGCCTGCACCCAGCAATAACACACGGGTCGCTGACAACGCCAAAGGTGTTCCGATTGATACCATCAGGTATTACTCCAGAGGATTTACCCCCGTCATACTTGAAGCTCCCGGGATGTAGGCAAAGCCCTCTTGCCCCTATCTGCAACTCCAATTACTTCGGGTATAGTGGTGGGATGATCAGGGCATTATTTTGCTGATCAATCACTTCTAGAGCAATAGAATCCACTCGTCATTTAGACAATAACTGATCCAGTGAACAATCCAGTGCTTCCAAACGAGCATTGTTCACTGCCTGAGCTCTTTGAACTAACTCAGAGAGCCAATTAGGTTCATCAGTAATGAGTATATTCTGAAGCTGCTCATCCTGAGGCATCGGCCAGGGCAACTGCTCACAGAAAGCAAACAGGCTGATCTGCCGAAGGTCCTTGGCCAGAATCCATTCACCACCATCGTTTTTACTGATCAAACCCATTTCCATCAGCCGGGAGGTATGACATTCCCAGTCATCAAGAGAAACCGGAAGGTCACGTTTCTGCAGATCGGTGTAATGTAACCCCTGCCCCTGCTCAAACTTTTCCTGCAACTGCTTGAGGATTAATAAAATCGAAATCAGCGGGTGTGGGCGCTCACCACGGGACTGCTTACCATAAAGGTCAAGCGATCGGACCAGCACCGCCCCGAACAGCACCATCAACCAACTGAGATACACCCAGAGCAGAAAGAGAGGCACAGCGGCAAAGGCACCGTAAATCAGATGATAGGTAGGCGACAAAGTAATAAACAAGGTAAAGCCGACCTTGGCCAGTTCAACCAGAATGGCGACAAACACCGCACCAACCAGCGCATGCCGAACTGGTACCTTTCTGTTCGGCACAGCCGTATACAGCAAGGTAAGAACCAATGTGCTCAGGCAAACAGGCATCAGGCGCAGAAGCCACTGTTCTCCTCCCAGAATGGCCGTGGTATCAGAAACCAGCTTAAGAGAAGCAAGATAGGAAGTAGCAAGAAAGCCTGCACTCAACAGAACCGGCCCCAGACTGAGAATGGCCCAGTACAGTAAAAATCCGGACATTCCCCGACGCACATGCGTCACCTGCCAGATATTATTCAGCGCCTTATCAATGGTTCTCAACATCAGAAAGGAAGTGACCAACAGGAAGGCGATACCAATACTGGTTAATTTTCTGGCCTGTTTGGAAAAATCATTCAGATAGGATTGAACCATCTCCCCGGTAGACGGGACAAAACTCTCGAAGATAAAGTTCTGAATGGAGTCTCCAACATCCTGAAGGCTGGGTACCGCTGAGAGGATGCTGTAGGTCACTGTCATCAATGGCACAACAGCAAACAGAGTTGTATAGGTCAGTGCCGCTGCATTTTCTATACAACGGTTATCCAGAAAGCGTTTAATAACCGCCGTGACAAAACTTTTGAGAGACAACCAGAGTTGAGGAACCATTGCCATAAAAAAACTTCCTGTCATGCGGAGTAACCATGCTATCAAACCATCTGGGAAAAATCTGTTTCCATTAATAAAAAATCGCAGTTAAGTCTCAGACTCTATTGACCCAATTCAGACCACAGAACAGCCAGAACTGCCTTGGCGCGAGCAGAGTGTGTCTGCGAAGAAATTTGGCCATATTCTGAAGTGGACCTAGGCAATAAAACAGCCTGAGTGTAAGTTAAGCTCTGCCCGTAAGTCATACAGAATCAGGCTGCCTGATTAAAATACAACTCGACAGGTGTGTTATTGTCCAGACCCTGATGAGGACACTCAGAGTTATACAACTGAAAATAGCTCTTCAGCTCCTGCTTGGTCCGTGTTGAAAATCTCTGGTGTACCAAAACGATCCAGAGCTTCCTCAAGGGTGTCCACACAGAAATCTGCATCCATGATGTTAGATAGTCGTCAGGCTAGAACTCGACGACTGAGCCAATCCATAATGGCTATCAAATACATAAAACCGAGTTCCATGGGAATATAAGTGATATCTGTCGTCCACACCTGGTTGACTGGTTCCATCTCGCAGGCAGGCTCAAAACGCATACGGCTAACGCCACTAAATTTCATGGTTGTGATGTTTGGATTGACTTGCAGCAGAAGAATTTCTTTGCCTTTCATGACATTCATAACGGTTGTTTTACTGACACCAGGCACCCTGATGGCATCTCTGATGCCACTGCTATTAATGGCCATTTTAACAATGGCTTTCTCGATGTCCCTGTTGCATGCCCAGCAATGATATTCAAGCATGAACGACTTGGTTTTACAGCCTTGATTCTGGCAGAAGTGACGCTGATCACCTTTGCACCCTTTGTGATATCGACCAATGAAAGGGAGGTTGCAGCCTGGGCTGCTTTACTTCAACAAGACACGTCATGAGACGTATATAATGAGTACAGAAAATTTTTCAGTATAAAAATGTGCTTACCCACACATTTGCCCACTACTCCTATGGATATCCGTAAAGCGATCTATACGACGAATGCGATAGACTCCTTGAACAGTGTGATCCGTGTAAGGCACTTAACAATCGGAACGTCTTCCCAACAAATGACTCCGCGAAGAAGGTGCTCTACCTTTCCATTCAGGATGCTTCAAGTAAATGGATGATGCCGATCAGAAACTGGAAAGTGGCCTTAAACAAGTTTTTGATTCTGTTTGAAGACCGCACAGCCAACTATATTAACTGAGGCAGAAGCACAGTTAAATTTACACTCTCCTCATTTCACATGGCTATACGGCAATATCATCATTATTTGCTCACATTTTTTCACTAATCCATAATCTATCGGGTTGATATAATTAAAAAACCATATCTATTACTGTTTGATCAGCAGCCCTATGGGCATATTGTGGTTGATCTTGCATAGGAATATCTTCGGAAATACTAAGTAAGGTTTGGGTTTCAGCAGGAGCACTTGGCGAAGAAGATTGAGTTATTTCAATACTCGTCTCTGGGGAAGGGTTTCGCTGAATAGCAAGAATACTGATTATTGGAGCGATAACACCACGATATACAGAGTTTGAGTTCCATATACCTCGTGCATTTTGCCCACACCTTTTATCTAGTTTTCTCATTTCATATAAGTTCTTCAACCAATTACCCATATCAGGAGATTCAAGAGTTATAGACTCCAATACGCTACGATTTTTTTCAAAATCATCAAAAACCCATTGATAGAGTCGATGTACTATATTTGTAGCAGTCCTAGCAACTACTGCCGATATTCCTGCTTTTTGTAAAATTAATCCTATCCATGAGGAAAGTAGTTCCTCCTCTTTTTCATCTGCGAGCTTCGGTCTACCTAGCTGATACCCATATATGCTTTGTTCTTTGGTGCTTCGAATGATTTCAAACTCATCATCGGAAGTAAGGCATTTACTTAAATTGGCGGCTGCCATAGTGGCATGAAAATTCCCACGCATCGCTTGATGGAGCATATCATTACCCCAGCCTGCATTCTGGTATGCTCTGCGCAGATGCATTGCCGTAGAAGCAAAAGAGGTGGCTGTAAGAAAAAATCTTGCCATTACATTAACATCTATTTCGCTAAAATCCATCGCATGGACAGTTGCCCAAGCAAACTGCCATAATGCCTGATAGTAATATTGCCCCATTACAGCAGATGTATCTTCTTTCATATTCTGTTTTGTAAAGGCGGCTGCGTCACCATCTTTTGCTCGATAAGACTCCCATTGTTTTCCTAACATAGAAACGGTACTACTAACGGCTTTTATGGCACTCTCTAAACCATTTGCAGTTGCCACAACTGCTGATGCAGCTGTAACTACCGGGGTTGAAGCTCCTGCTAATACCATTATAGGTGGGCCTGCCATCGAAAGAGTTGTGGCAATTCGAGCAACGAGCGCAGCCTTGCTAGCCGGATCTTTTGTGCTTTCATCCCAATTATGAACTTCTTTGATTAAACGAGGGGCAATATTTAACCCCAATGTCAGGCCAAGCCCAGTAACATTCAAAGCATTACCAATTAAATCCGCACTTTGGTACCAAGGAAGATGCTTTTTGTACAGACCAGGGTCTGTCACCTTTAAAAGCTGGCATTGAGCCTGATCATACTCGCTTACGAATATTTCAGGCTTGTAACACGATACTGTTCCAAGATCTCTATTACAGTAATAACCTGGTTGGCCTGATCTTAATGATGGTTCCGATAATACCTCTTTCAGCATGGCCTGACATTGATCGTCTGGTATTACCGTAATTTTTGTATCACAACCATCCATTTGTTGCTGGCTCGATTCATAATTAGCTTTTGTTAACTGATTGCCGAAATACAAATCTCTACTACTATCATATCTACTGATAATTTTTGTTTTATAGTCTTTGCATTGATTAGAAGTTTTAATAATTTCAGAAATTTGTATAAGGCAATCATCATCACTCTTCTTAGGAACGCTCTGAATATTTCTGTATTCTCTGCATTTATCCTTACCCAATTCTTGGTTTACTATAGGATTACATTTTTGAAAAGACTGATCTCTCAAATTGCCTATCCAACCTTCAGGGGTAACTAAAGCCTCAACTTTACTATGCAAGCCTTTCTTAGCTGCAGAATCACGAACTGAATTTAGGTGTTGTTCATCAATACACATCGCTAGTCTAGCGCTATCATCAATAGCAATGATTTGTTGGAGTTGATGCGACAAAGGTTTTAACTGATGTTTTTCAGAATCTGGGAAGGATTTTATGTGGTCAAATTCTATCTTTGGAGGATGTTTTTGAAGTCCGCACTTAGCAGCAAGTTCTTGTCTAACAGCATTCAACATGGCAGCAGCATATGACCCTTCTGAGGGAAGGTTATCTGAAGAATACTGGGTCCATATATCTTTATTCTTTACAATGTATCTTTCGCAATATGACGGAGACTCTTCTTTTGGTCTTAGAAAGTCAACTAAATAAGGCTGTGATATCTGTGATGCTTCAAATAAAGGAAGTCTGTCATCCCCAAAGAGTGTACTAAATTTCCCAAGACTGGATTGATCTGATGGTATGCCATGTTTTATTTTGGCTCTATTCTGAGCATAGGTACACCCCATCCATTCGATTAACAGAGATTCAACCTGGTTCTTGAAATTTTGTCCTCCATCTTTCGGGAAAAAAGCAATGACATCGCCAGCCAGCATAGAAAGTTCAATATGAGTTAAGGCTGATTGGGGATGCTGAACAATTTCATTCGCTACTTCAGTATTAACTCGATGATCTTTTACAATAATAAAACTTTGACCTGAACCAGCAATATTATAACCTTTTGATTCAAGAAATTTGATAGCTGCTAATTTTGGGTCGTAAGAATTGTCTGCTCTTCGATCTGTTGTCTGAGCGGCTCCAGTGTTGGAAGCTCTCCCAAATCGTTGTTGAGACTCCTCATAACTTGGAGGGTTACTAGGAGGAATATAAACTGTAGAAGATATACTTAATAATTGATTCGGATTCATGATGGACTGATGAATTAATTAAAATTTCAAGATTGAATGTATATGTATTTATTGCCTTGCTTTATATAGACATCTTTTTATGCATAAAGTTTCTGGTATTGATGTAAGCATACCCTATGCAGGCTCAGTTCCAGATAAGTGTTGGTGTTTTACCACAAGTCGCTGAAAGCCTGCTGTAGCGAGGGACTCAATAATTACAAGAATTGGTATTACTTTTCCGGCCTTGGAAACCCTTCCAGAATTTTTGCCACGGCCTCGTTAATTCGTGCAATTCGCTGTTCCGGTGAGAGATTTTCCTGAATTCTGGCTCTGGAACGTCCACGCCAGACAACCTGCTTTGTTTCCGGATCAATAATATCAATGATCAGAGAGCCTTCTTCATATTCCTGAACACGGCTGTCAGTGCTGACACCGAGCCCCCAAGGGCTGAAACCATAACCAAAAGAAGTAGTCACCTGTCGTTCTTCTCTGCGGGTTTTCTGGCTGGCAATGTAATTGACCAGAAAGTCGACGTCAGTCTTCTCAGAGTCGACACGTTGAAACCCTCGAGTCTGCAGAACACCATCCACCGCGTTGTGAACACGCTGATCCATCAGGGCTTCAAACTGATATTCCAGTTTTTGGGACTCCTGTGTTGGCTCAATCCAGCGATAAGTGTTCAGGCCTGTCAGTGAACGTTCAGTATCATAGTCCCAATCTACTTTCTGGGATGCACAGCCAGCCAGAAGCACCGTCAGAAGCACCGTCAGAAGCACCACGATACTGCCAGTTATTTTTCTTACCACAGACATACTCTCTCCCTCAGGCTTACCATCACCAGCATCATGCCATTTCCTGACGTTACATCCGACACCTATTACAAATGATTTGCAGAGAATCCACAGAGATTGGTAGGCTTTGCGGAAAATATCTATAGTCCTGTGAGATACACTAAGCAAGGTCATCATGAGCGTTACTATTTTTCATAACCCACGCTGTTCAAAATCCCGCCAGACCCTGAGTATTCTGGAAGAACAGGGGATCACTCCTGAGGTGGTACTGTATCTGGAAACCCCTCCGGACGCGAATCAGTTGAAAGCCATTCTGGGCAAACTGGGCATCAATGCCCGAGACCTGCTTCGTAAGGGTGAACAGGAGTTCAAGGATAACAACCTCAAAGATCCATCCCTGACTGAAGAGCAACTGATCAAATTTATGTGCGAATTCCCCAAGTTGATTGAGCGCCCCATTGTGGTCAATGGAGAAAAAGCCAGAATTGGCCGCCCTCCAGAGTCAGTCATTGAAATTCTCTGAAAACGAACCAAACAATAATAAATAGACCTTTTAGCAGGGCCTGACATGTTCATAGCAGTATATGAATTTGAGATTAAACAAGGCACTGAGGCCGAGTTTCGCAAAGCGTGGCTGGAAGTGACCAAAGTCATTTACCAGCAATGTGGAAGCTTTGGCTCAAGACTGCATACTTCAGACAACCCGAACATTCTGGTGGGCTATGCTCAATGGCCAGATCGTGAGCAGTGGGAAAAAGATCATGAGCTGACCGATGCCCTTTATCTTGTGGCCCGTCAGAAAATGAGAGACTGCCTTGTTCAGTCAAAGACCGTCTACAAGCTGGAAGTAAGTGATGACTATCTGCAGGCGTATTCAGCAACATGCGCCTGATCATTGTCCCTGCGAACCCTAACAAGAGATGAACATAAATAACAATGCAACAAAAAGCTAACCGGATCTATCAAGTCTGCCTTGCGCTCTATGCAGGTCTGATTCTCTCTCTGCTGGCAGAGACCTGGTGGTTGAACCCTCCACAGGGCTCCATCCCGGGTATATCCGCCCTGCAGTTACTGCCCTTACTGCTGCCTCTTCCTGGCCTTTTGAAACGAGGTTTGAAAGCAGCATCCTGGCTCTGCTTTATCCTCTGTTTTTATTTCATCAGTGGCGTTCTTGATGCCTGGTTCCGTCCGGAACAACCTCAGGGCTGGCTGATCACCGGATTCAGCGTCCTGTTATTTATCTGTTCCATGGTGTTTATTCGCTGGCAGGCTCAAGCCAATAGAACCCGTTTAGCCGAGAGTTAGTACTGTTAATACATTGTCAGGCCCACTCCCTTTTTGGTCTGGGCCTGGCCTTCTATTGGTTAGCTACTTCTGATCAGGCATCCTCTTTTGCAGCGTCCTGGCCTTTAATGACCTTGTGCTCTTCTTCAGAAATCCCCTGTTTCCAGTAACTGCTGATATAGAGCCTTTCACGGGGAACTGCCCTTTCCACCTTCAGCAACTGGCGTATTTCACGCATGGCAGAAAACTCACAGGCACACCAGGCAGAAACATTCCCGCCCGGCCAGGGCTGGTTACGAACAGCAGACAAGAAATCATCACGGCCTGTGACCCAGATAACCTCTATACCTTCCGGTGCCACCAGTTGCTGCCGATCACTATTGGCCAATAGTTCAATAATCGCTACTCCTGTGGCGTCGGCAGGTAACTGCTCAAGGTTGCAGCTGATGGCAGGCAGCGCGGTCATATCACCGGCCAGAAAGAACCACTCCCCATCCGGGTTGACCAGTTTGATATCCCCAGGACCCGCAATGCAGATTGTATCACCGGACTGGCAATTTCTGGCCCAACGTGATGCAGGTCCGGAGTGACCATCACAACCGTGCAGGACAAAATCAACGGTCATCTCCAGATGCTCAGCATTGAAGGCACGGATGGTATAAGTGCGCATCACTGGCTTGCCACCATTAAGCCCCTCCAGAGTAGCGACATCAGCTACCGGTACACCATCGGGCATAAACAGCAGTTTGATATAGCCGCTAGCGCAGTTAACCGGAAAGCCGGCCAATGAAGGACCAGACAGCACCACTCTCTGCATATTGGTGGTCAGTCGGATCGTACTTGATACGGTGAGCTGACGCAGTTCACGCTTTGCCATTGGGTATCCTTGTTAACTGTTGTAATAGAGACAGATGCGCTGATTGCCAATTTCCTGAATGTCAAAGGGGATCTCGTAGATGGACTCCATCACCTCTTTGCAGACGACTTCTGCCACGGTGCCCTCTTTGATGACCTCTCCCTGTTTCATGGCAACGATTCGATCCGAATAGCAGGAAGCAAAATTGATGTCGTGGATAACAATCACCACGGCCTTATTCAGCTTATGGGCCAGATCCCGCAGCGTGTGCATAATCTCAACCGAGTGTTTGATGTCGAGATTATTCAGCGGCTCGTCCAGGAACACGTAATCAGTGTCCTGGGCAACCACCATGGCAATAAACGCCATTTGTCGTTGACCACCACTGAGTTCATCAATATAACGATGCTGAAAGTCAGTAATGCCAAGATGTTCGAGTGCATTATCAATAATATTATTATCATTGTCGTGCAACCTTCCCTGAGTGTGGGGGAAGCGACCAAACGACACTAATTCCCGGATGGTAAAGCGCATATTTATACTGTTGGACTGTCGCAGCACGGCCAGGTGCCGGGCCAGCTCACGGGTATCCCACTGAGCCAGCAGTTTTTCACCGATCAGAACCACACCTGCATCACTGCCGGTCAATCGGCTGGCCATGGACAGTAACGTGCTCTTACCCGCTCCGTTGGGCCCAATAACCGAGGTAACTTCCCCTTTCGGAAAGAGTGCACTGGCATCCCTGACCACAAAGGTCTTACCGTATTTTTTGGATAATCCGGTTAACTTGATCACGCCGTTACCCTTAATTGATTCGGTTGCGCATCAGCAGAAAAAGAAAATAGGAACCACCTGCCAGATTGATTAACACACTGATGGTGGTCTGGAACGTCAGCACATTTTCCACAAACCACTGACCAGCAATGAGCAACAACACCGCCAGCAAACTGCTGGCCAGGATCAGGGTACGGTGCCGGTAGCTGTTAAACAGTTCACGGGTCAGGCTGACAACGATCAGGCCCAGGAACAATACCGGCCCGACTAACGCCGTAGCAATGGAAACCATCACGGTGACCAGCACCATAATACGCCGGGTAATCCGGACCGGGTCGAGTCCAAGACTGGTGGCGTTGTCGGTGCCCAGCCACAAGACATCCAGCTGACGGGAGTAAAACATAAACCCGGCAAGACACAGAACCAGCGGCAAGGTACTCAGGTAGACCAGTTCCCCATTGATATTGTTGAAACTGGCGAACATGGCATCCTGAACATTGGTGAATTCGTTGGGGTCAATCACCATGGTCAGAAAATCAGTCACGCTGCTGAACAGGCTGCCACAGATAATGCCGATCAGAATCAGGGTAAAGATATTGCGTCCCAGACGTTTAAAATAAAAATAAAACAGCAGCAGCGAGAAGCCGATCATCACGAAACAGGACAGGATAAAATTAACCATCGGGCTGGTGATCCAGGCGTGAGCACTGCCAAGCGCTACAACAAACAGCACCTGAATCAGCACATAGAGGTTATCGAAACCAAGGATCGATGGGGTCAGAATACGGTTGTTGGTGATGGTCTGGAAGACCAGGGAGGATGTTGCAATCGCGATGGCTGCCAGGATAATCGCCAGCACTTTGGGAAAACGCAGGGAGAGAAAAAACTGATAATTGTCGATAGTCAGCCCCTGTCCGATAAACCAGGCAATCATGGCTAAACAACCCAGGGCCAGCAGAGTTATTTTGACAGCATCCCGTCTGGCTGAATCACGCATTGGCCTTGTCCCTCAGTACCAGATAGATAAATACGCCGCCTCCAAAAATGCTGATAATCAGGGAAACGGGCATCTCATAGGGGAAAATCACCAGTCGCCCGAGGATATCGCAGGCCAGCACGAGCACCATGCCCCAGTAGGCGGTCCAGGGCAGGATCTTTTTCATGTTGTCCCCCATAAACAGCGACACAATATTGGGGACGATCAGACCAAGAAAGGGAATAACACCGACGATCATTACCACGGAGGCGGAACTGACTGCCACCAGCGCCACACCAATCAGAACAATCTTCTCAAAATCAAGGCCAATATTTCTGGCAAAGCTCTCGCCGATACTGGCAGCACTGAACTGGCTGGCATAGAGGTAGGCCAGCACACAGACCGGAACGGCAAGATAAAGCACCTCGTAACTGCCCTGCAGAACACTGGCAAAATTGGCGGTGGTCCAGGCAGACATGGACTGGGTCAGGTCAAATCGATAGGCGAAAAATGTCGTCACTGCCGAGACCACATTCCCGTACATAATGCCAATCAATGGTACCAGCACCGCGTTTTTGAACTGCAGGCGCTGCAGGAACTTAACAAATATCATGGTACCGGAAACGGCAAAGGCAAAGATTACGCCCAGCAGTGTCCATTGGGATGCATCGCTGAACAGCACCAGTCCAACCACGTAGCCCAGCAGAGCACAGTCGATGGTGCCGACGGTTGAAGGTGAGGCAAAACGGTTCTGGGTGACCTGCTGCATAATCAGGCCGGCAACACTGAGGCCAGCCCCAGCCAGAACAATAGCCAACAGCCTGGGAATACGACTGACAAGAGTGATCGACCAGGTCTGCTGATCACCACTGAGCAGGCTGGCCAGGGAGATATCCGCCACCCCGATAAACAGTGAAACTGCTGCGATCAAAAGCAGAATCAGCCCGGCCAGTAATCGTTTATAGAAGAACATACTGATGCGAAATTCAAAAACAGTGATCAACGTTTGGAAAAGCGCGCCCTATGGCACGCCGGGCGTTAGTTCAAAGCCTTCCGGATATCAGCAATGATATTGGCAGTCCCGGTAACGCCTCCGCTGGTGATGTACCAGGCACCAGGATTTACGAAGACAATTTTATGGTTCCTTGCTGCCGGGGTCGCATTCACCAGCGGGTTATTGAATGCAGCCCTGGCATTGCCATTGGCATTGCCGATGGCCTGATCGCGATCCAGTACAAACATGACATCAGGCGCTGTGGCAGCGATGTACTCAAAAGAAACCAGATTGCCATGGGCGCCTTTGGTGGCTTTCAGGCCTTTGGTCTCTTCTTCACTGGGGAAGGCTTCAGCAAAGCCAAACTCGTGAAACACCAGCGAAAATCGGCTGTTTTTATCGTACATGGCGATATTGCCGCCATTATTCATGACCATCATGGCATTCAGCCGAGCCGCCTGAACCTGACTGTGCAGCGTTTCAAGCTCGCTGCCGGTCTTCTGAATCAGAGTTTCAACCTGCTCTTCACGATTAAACAGTTTACCCAGCATACGCCAGTTTTTCTGAGTGTCCTCCCAGTAATGGCCATCCATCGGGTAGAGCATGACGGTGGGGGCGATTCTGCTGAGGTCATCGTACAGGCGCAGCATACGGGTTTCAGCAATAATGATATCCGGCTTCAGGGTGTAGATGGTTTCGTAATCCGGTTCCTTCAGGGAGCCCACATTGGTGCTGCTGTTCTCGTATTTTTTCAGATAATCCGGCAAAAGCCCCTGGGGCGTACCAACCGGCTGAATGCCCAGACTGTCCAGAATATCCAGGCTGCTCAATCCAAGTACCACCACCCGCTTTGGCGTGCCGTCCAGAGTCACCGTTCCCTTATAATGATTAACTTCCAGAGCGTTGGCCTGGGCTGGCAGTACCATTGACAACATGAACATGCCGGCCATAAAAACGATAACTGTCTTTTTTATCAATCCCAGAATTGACGTCATGATGATCGGTGACTCCGCATAAAACCGCTGGTTTTGATGACAAGACAAGCTTAAAACTTAATCTTACTGAAAACGATTCGCATTAAATGTGAAATTTAACCGCCTGACAATAGTGAGCAGCACTTTCTTTGACCAGTGTCATCAACGACCCGATAAAGCGACTTTCCATTTTTTCAAATATTTTCAATGCGTTGACTTTACATGCAAATGAGAATAACTTTCATTCGCTTTTGTTTCAGGCACTCACCTTATCATCAGGAAGTATTCTATGCAGCGGTTTATGGGGCGGCACAGTCTCTTGTTTTCAGCCATGGTAGTGGCTATGCCAGTGATGGCAGAAAACAGTCACTATGGCTCACCATTGGTATTCGATCAGGTGGTGGTCACGGCCACCAAAACTGAAAACAGCCTGGCTGATGCCCCAGCCTCCATGTCGGTGATTACCAGTGAAGAGATTCAGTCCCAGCCAACCCTGGCTCTGAACGATATCGTCAAACAGTCGGTGGGGGTCGAAAGCCGAAAAGAAGGTGGCCGGGCTGGCCGGGAAACCATCAGCATCCGGGGCATGAGCAGTGACTACACGCTGATTATGGTCAATGGCCGGAAAATGAGTTCTTCAAATGCCGTTGTCCGGGGTAATGACTTTGACCTGTCAGCCATTCCTCAGGACAGTATTGAACGGATCGAGATTATCCGTGGCCCCATGTCCGCCCTCTATGGTTCAGAAGCCCTGGGTGGCGTGGTGAATATCATCACCAAACAGCCTGATAATGAATGGCGCAGTACACTGAGCGGCGACTTCTCAACGCCAGGGGACGGTAATGGAGGTGAAGAAACCATTCTCGGCCTCAATACCGGCGGTGCCCTGATAGAAGACCAGCTGTATCTCAACCTCTCGATCAATAAAAGCGACCGGGATAAATGGCAACCCTACAGCGACAGTACTGGCTTCAGTTATGATCGCTCCACCGTAACGGCTCTGGAAGAACGGGACACCCTGAATCTGACCGGTGCCCTGAACTGGTTTATTAATGAGAACCAGGCATTGGATCTGGATATTGCCTATAGCAATGATAAGCGTGAGGGCAATATTGAGTCTTCCAAGGGGCTGACGCCAACTGACCAGAAAGTAAAGCGTAACAGTGCGGCACTGACCCACAGTGGCGACTGGCACTGGGGAGAAACACAACTGCGCTACTATCGGGAAGAAGTTAAGATCGGAGAACAGAATTTCACGGAAAACCAACGGGAATATGCCACTGAAACGACGGATACCATTGATGGCTCAGGATCCACAGACATAGGAAACCACCGTCTGACATTTGGCGGCGAGATCAGTAAAAACGAGCTGGATAATCCCCGTGACTTTCTGGAAACCGGTAAGGCTGATGTCACCGAGAAAGCACTGTTTGTGCAGGATGAGTGGCAACTGGCCAAGACCTGGACACTTACCTATGGCACCCGACTCGACCACCATGAAAACTTCGGATCAGAATATAGCCCGCGCGCCTATCTGGTTCATAAGGTCACTGAGAACCTGATCATCAAGGGAGGGGCTGGCAAGGCATTTAAGGCGCCTTCCCTGCGGCAATTGAGCGAAGAATACCGCCTGAGCAGCTGTAAGGGAGGCTGCTGGATCAAAGGCAACCCGAACCTGAAACCTGAAACCAGTACCAGTTATGAGCTAGCGTCCAATTACCGACAGGACACCTGGGAAATGGAAGCCGCCCTGTTCCAGAATGATGTCAAAAACCTGATTGAGCGTGATTTCGATAAACTGCTTGGCCAGGAAGATGGACGTGACGTCTACACCTATAAAAATACGGCAAAAGCCAAGATCAGAGGCGTTGAGTTATCGGGTCGGATTGCCCTTACCCGTGCCCTCTCCCTGAACGGTAACTTCACTTACACCGATGCCAAGGATGAAACCACTGGTGAAGGACTGAACAATCGACCACGCCACAATGCCAATGTGAAACTGAACTGGCAGTCCATGGAGAAACTGACCACCTTTATCCGTGCAGGCTACACCGGTGACCAGTCACTGAGCAGCACGGTGGATCTGAACGGATACTGGACTGCTGATCTGGGCGCCAATTACCAGATGACGGAATCGCTGACACTCCGTGCAGGTATCACCAACCTGACGGATAAGAGCCTTCCCCACAGCGCCGAAGTGCTGGGCTACAGCGAAGCCCCAAGAACCTGGTATGCAGGCTTCACCGCTAAATTCTGAGATATAAAGATGGTTTCAGCGGAGAGCTCCTCTGCTGAAACCTCGCTTTCTCTCCATACTAAGCATCAGTGAAGCGTTATTAATGAGTAGGGCTCACTCTCTTTTTGCTCTGAGTTGGAGGATAACGTCAACTCAACACGCCCGGAATCAATACCCACCCTGTCCATCTCATTTTTTAAATAGTCGAACCGGGCCTTTTGTAATTTTCCTATTTGATCAGGCGCCTTTGGCCAATTTTTCAGCAACCACTGTTCGGCCTTTTGGACGCGTTGTTCTGGTGACTGTGCACCCACTTCAGGAATCTTCTGGTGCTGCCGTGTCGCCAGATACATCTGCTCCATTAACGTTGCCCGTACTTTGGGCGGAATGGGAGCGGCATCAGAAGGTTCCGCTGAACTTGTTGCGGAGTATAACTCCTGCAACGCCTCTTCCAGTTCATGACGAGAAAGTTCTGGTCCGTCCTGAGATTCAGAGACATTCACATCAACCAATAGGGTTAATTCGGGCCGTTGAGCCAGAACCTTTTTCAGGTGTTCCAGATTTGTGAGTGACAACTCCGTCAATGTCGCTTTTCCAGCTTCATGATGAAGCTCAGGTTTAATTACATGACCTGTCGACTGGGAAAGGTAGTCGAAGGGTTCACTGGCAATGGTCATAAAACGCTGTCCAACTGCCAGATAGATACGCTTAGGTAATGGCGCATCCGATTTACCGGGCTTAATGGAAAAAGGGACAACGGCTTTACCCGATGTATCCGTTATCAGGGCTTTTAATAAGTTGATGGATGAAATCGGCGGGGCATTTGAGATCTTCTTTGTCTTCCAGTCCGAAATATCAACCTGCCCCGCATGTTTCTGGCTGCTGTAGCTCAGATCAAACCGGGTACACTGCATAGCATAACCGGCAAAGACCGAGTATTGTTTTAAAGGCCCTGCCAGACGGGCATTGTTAAGCTGGAAGGTAAAATCATTATCAGAGCCGGATAATTGCCCACTCAACTGAACATTCCCGACATTGGCCAGTTCTGCATTCGCCTGATACTTCCAGATAGCTTTTTCCTTACCCTTCTTCGAAGCAGGCTTTGCAACCAAACTTCCATTTACGTTTTCAAATACCCAGGGAGAATGGCCACGTTCAAGTTCAAGACGACTGTCGTTAATTGAAAGCGAAGTAATGACAGCAGGTAAGGTTTGCTGTAATTGAACCGGGAAGCGAAGCACCTTTCCTGTCACTGTTTCGGGCACTCTCAGGTCAAGCCCTGAAACAGACAGTTCAGCGGTAGACTGCCCAGGATCATTGGCAACAAACAGAGCATTGTTCAGTTGCCACTGCAGCCATTCAACAGCCATTCCAGACAACTCTCCAGACAAGAGTAACTGCCCACTTTGCCCTTCTGCATTGCCCTTCAAGATCAAGCCATCTCGCTTATCCCAGGACAGTGATAATGCAGCACTCATTGTCCCTGAAAGACGCTCATTGGAGAGAAGCTCATTATCAAGCGCTGGCAATACGTTAAGGGGAACGGCCTTCGCCAGCGTCGACAACGACAGATCGGCCAGCTGCAGCTCACCGCTCAGTAAACCCTCACTCACCTGATAAGAGCCAGCGAAATTCCAGTTTTCAGCATTATGGCTATACAACTGAATCTTGAGTCTGTTGCCATCTTCTTTTGTGAGGGTCAGTTGATCAAAGCCAAGGGACTGCGCTATTCCAGTGACTGAAAGGCTGCCACTGTTAACGGACAACACCTGGAACCAATTTGGCAGGGCAAACACGATAAGGTCCGGATCAATCGTGATATTGGCACTGTCAAGTTCGATCGCACTGAGTGATTCGATGTTTTCACCCAACCAAGGACCCCACCAGTGGCGATAATTCAAAACAAAGCTCAATCGCTCTGCACTGAGCTGAATGCCCTGCTCCTCGATCTCAACATCATTAACCGCAAGTGTTCGTTGCCATGGATCAAAAGCGATGCCTTTATCGATAAAGAGTTGCCCGGTCTGCTGATTCAGGCGGGTCAGCACCCGATCAGAAACCTGAGAAAACCAGAGCCACCCAGCCAGAAAGAGCCCCCCAAACAGCAGGTACACGACCAAAGCGAATGGGTTAAGCAGCTGGCTCCTTTTGGTCGGCATGGTCAACTCTTCAAGAATGGAATAATACGATCAGCAGAGACAGTGCAGTATTCACCATCTCATGACTTCCTTAACAAAGGGAATGGTGAGCTTGCGCTTGGCACGCAGAGAAGCACTGTCCAGTTTCTGCAACAGGGTAAACAGATTGCCCATATCCCGGGAGCCGCGATGAATAATAAAACGGGCAACCTCATCACTCAGGTCAAAGCCACGGTAATGCGCCCGGAGCTTCAGCGCTGAGACTTTGTCCCGGTCATCCAGAGGATGAACCTGAAAGACCATGCCCCAGCCCAGACGGGAAACCAGATCCTGAAGTTGAATACCCAAAGCCTTGGGAGGATTATCGGCCGCCACCAGAAAGCGGGTCCGGGAGTCCCTGAGACGGTTAAACAGATCAAACAGCGCCTCTTCCCACTCATCGATACCGGCCACTTCGCCAATATCATCCAGGCAAACCAGCTGCAGCCGCTCAATACCTTCCAGAAGCTTCGGGGAGTAGTGAACCAGCTCTTTCATCGGCAGATAAATGCTTCTGCCGCTGCGACGGTCCACCTGATGGCAGGCTGCCTGAAGCAGGTGACTGCAACCGACGCCTTTGGGGCCATAGAGGAAAATAAACTGTTCGGATTCGATGCCGGGAACCGATCTGTCCATATCAAGCAGATTGACCAACGTCTCATTTCGCCCACTGTAGAAGTTGGCAAACGTGGCATCGTCTCTTAACTGGACACTGAGCGGTAGCTGCACAGGCAAACTCATAATGGACATCAAATCCGTAAAGGTAGTGTGAGTTCTCTTTTTCTGATCACTTCGTTACTGTCAATCGAACAGTTCCAAATGCTGACAACAGAAACTGTAACGTTACAAAAGACAGGAACACAATAAAACCGTTCAATTATCAACCGGCATTGATCGACATCAATAGACCGGTTAATAAATCCTCTTTCACCGTATTATGCAACCGCTTGTATCATATATGGGCTGATTGTTAAAAGAAAAAGAGCATGACAGCAAAAGTGTATCAGTCTTTTTCTTCGGCTGCTCCGGCATGATAAAGGTCACTGGCCTTATAGTTTCTATGCAGATGGCGCAAGAGTACCATAATAATTGCTGCCATGGGCAGGGCTATCAGCATTCCGACAAAACCAAACAGCTGGCCACCGGCCATCAAGGCAAAAATAACGGCAACGGGGTGCAGGCCAATCTTATCACCCACCAGTAAAGGCGTCAGAACCCAGCCCTCTAATGCCTGCCCCACCATAAAAACAACAACAACAAGAGACATGCCCATATAGCCATCGAACTGGAAAAATGCGACAACAATAGCGGCAGCAAACCCCAGGAAAAATCCCATATAGGGGATGATGCTGGCCAGTCCTGCCAGCATTCCAATCAGAATGGCAAACTGTAGCCCAATCATGGTCAAGCCAAGGCTGTATATCACCCCAAGTGCCAGCATGACCATCAGTTGCCCTTTGAGAAATGCACCCAGTACTTCATCACACTCATTCACCAGCGTCACAGCCACAGGCTCCACGTTTCTGGGCAGCATCATTTTCAGGTTGCCAACCATCTTGTCCCAGTCTCGCAGTAGGTAAAAAGTCACGACAGGAATAAGAAAAAGGTTAGCCACAAAGCCAATCAGGGCGATGGAAGACCTGGACACTGAAATACCAAAACTGGCCAGAAGCCCACCAGCCTTCTGCCACTGACCGGCCAGCCTTTTGGAGATTTCACCAAAATCGAAAAGAGAAGCATCAATCTCAATGTATTTCTGAATATAGGGGAGCACATTGGTCTCAATCCAGGCTTCCCATACGGGTAACAAATGAATCACCGTCTTCACCTGGTGTGCCAACGTTGGAATTACAACCAGTAATGCTGTAATTATTACGCCGAAAATCAACAAAAAAACGCAGACAACAGACAGGGTTCTGGACAGACCTTTGGATTCAAGCCAGTCAGCCAGAGGGTCGCCCAGATACGCCAGTACCATACTGACAACGAAAGGCGTCAGTACCGGCCCAAGAAAATGAACGACCAGAAAAAGAACCAGCGCAACCACTGCGGTCATATAGCGCTGATGAAGAGTAAGGTTCATCATTAATGTCCTTGTGAAGAAGCGCCGTCGTAATTAATCACGATTAAATTTGCGAGCCCGGCGTAGCCCTTTCCTTCCCCATTCAACAACATACTGTAAACCGCTACTCATGGTAAACAGTGCTACCACAGGCTGAAGTATCATCACAGGCTTTGTATAGTTCAAAGCAACTGAAACCAGGGCCGTCATTATCAGACTGAGCTGGAATAAAGTACACAATTTACCCAGCATACTGGGTTTGAACTGGATAGTACCTGCAACCCAGCGATAAATGAATGAACCGGAAACAATCAGGATATCACGACCAATCACCAGCAGCGTCAACCAGAGCGGGAAAACCTTAATGACGGTCAGCGATAGAAATGCAGTAACCAGAAGCACCTTATCCGCCATAGGATCCAGCATGGCACCAAAACGGCTTTGCCAACCATAACGCCTGGCCAGAAAACCATCCAGTGCATCCGATAACGCGGCAATGGCAAAAAGGGAAATGGTCCACACAGGCCTCTCCGACAGAATCGCCAGAGAAATAGGACCAGCTAACAGCAGGCGAATTATGGTCAATACATTAGGTAAATATTGAAATTTCACCGCAATACCCAACATCAGCTTCCGGAGCAAATGCCTTCTACCCGGGAAGCACCCTATTAATGAATGTGTATTTTTATTGTATTTATCAGACCGCATACCCTGCGGAGAAAGCACCCTGTTCCGAAAAAGCGCTCATTGGCATCGATGCTGACCAGCATTCAAACCAGGAACACTGGTCAGGCATTGACCAAACCAGACTCATCGAGTCCAGCGATAGACCAGTGCTGAAGGGGCGGTTGCCAGAGAGCCAGTGCCACTGAAACCCTGTGTGCCTTGAGAAACCACCCGAAGATTACGACCAAGCGCCAGAGAGTCAGCAAGCTGGCTTTCAGAACCATCAATCACCAGCTCCAACTCCACCGTAGTACCTGTCACCCGGTGAACAGCAACATCACGAATGGCTGTCATGCGTTCAAGGTATTTACTCAGGGCGGCGTAATCTTCCAGACTGGAGATATTCTCAACCATCAGCAGCGTCTTGCCACTGGCATCAGAGGCATCAATGGCATAATGCCGGGACAACGTCGTCCCCACCAGGTCAGCCGCCAGCTGGGAAACCCCAACGGCATCAAGGCCATTAACCGCCACAGACTGGCTGGCTCCACGGAATATCAGACTCAACCGACCATAAAAGAGTTCACTGTCCTGTGTTAAAGAACGTGATAAACGCCCCGTCAGAATCGATTCAGAACCGTATCGACGGGACGCCTCCTGCAACTTGCCGGTAAAGCCTCCCCAGACATCAACGGTAGAAATGGCCGCTGCATCCTCAAAATCCATTAATGGGAAGAGCATAGGCAACCCTCGACCCTGAAAACTCTCAGCAAACACCGCAGGAAAGGATCCTGAGGCATTGATGATGGAACGTCGGCCGCCATCTTCCACTGCCAGCCATACCAGTGTGGATGGACGGCTCTGCCCCCAGATGGCAACACCGGCACTGCGCAGCAGCCGGTTTATCGATTTCTCGTCAAACTCCGCCTGAAAGTACTGCTGACGGTTCCCGGATGAGTCATCGGTACGGAAACCAAACTTACGGATGTAAGTTTCCGGCTTACCCAGCGCCGTCTGAACCACACTGTTCGAAAGCACTTCGCGCTGCCCGGCCACTTTCACCAGCACATTGGCCAGAGCCTGACTCATCGCGTCGGCCTGCTCCTGATAACCCTGTTCGGCGACAGGCACGGCCTGACTGTATACCCCCTTAACCGTTGCCGCTTTGGCCATTCCAGGCAACACAGCCAGCACCAGCAGAGCAAACGCCAGACAGAGAGAATTACCCAGTGAACGAGTTGACATGGGCATAAATAGGCTCATCAAATGTTGATTGTAAGCGTTGCATCTCATAGCCACAGGCATCTAAGAAATCCTGTACGTAAAAATCAAATGAATGTAATTCTGCCATAAATCACACAAAAAATACTGCATTTACCAACACGCCAGCCATAACAGGCTAAATCCTCCGCGGTTACCCGCCAGGCATACCTGACCAGGTTCTGTTGACATAAGATTCCTTTCTCAGCTCAAGCCAGAATACTTCTGGCTAGGCGCAAGGACGCAGGAATACCTGTGTCTTTCAAGTTCTTGTAACGACGACAGAAGTATTCTGGCTTGAGCCCTTCGGGTGGTCAGTAAAGCCGCCTTCCAGCATCGTTGAACTGGTTTGATGTAGAACCACTACACCTGCACCAGCTCGCCTTGTGGAATTCGGCTTTACTGACCACTGAGTTTGGAACCTTATGTCAACAGAACCTAGTACTGATTTACCAAAAAAACGACCCGACATAGGCGACAATTCGGCAACAGCATTGCGATAAATACCGCACCCTCCTAGAATAGCCGCCTTCATCCACCCAAACCGTTTTGGACTGAACACAGCCCCAGGCCCGTGAGCAGTCCAGATTAAAAATACTACTGGCATTGCCGGTTATAGAAAGCTCTGGCAACAAGCGGATTCATATCTATGAACAAATCGGATTCCACAACCTCCCTGAGTTACAAGGATGCCGGTGTCGATATCGACGCTGGAAACGCTCTGGTTGAGCGAATTAAACAGGTTGCAAAGGCCACTTCCCGCCCTGAGGTGATGGGTGGCCTGGGAGGTTTTGGAGCGCTCTGCCAGCTGCCAACCGGGTATAAAGAACCGGTTCTGGTTTCAGGCACCGACGGTGTTGGCACCAAACTGAAGCTGGCCATGGACCTGGGCATGCATGACGACATCGGCATCGACCTGGTGGCCATGTGCGTCAACGACCTGCTGGTCTGTGGAGCGGAGCCGCTGTTCTTTCTGGACTATTACGCCACCGGCAAATTGAATGTGGACGTGGCAGAACGTGTGGTGACCGGTATTGGCAAAGGCTGTGAACAGTCTGGCTGCGCCCTTATTGGTGGAGAAACGGCTGAAATGCCGGGCATGTACCAGGGTGACGATTACGACCTGGCCGGCTTCTGTGTCGGCGTGGTGGAAAAGTCGGAAATCATTGATGGCAGCAACGTCTCCGCTGGCGATGTGCTGATCGGTTTAAAATCCAGTGGACCGCACTCCAATGGTTACTCACTGATCCGCAAGGTTCTGGAAGTGGCCGGTTCCGACCTCAATGCCACACTGGAAGACAAACCGCTGGCTGAGCACCTGATGGCGCCAACCCGTATTTACGTCAAATCACTGCTGCAGCTGCAGAAAGAACTGCCAATCCATGCCATGGCCCACATTACCGGGGGCGGCCTGCCAGAGAACCTGCCACGGGTAATCCCACAGGGCTGTCGTGCGGTTATCGATACCCAGAGCTGGGAAATCCCTGCCATCTTCCGTTTCCTGCAGGAAAAGGGCAATATTGAGGCCTTTGAACTGTACCGCACCTTTAACTGCGGCATTGGCATGGTACTTTGCATTCCTGCAAGCCATCAGGAACAGGCAATGCAGCGCCTGTCAGAACTGGGTGAAGAGAGCGTCATTATTGGCCATATTGAAACCGCCGACAGCGAAAGCGATCCTGTCGTTTTTCAATAACCGGAACTTTTAAGCGTCCTAACTGACCAATATTCAGGCCTGGGAAACAGTGTTCTCAGGCCTGTCGGACTCCAATCATAAAACCATCGAAAGCATTCAGGAAACAGCAGTGAGCGAGAAAAAGCGAGTTGTCGTTCTGCTATCAGGAAACGGCAGTAACCTTCAGGCACTTCTGGATCAAGAACATAACTACAGTTATCAAGTTGTCGGAGTCATCAGCAACGTACCAGAGGCTTATGGGCTGGAAAGGGCCAGACAGCACAAAGTGGCAGCCCTTGGCCTGGACTACAAGGTCTTTTCGTCCCGGGGCGCCTTTGACCAGCGGCTGGTTGAAGAGGTTAAACGATTTGACCCGGATCTGGTGGTCCTGGCCGGTTATATGAAAATTCTCAGCCCCGAGTTTGTGGAAAAATTCACCGGTCGACTGATCAATGTTCACCCATCCCTGTTACCTGATTACAAAGGCCTCGGCACCTACCGTCGGGTGCTGGCTGATAAAAAGCCAAAACATGGCTGCACCGTTCACTTTGTCACACCAGAGCTGGACAGTGGTGCCCATATCATTCAGGCTTCACTTAATGTCGAGCCCACCGATAATGAAGAGAGTCTGAAACAGCGTGTTCAGGCCATGGAACACCAGATTTATCCCCTTGCTGCACACCTGATCACGTCCGGCAGGCTTCAGCTGAAAGGGGATAAGGCGGTACTGGATGATCACCCTATTGACCCACTGGGCTACCAACTGCAGGAAAACGCCCTGGAACTGGCATGATTAAACAGGTTCAACCATTTTTTCATCTCCACAAAACGAGCATGAAAAGCGTGACGGCTACCCGCCTCGGCCTGTTCAACACCTGCGCTTTGAGCGCGGTACTTGCCGTGTCTTCACTGTCCGTGGGACAGGCAGATGCTGCCGCGACAAACCCTGCGCAAAAACCTGCCAGCGTGAAAGCCCCTGCTTTCAGGCTCAAGCCCTACTCAGCAAGCTATAAGGCATCCATAAAAGGTGTCCCCTTTGGCGGTTCTGGCGAACGTTCCCTGACCAGAAATACGGACGGCACCTGGACGCTTGAGTTCAGTGCCAATGCGGCGTTCTTTGGAATGAAAGAAACCAGTCACTTTGCCAGTGAAGGTGCACAGCTGGTCTCCAACCAGTACGTTCAGCAGCGTACAGGGCTTGGCAAAAAGCCAACAGAATACGCTACCTTTGACTGGGCCAGCAACAAGGTTAACTGGCAACAGAGTGACCGCCAGTGGTCGATGGACCTGAAACCGGAAACACTGGACAACCTGAGTTATCAGCTGAAACTGCGCATGGACCTGGCGGCAGCCCATGGCCAGCAGCTCAGCTATGACGTTGCCGATGATGACGAAGTCTACCAGCGCAAATTCATTATCGAAGGCGAAGAGACCTTAAAAACCGACCTGGGCAATCTGAAAACCGTCCGGGTAAAAATACAGCGCAAGAGCAACAATCGCGCCACCTGGATCTGGTTTGCCAAAGATTATGATTACTTCCTGGTCAAGCTGCTGCAGGAAGAAAAAGGTACGGCCTACACCATTGAGATCAAAGAGGCTTCCATTGACGGCAAGCCACTGAAGAAGAAGCAGACGAAAAAAGTGTCTGAACGCCCCAAACACCCCTGAACAACATCAATCCAATTTAATAAACCTGAAGGAGCCTGAAGTGCGATTTCTTCACACCATGCTGCGTGTCGGTAACCTTGATCGGTCCATCCAGTTTTACACTGAAATTCTCGGTATGAAGCTGCTGAGAAAACACGATAACGAAGAGTACAAATATACCCTCGCCTTTGTTGGCTATGCCGATGAGTCTGAGCAGGCCGTCATAGAACTGACCTACAACTGGGGAACTGAACAGTACGACCTAGGCAATGCGTTCGGTCATGTTGCCCTGGGTTCGGATGATATTTATGCCACCTGCGATGCCATCCGTAAGGCCGGTGGCAAGATCACCCGTGAGCCAGGCCCGGTTCTCGGCGGTTCTACAGAGATCGCGTTTGTCGAAGATCCGGATGGTTACAAAATCGAGCTAATCCAATCCAAAGCCGCTTCTGAAGGCCTTCACGGCTAGTCCTGAAAACGCTAATCATCTTACAGCGTACACACCCTCACCCTGAGGGTGTTTCAAAGGCATTATGAGTGCAATACTATCGGTTTTTTAATGCACCTTTCGGCCAGAACTGTCCGGTTAATCAGCTCACTGGCCAGCTCACCAGACCCTTGACTATGAATTTCCCAACCGACAATCTTACGAGTGTATACGTCCAGTATCAGGTAGAGGTACCAGAGCTGACCACGCACTCTGGAAGCAAGGTAGGCCGCTTCGCGGCGGCTTTTAGCCCGTGAACGATGGAGGGCTTTCAGCCAGCGTATTCTTAAGGATACGAATCCTATACCCACAGTACCCACAGTACCCACAGCAATTCTTGCAAAATATCCCGATCATTATCCCTGCAAAGTCACCAAATTATCTTTGTTAACAGCTAAAGACCTCAGAGGTACAACGGAAACTTCTATGGATATCCTAAACCAGTAATTCAGGTGGCATATTCTAAACCAGCACACATTCTATAGTTAGAGCTTTCGGCACAGCACATCATCTGCGCATCACTGTTGCAAACAACCATGTCACCAGCCTTGAAAATTGCTTCGTTAGCATAATTGTCTCGATTTACACAAAATAATGCACTTCGTTCAGGACAAAGTTTAATTAAAGATTCTACTATTTTTACTCCAGACTGAGTTGATGATTCACCTTGTCTAATCATGGCATTCATATATATCGATCCCGCCAAGGATGCAGATAAAAATGCTCCTAGCAAAAGATTTTGCTTCGGAATATGGCTATCGTTAGAAATTAATTTTTGAACATTCATCACGAACCCAGACGTACTACCAATAAAAACCCCTCTTTCTGTTGGGCTCATTGGAACCGCGTTACTGATGGCAGCTGCGATACCCACCACAGATGAACTTATATAAGTGTTAAGATTATTCATCTAACTGTCTTCCATCAAACCGATTAATATTGGCTCTTTTGAAAAGTGAGTGGGTAACGCTGTATTCTTAATCCAATACTCTGCATGACATCACAGGCCTGAAGACACTCATGGAAGAATTGTTTCAGAATGCCCTTGGAATCAGTTATCCCTGGTACATTGAGTCAATTGAGTTCAATACTGAACAATCCAGATTGGATATTTTTCTTAACTTTCAGCGAGGGGCAACCTTCAAAGATAACAGTGAGGATGATCCTTCTGGCAAGGAGTACCCAGCATACGATACCTTTCAGAAAGAATGGCGGCATATGAACTTCTTTCAACATGAATGTTATCTTCATGCACGCGTACCAAGGATCGAGCGGGATGATGGGAAGTTCCGCCTGATCCCTCCTCCCTGGAGTGGCAAACTCAAAGGGCTCACAC
>OODV01000329.1 GCA_900299555.1 uncultured Endozoicomonas sp.
CGAACATTAAGCTCGAAACCCAGAGCAGCATAGACTGCTTGTAGAGTCGGTAATATAAGAGAATTGGCCAGTTCAGAAGTTACACTGGAAATGCTTTATTAATTTCAGAAATAAACTTCTCAAACGTCCGTAATACCTAAGCTCTAAAGCTGAGTTCCATGTTCACCAAAAAGCTTGAACTTGACGACTTCATGAATGGTCTTGCTCGCAGAACCCCCAATGAACCTGAGTTTCACCAAGCCGCCCGGAGGTCACTGAAAGCGTTATTACCTATATAAACCATCATCAGAAACATATTGAAGCTTGAATCCTTGAACGAATGAAAGAGCCTGACCGAATTATAATTTTCAGGGTCTGCTGGAAAAACGGTAAAGGTCGCATATATGCCAACTGTGGATACCGGGTTCAATTTAATAACGCCATTGGCCCTTATAAAGGAGGCCTTCGATTTACCAGCAACCTTTCACTGGATACCCTTAAATTCCTTGGCTTTGAACAAACATTCAAGAACAGCCTGACGACTCAGCCAAAGGTGGAGTCGATTTCAACCCAAAAGGAAAAAGTGACCGGGAAGTCATGCGTTTCTGCCAGTCCTTCATGACAGAGCTACATAAACATATTGGCGCCCATACAGATGTACCTGCAGGCGATATTGGCGTTAGCGCACGGGAAATCAGCTATGTCGTTTAGTCAGTACAAACGCCTTCAGAATGAATTTCGCAGTGTCCTGACGGGTAAAAAATTAGCCTATCCCGGTAGCTTGACTCGCAAAGAAGCAACGGGCTATGGCACTGTTTTTTTTACTCGAGAAATGCTCAAAGCTCATCAGAAGGAGCTGGAAAAGCGTCTGGAAGACATCATGTTCAAGATCCACCAGCAGAGTAAAAGATATGGTCAGCAATCTGATAACACTATTGACTATATCCGTGGCGCTAATATTGCCGGCTTTACAAAAGTCGCCGATGCGATGCTGTCCTATGGTTTTGTTTAACCAGGCTGCCTGATATTCCACCATGTCCCGAATCTGCGCTAACACTGCCAGCAGATAGCTAATATGACTATGGGAGTGGCTGACATTCAAGGTCACTCTCAAACCAGCCTCTCCCCTATGTGACTCAGCCTTGCTCTGAGCTGTAAAACTGCCGAAGGCCTTAACTACAAGTGCCTCAAACACCTACTGTGATTCGAAAGATACAAAGTATCTCTACCAAAGCAGGAGGCCATTCCGAAATTAGCCATATGGCCAAAATTTGGTCGACCGATCACATGACTAACTGAGTTCCCTCTAAGCGATTTATTAAATTAATAGAGTAATCCTTGTCTCAGATTGAAAGTAATCACCTCCTGCGTATCTGCTCCCTTCAGCATTAGAGCGCCTAAGGAAACCAAGTCTCAGTTCAAACAGAACTGAGAAGAATTTACTAATATCGTCTAAATTTAACCGGTTTAGTAAGGAGTATGATGATGAAATCAGGTATATATCTTCTTCTGATGGTGGTATTACTGATTACCGGATTATCCATTGAGGCAGCGAAACGGGTTCCCCCATCCATTGCCGAAGGCTCAAACCCAGACAAACATGTTAGCTTTGCTGGTACATGGAAGAATCAGCGTGGCTCTCTGCTAACACTACAGAGTGCAGGCAGTGATCTTCTCAAAGGTTACTTCACTACAGCAGTAGCCAATACTCAGGCTTGTATTGGCAAGGAAGTACCAGTTCAGGCTGTCCATAATAGCAACTCTCTTGCACTGAGCTTGAGCATGAAGAGCTGCGGATCCCCTGTCACTATCGCGATCAGTGGATTGTTGCGAAAATCAGAAACCCGTGGAGAACCTGACAAAATAGATACAATAGCACTCATTCAGTGGCATGGTCAGGAAACATGGAAATCAAGAGTTATTACCAACGATACATTCATGAGGGTTAGTGAATAAAAAGAATCTACTTTCATCGATAGCTGTTATCAATGGTGATGATAGGCGTTATTAACTCTCTTAACGCTATTAAAGGAACGCTCCCTGATCTACTATTGTCATCATACAATTATCTCCAGCTTGAATAATCAGGGAGTGTTTGATGCTGCTCATTATTTCTCCGGCCAAAACCCTGGACTACGAAACGCCACCCAGCACAAAAAAGTTTACCCAACCAGATTTTCTCAACCACTCTGCTCTTCTGATCAAGGAACTTAACGAGTTAAGTCCAGCAGATATTGGTAGTTTGATGAGCATCAGCGACAAGCTATCTCAACTTAACGCGGCCCGCTTTCAAGCTTGGTCCACCCCGTTCAACATGGATAACGCCAAACAGGCCATATTGGCTTTTAAAGGTGATGTATACACAGGTCTTGATGCAGAAACACTAAATGAAAAGCAACTTTCATTTGCACAGCAGCACCTGAGAATACTTTCCGGTCTTTACGGTCTTTTGCGCCCACTGGATCTTATGCAAGCCTACCGCCTGGAGATGGGCACACGGTCTACCAACCAGCGCGGGAAGGACCTTTATCAGTTCTGGGGAAGTATCATCACTGAGCAGTTGAATAAGGAGCTATCCAATCAGAAAAATCAGGTATTGATTAACCTGGCATCTAACGAGTATTTTAAGTCAGTTCAACCAAAGCAAATTAAAGGGCAGATTATTACCCCTGTATTCAAAGACTGGAAAAATGGTCAATACAAAATCATCAGTTTCTATGCCAAAAAGGCTCGAGGCCTTATGTGCCGTTATGTCATCGACCATAACATTGACCAGCCAGAAAAACTGAAAGATTTTGACTACGAAGGCTACGCCTTCAATGAAGCGATGTCCTCAGATAAAGAATGGGTATTCACCCGTGAGGAACAGAATTAAACCCGCCTTCAATAAACTGTCTGCAACTGCAGCTCCCGCTTTCTGGTGTACAGAAAGCGGATCATGTCATAGCTGAAAGGCGACTCAAAGTCTTCATAGGTAAACTGAATTTCTGACCGATAATTAATGCCATAGATGGCAAAGACAGCAGGGTCAGAATAATAGTGTTCCGGCACAGTCAGAAAATTAACCATATCCTGAACAAGGATATCACCAGTCAGGCCGAAGGTATCACGCACATTACTTGGTCCAAGTACCGGTAACATCAGATACGGCCCTGCCCCAACCCCATAACGAGCCAGAGTCATACCAAAATCATTACGCTGGTAGCTCAGCCCTGCAGCTTCAGCTGGATCAAAAAAGCCTAAAATACCAACCGTTGTATTGAGCACAAGGCGAGCACCTGAGCGTAAAGCAGCGCGAGCCCGCAATTGCATCAGGCTGTTCAGGGTATTGGGAACATCCTGCATATTCTGAAAAAAATTAGACACACCTTTTCGGATAAAAGAAGGAACAGTGACCCGATACAGGTTTAGCACTGGCTTAAGAAAATAACGATCGAGCCCTGAGTTGAAACCGAAAAAAAGGCGATTAACCGGCTCAAGGGGGTCATAAACATCAAGGAATGCCAACCGCCTTATATCACTTCCAGCCCCGTCTCCATGCTCCTCATAATACTCTAACTGGTCCATAGGATTGGAATACGGTATTCGATCCTGCGCATAACTTGAGGATATACAAAAAGAAAGAAACAGGAAGAAACTACGCATCTGGGAATTGCCCTGTTTTTATAAAACCAACCATATCCTGTACATTTGCGGAAAACTGAAGGTTGCCCATATGACCGCCATAAGGATAAATTTTCGCGCGCTGACCGAATGTATCGTAAATAAAGGACAATCCCTCCTGGTCAATAATCAGATCATCCGCATTATGCATCACACCTATATTTTTGGACTTTTTCAGCCATCGCTCTAAAACGGGTAAACTGCTTTGCAGGAAAGCGTCTTTTCTTTTCAGCAAAGACACACCCTGTTGTCTGCGATGGAGATTGAGCGACGGTAACAGCATACGTTCAAGGTATTGTTGGAAATTCCAGTGCATTGACCGGTGAAAAAAAGGTGTTCGGCTTTCGGTCACAGTGACCGGCTGCCCTTCAGGGACAATCAGCCCAGTCCGATTCATAACATCTGCAGTAAACACCATGGATGCGATAGAGAACCGAAAGGCAACACCAATCAGCAGTGCCAACTCTCCATCACTCATCGCTTCAACTTCCCTACCGATGACTCCTTTAAGGCTGTCATCAACATCAAGATGATTGTTCTTCCGAAAATACTCCGCTAACTGATCGAAGAAGCGATTGAACAACTCCGTTGTATCATCAACCCCCTGAATCTTAACTCTTGTAAGCTGATCCAGATTCTGAATTGACCGTTCGATATAAACTGGTGGGTTAATCAACAATATTCGCTGAAAGCCAATGTCCTCTTTCCTGTCATCCAGAGCCCCAACAAAGGCTGCATCCAGTGCTCCCAGGCTATAACCAGCGAGATATATACCATTAATCTCCAGCCGTTTATTAAACTGCTCAATTCGTTTCAGACTGGCTTACATCAACCGGTATAAATCACTGGCATCCTGCCGGGAAATACCCGGCAAGTGTGTATTAGAGGCATTAACCATAAAATCCGAGCTAGTTGGAGACGATAGCTGGACAACATGAAAACCCGCTCTATAGAAAACCCGTTTTAAAAACTCAACCTTACTGGCATTAAAGCGAGCACCAGTACCAGCAACAATAAAAATAAGAGGCGCAGGCCTGTTCTGCCAGGCAAACCTGACAGTCGCTTTCCTAGAGCTTGAAAATGCTGGAGGTATTGGACCAGGAACCAGTGAATGGTATATCTTCAGATTAATTTCATTGATCGGAGGACCCGATAAATCCGGCCACAGGTGTTCTGGCGTCCCCATCACGGTGGATAGAAAAGGATTCTGAACTGGGTACTGATAGGATGCCCCGGAGCATAGGGTATAAAGGCAAAAAAGCACCAACAACCCTGCTCGGAAATGTATCATTTGGTTTTACTCTATGCTTGCATTAAAAGATTCAAGCATAGAGCAAGATTCAGCTTTTATCTGACTCGAGACCTTAAAAAGCAATCAACGCAACATCGAAGGCGAGTCAATCCAAAAGTAGACAGACCAGCTGTCTCTAAACAACCCCGGGGTACTCTGCTTCCTTAAAGAGCCACGAACCTGAGCTTCAAACAGGTATTGAGTTTCTTCTCCACGTCCCTCCAGGACACCTTGTTCCTCATACCAGCCACCGGGGTTTTCACCGAGACATTGGTTGATAAAATTCTGAGCCTGTTGATATACCTGATGTGCAGTTTCCTGATCAGGATAAGCCTTATTGCAGACATAGCTGTATTTATCACCCCATTGCCATACCTGACAGCTGTTTTCTATCAGCTGATATCGACTCTCCCAGAGAGTGATCTTGTTTTTATAAGACGGTCGATAACGAATGCTCTCAAAGTTATTACTGCTTTTACTGAACAGGGTAGAAAGCGACTGACAATCTGCCTGACCTGCTTCAGAGGAGGGGCTTGTTGATGATGAATCTTTTGTAGTGAGTGAACTACAACCAGAAAGCAAAGCCATCAAAAAGCTCATAAAAACGAACTGTTTTCCCACATGCTTTCCAGAAACAGTCTTCCAAAACATTCTTTCTCCTCCTTAGAGCAAGCCAAAGCAGTGCTTACGATCGTTAGAAGAGTATAGGGAGGGAAGGAGAAAATAAATAAAAAATGCCGGTATACTGAAAAAGCAGACCGGCATTTCTGATTTACTTAGATAAACAGATATTCTACTTAACTTACACTAATGTCAGAACTTATAGTTCAGCTGTGCGCCAATGATATGAGATCCACTGCTATAGCTGCCTGTAATGGTTCCCAGGGCAGGACTTGGATCATTTGGACCGTCATACTTCTGCTCAGTAATAGCTCCATCCTGAAGTTTCACGTAAGCATAGGCTAAGTCAACGGACATATTTTCAGCAGCTTTCCAGTTTGCACCAAGGGTAAACCAGTTGCGGTTTGCATCCGGGGAGCGAACAGTTCTGTTCTCATCATTCACTGGAGATTCATCGAACATATAGCCTGCACGCAATAACCATTGGTCATCCAACTGATATGAAGTGCCCAGAGACAGAGCCCAAGTGTCAGTCCAGTTCATCGGGACATAATACTCAGAAGATGAATCCTGAGCGTTCATCACGTTAAATTCCTCAAACCGGCTCCAGCGTGTCCAAGTCACATCAGCCATGACCGTCCATTGCTCATCAATTTTGTGAGTAGCACTAGCCATCAGCTTTTCAGGCATGGTAATACTCAACTCTACACCCTTAACTCCATTTGGCACTAAACTAGGAAGAGGAGAGTTCTCAATGGTGTAATCACCTTCCAGAGTGAAGTCCAGCTTTGAGTGGTAGGCCAGACCAAGAGAGGTTTTTTCAGACACATTCCAGAGTGCACCAATATTCCATGCAATGGTATTATCATCACCTTCAATGGTTGCATCAGCATTAAATGGACGGCTAGTAAGCTCGCCTTTTACATGAGAGCCAATCAGACCAAAGCCTACAGCAAAGTCATCAGTGAACTTGTAAGACATCGTTCCCTGAAGGTTTATTACCTGCACGCTTGTCTTATCACCAAATCCAGCGCCAATCCATTCATTAGCATAATCAAGTTCAATACCATATGGAGCATAGCCAGCCAGACCAAAACTCCATTTCTCATCAACAGGCATTGCAAAATAGCCAAAAGGAACGAAAGATGTTTTCTGGAAGTCTTTGGTAGAACCATCACCACGGGTTGTATGAGTACCAGTAAACTCACCACCTTCCAAAATGACATCCGCGCCCGCAGAAACCTGGCGGCCATTAACGAAACTAATACCCGCAGGGTTAGTTGCAGAAATAGATGCATCAATAGCATTGGAAGCACGGCCAGCAAAGCCAGTACCCAGATAGCTGGCAGACTGTTCATTGATACCGTAACCGGCGGCCTGAACAAAAGAAACCTGAGATGCCAGTGCGATAGCAGAGGCGAGAATGACCTTGCGGCTGAGCTGAAACTGCATAATACCCTCAAACCTGTGTGATTCTGATGAGCCTTCATCAGAAGCGCATTGGGCGCTTGTATAAAATTTGCTGGCGATCATACAGAGGCTTTTTAGACAATTCTGTTATATTTTTGTTTCAGAATAAGGAAAGTAAGTAACCACCAACAAATAACCTGCGGGTAACAATAGATATTAGCCAGCATTCTAACAGCAGACTTACAAACTCATATACAATGCCAAATCCTCCGCCCGTTAAATCGCTATGCGTAGGTGCTAGTGATTCAACACCTGCCCCAGAAACTTACGGGTTCGATCTGAACGGGGATTGCTGAAGAACGCTTCCGGTGGTGCCTGCTCAATGATCTGGCCTTCATCCATAAAGATCACTCGATCTGCCACCGTCCGGGCAAAACCCATTTCGTGGGTGACGCAAAGCATAGTCATCCCCTCTTGGGCCAGCTCGATCATGACATCCAGCACCTCTTTGATCATCTCCGGATCAAGCGCAGAAGTCGGCTCATCAAACAGCATTACTTCCGGGTTCATACAAAGGCTTCGGGCAATGGCTACACGCTGTTGCTGTCCACCTGAAAGCTGACCAGGGTATTTATTGGCCTGATCAGGAATCCTTACTCGCTCCAAATACTCCATTGCCACCTTCTCTGCATCCTTTCTGGACTGCTTACGAACCCAGATCGGTGCCAGGGTGCAGTTCTCCAAAATGGTAAGGTGTGGAAACAGATTGAACTGTTGGAACACCATCCCAACTTCACGACGGATGGTTTCTATATTTTTCAGATCATTGGTCAGACGGGTTCCGTCTACCACAATACTGCCTTCCTGATGCTCCTCAAGACAGTTGATACAACGAATCAATGTTGATTTACCCGAGCCCGATGGGCCACAGATCACTATTTTCTCACCCTTACTAACGTTCAGATTGATATCCCGAAGAACATGAAACTGACCGTACCATTTATTCAAACCACTGATTTCAATCAGAGTGGATTGATCGATTCCAGACTCATGCTGAATATCAACCTCAGCCTGCTCATCTTTTTTAATTGAATCTTTTATAGCCGAGCGATCAAGTAATTCGTCCATAAGATTAGCGCCCTTGATGTAATTGTTGTTCGAGTCGCTGGCTGTACTTTGACATGCCATAACAGAAGATCCAGAAAACAAATCCGGCAAACAAATAGCCTTCCACCGAGTTACCCAGCCAGGCAGGGTCATTCAACCCCGCTTGAATAATGGCCAGTAAATCAAATAGACCAATCACCAGTACCAGGCTGGTGTCTTTAAACAGAGCAATAAAGGTATTCACAACCCCGGGGATCACCAAACGCATTGCCTGAGGCAGAATGATCATGATCATTCCCTGCCAGTAGCTCAGCCCGAGACTATTGAATGCTTCAAACTGCCCTTTGGGAATGGCCTGCAATCCTCCGCGAACCACTTCCGCCATATAGGCTGACTGGAACAGAATGATGCCAATAAGTGCCCTGAGCAACTTATCAAATACAACTTCTTCAGGAACAAACAACGGCAGCATAACCGACGCCATAAACAGTACGGTTATCAGTGGAACACCACGCCACAACTCAATGTAGGCAGTACACAACGACCGGATCACTGGCATATTTGACCGGCGCCCCAGGGCAAGCAGAACTCCAAAGGGTAATGACGCAATCATTCCGCACAAGGCCAGCAGAAGCGTCAACATTAAACCGCCCCATTGATGTGTCTCTACTTTTTCCAGACCCGGAAGATCGCCATAAAGGAGAAACCAGGAAACAAACGGCATTAACAGTAAGCTATACCCCAGCACCCACTGTTTTCCCGGTGTCCACTTTAACGATAGCCAGAGAACAAGCACCGCTAATTGCGCAAAAAAGAGGTTTGGCCGCCATTGATGTTCTGCGGGATAAAACCCGTAGATAAACTGATCTAACCTCGCAGTGACAAAAGCCCAGCAGGCACCCTCCCGGTTACAGGCATTGCTATCAGCGCCAAACCAGGTCGCATCCACCAATGCCCACTGCACCAAAGGAGGAATGGATAAAAACAGACCATACACGATAAGCAACGTCGCTACGATACTTAAAGTACTCGCAAACAGATTATTCCTGATCCAAGCCAATACACCAACTGCCATAACCGGTGGTTCTCGGGCAGGAATCATTTTTAGTTCGTGATTCATCATGATTCTATTCTCCCACCCTTTATCGCTCTATCAGCGCCATGCGCTTGTTATAGGTATTCATTAACAGGGAAACCGTTAAGCTAATGGTGAGATAAACGGCCATGGTCATAGCAATCACTTCAACTGCCTGCCCAGTCTGGTTCAGCGTAGTTCCAGCAAAAACGCTCACCAGATCGGGATAACCGATAGCGGTTGCCAGTGAAGAGTTTTTTGCCAGATTCAAATATTGATTGGTCAAAGGCGGAATAATGACCCTCATCGCTTGCGGAATCACGACCAGTGATAATACTTTTCCAGGCTTCAACCCCAATGATGCGGCGGCTTCTTTCTGGCCCTTCTGCACAGACTCAATACCGGCCCTCACCACTTCTGCAATAAAAGCAGCGGTATAGATAGTCAGAGCCAGTAACAAGGCACCTAATTCAGGGATAATCGCAATACCACCACGGAAGTTAAATCCTTTTAACACTGGGGTATCCAAGGTCAGAGTTGCTCCAGAAAGTCCCCATACCACAGCCGGAATGCCCAATAACAGTGCAGTCATCCATAAAGATGCACCAGGAATGGGCTTTCCGGTATCAAGCCTTCTCATACGGTTTTTCAGCCTGAAGAGTAAAGTCAGGCCAATGGCAACCAGAACACTGACCATTACAGGCAGAAGCCCCTGTTCAATAATAGGCTTGTGTAGAAAGAGACCGCGTAAATTTAAAAATATCGAGTCCCATAGTGCATAACTCTGGCGGGGGTGGGGTAACGCAGCCAGAACGGAGAAATACCAGAAAAGAATTTGCAGCAATAATGGAATATTACGGAAAGTCTCAATGAAAACAGAAGCCAGCCTGGCTAATAACCAATTAGAAGAGAGACGGGCAATACCCACCAGAAAACCAAGAATGGTGGCAAAGAAAATACCCAAACCTGAGACCAATAAGGTGTTGAGCATGCCAACCACAAAGGTTCGGCCATAACTGTGTGATTCGTCGTATTCAACCAGAGACTGAATAATACCAAAGCCAGCCTCTTGAGAGAGAAAATCGAAACCGGTACTGATCCCTCTGTGTTCGAGGTTGTGCATAGTGTTACTGATCACCCAGATAGCCAACATCACAATGATCAGTACTACAGTCCCCTGCATTATAAGGGGTCTGAATGAAGCATCACGCCAGAGCCTCAGAAGTTCCCGTAAAAAGCGCGGCGTTGAATTGGCTTTATGGGATACGTGCTTAGGATCAGTCACGACATAACGTCCCTTTTTTATTTTTGCCAAAAGAGAAAAAGCCCTCACTCCAGTGCTCTGCACAGGAATATTGAATCATCGACAGACTCAATACTTAAGGCCAGATAAAGCACTCCTGCGCAAAGCACAGGAGTGGGATGATTTCAGAATCAACGGAAAGGAGGAGCGTAAAGGATACCGCCATCGTTCCAGAGCGCATTGAGACCACGATCAATCTGCAGCGGAGATTCAGCACCTACATTACGGTTAAAGATCTCTTCGTAGTTCCCTACCTGCTCAATAATACGGAGTGACCAGTCATCATCAAGAGCAAGTCCTTTACCTTTAGGGCCATCAATACCCAGCAGGCGACGAATATTAGGATCAGAAGACGCCTTTTGCGCTTTTATGTTGTCAGAGTTAAGCCCCAGTTCTTCACCATTAATCATGGCGGCCAGGCTCCACTTAACAATATTGAACCATTGGTCATCACCCTGACGAACAACAGGCCCGAGAGGTTCCTTCGAAATCACTTCCGGCAGAACAACCGCAGAGTCAGGCTTGGACAGTCGAACCCTCAAAGCATACAGCTGAGATTGATCGGAAGTCAGTACATCACAGCGGCCAGCATCAAAGCCTTTTGCAGTACCATCGGAGGTATCAAATACCACCGGCTGATATTCCATATTATTAGCACGGAAATAGTCGGCAAGGTTCAGTTCACTGGTCGTGCCGGACTGAATGCAAATGGAAGCACCGTCCAACTCTTTAGCACTCTTCACACCCAAGTCTTTTTTCACCATGAAACCCTGACCATCATAGTAAGAGACACCGGTAAAGTTGAGACCAAGGGATGCATCACGGGTCAGCGTCCAGGTAGTATTTCTGGAAAGCACATCAATCTCACCCGACTGAAGAGCAGTGAAACGTTCTTTTGCTGTCAGCGGAACAAATTTAACCTTGCTGGCATCTTTCAATGTTGCCGCAGCCACTGCACGGCATACATCAACATCCAGACCACTCCACTGCCCCTTGTCATCAGGGTTACTGAAACCGGGAAGGCCGGTACTGACGCCACAGGAGAGATAACCTTTTTCTTTAACCGATTCCAGCGTAGCCGAAGCACTGGCCACCTGAGCCAGACCGGCTGCCGCAAACGCGCCCAGCACTGCAGCTGTTTTCAGACTTTTCAGCATGAGAACCATCCTTCATGTTGTTGTTATTTTTTTCAGCACGCACCTTTTCAGTACAATCCATCTGTAATCCTTGGCGTGCTTTTAACTCATGGCTTATCAACCATACCTGCAAGGAAAAGCTCTAGCAACCATCAGGCCAGCCTTACCTATTCAAACCTTACAAAGAAAGTCCAACCGGGACTTACCTTAGCGACTATCAGTTGTGTTAAACTGCCGTCCACTTCGATAACCACCCAGCGATAAGTCTTCAAATGTCTCAAAGAATCAGCGAACACTACAAGGCCATTATTGAGTCCGTTGGTGAAGATATTCACCGCGAAGGTCTTAGAGATACGCCGCTTCGAGCTGCCAAAGCAATGCAGTACCTGACCAAAGGCTACACTCAGACACTGGACGAAATCGTTAATGGTGCCGTGTTTGAATCAGACATCAGTGAAATGGTGGTGATCAAGGACATTGAACTGTATTCCATGTGTGAACATCACATGTTGCCCTTCATTGGCAAGTGCCATATTGGCTATGTGCCCAGAGGCAAAGTGCTGGGTCTGTCCAAATTTGCCCGCGTTGTCGATATGTATGCCCGACGCCTGCAGATTCAGGAAAACATGACCAAACAGATCGCCGATGCCATCATGGAAGTAACGGATGCTAAAGGTGTTGCCGTCGTAATTGAAGCACAACATATGTGCATGATGATGCGTGGTGTTGAAAAACAGAATTCTTCCATGACGTCGTCAGTAATGCGAGGCCTGATGAAAGATAATCAGCCTACCCGGGAAGAGTTTCTTCGGTTTATTCGCTAAGTCACCTTCATTACTTGAAACAAAAGGTTCTTTTTAATTTCATGTGGGTAAGCAGGCTTTGCTCACCTTGGTAAAGTCCAGCTTACCTGTCAGCAGATATACCATGATTTTGAAGTG
>OODV01000210.1 GCA_900299555.1 uncultured Endozoicomonas sp.
CATTGCTCGTCATCAAGTCGGGTTCTGTCCATATCGCGCAAAAGGCGACATTGTATAGCTAAGTCCTTATGTCAACAGAACCTAGAATAACTAAGCGGTGTTGATGTATATGTGGTGTTTTTGGATAGAAAATCGGCATAAACACGGATTGTTCATATAGCGGACATATCGCATTCTCCCACTCCACTTTTTCATCGCACTTTTCATTTCACTCTTTTTCTTAAGAATGGACCATCATGCGGCACCTGAATCCTGATAAATACCCCGCTTTTGTATTGATAATCCTGACGCTGTTTGCGGTGGTAGGACCTGTGTCCATTGATATTTTCACGCCATCACTCCCGGCGATTACCGAATATTTCGGTACAACTTCTGCAATTGCTCAGTGGAGCGTCGGCCTGTTTATGCTGGGCTTTTCTCTGTCCATGTTGATCGTAGGGCCACTGGCTGATCGTCTGGGCCGCAAAAAAACACTGATCATGGGCTACTCTCTCTACCTGGTGGCCACTGGCATTACGCTGTTAACTGACAGTATTCATGTGTTTATTGCTGCACGTTTTGCCCAAGCAGTTTTTGGCTGTTTTGGAACCGCTGTCGCCCGGATGATGGCCAGGGATTATTACCGTGATCAAATGGAAGTGAAAATGCTGGCCTACATTGGCGGCTGCCTGACCATTGCTCCAATGGCTGCTCCTATTGCTGGCGGTTATCTTCAGGAGTATGCAGGCTGGCAATACAGTTTTTATGCGATGGCAGCCATGGCAGTGATTGCGATGATCGCTCTGATGCTCTTACCTGAGAAAAAGCAGGAAAAGACAGCTGATACAGCTACTCATACCTCTGTCATTGCCGGTTATAAAGCAGTGCTTACAGACTCCCGCTACCTGCGCTTCACCATTGCTGCCGGTGCTGCATTTGCAGGAGCCTTTGTATTCGTCGCCGGTGGTTCATTCGTGCTTATCGGCCAGCTGGGTATCTCACCAGCCATTTATGGTTACCTTTTTGCTGTCGCTATTGCCAGCTATCTGTTGAGTGCTTCCATGGGGCCTAAATTAACGGCAAGCATGAGCAGAAGTCAGAGTACGTTGATGGCAGGAGCGCTTCTGGTTGTTGGAGCGATGATATCTCTGGGCAGCGGCTTATTAACTGACGGCCAGTCGATTACCGGTTATGTTGCTGGTATTGCCATTTACGAATTAGGCCTCGGTCTGTTCATGCCACTCTGCCAAGCCAGAGCGACTGAGCATATGAAGGAGAACATGGGCACGGCGGCTGGCCTTATTTTCTTTATTGAAATGTTGCTGGCTACTCTGATCAGTGCCCTGATTAGCTTCCTGCCAGAAGCTGGTACCCTGTCGTTGTCCGCAATTACGCTGGTCGCCGTCGCCATCTCCGGTTTCTGTCTGATGAAAACCAATGATCTAGCAGAAGCCACTCCACAGGCAGCCTGAATCTGTTAATATCGAGATGGGTATGGCCCCTGCCATACCCGTTTTTTTTATAGAACTGTTTCAGGTCCTTGTCATTTATGAGCGATACCGTTTACATGGAGATGGCCCACTCACTGGCCAAATTATCAAAGTGTGTGCGCCTTCAGGTAGGCTGCCTGCTGGTAAAGGATGGACGGGTACTCTCTACCGGTGTTAATGGCACACCTTCCGGCTACATCAACTGCAATGAAGCCGAGTACGAAGAGCACCACACCTGGTCTCTCAGACATGAAATCCATGCTGAACTCAATGCCGTAATATGGGCAGCAAGACTGGGCACACCTATCGAGGGTGCCACCGCTTATGTAACCCACAGCCCCTGTGATCAGTGCACCAAAAATCTGCTGGCAGCGGGTGTTGCACGTATCGTTTACGATGTGCAATACGATCGCAACCCTCAGGAAGAGCTATCACAGTTCTGTCGTGAGAATGGTGTTGCGATCGAACAGGTTTCCATCAATAAATAGACAGATAAAGTTCCGAGAGTCCACCCACTGAAAGCTGGAACTTCTGTTCTGGCTTTCTAGGTACAAATCCCGACCTTTCTGATACCATTGCCGACCAGAACGAATAATCATTGGTCTGCTATCCATGCTGCAAGCTACGCCACAACAAATAAAAGCCCTCACTGAACTACAACAACACCTGAAAAGAAAGATTCTGATTCTTGATGGTGCCATGGGTACCATGATCCAGAGCTACAAACTGGAGGAAGCGGATTACCGTGGCGAACGCTTTGCCAGTCATACTTGTGATGTAAAGGGCAACAACGACCTTCTGGTGCTGACCCGTCCAGATATCATTCAACGGATTCACCGGGATTATCTCGAAGCCGGTGCAGATATACTCGAAACTAACACCTTCAATGCCACCACCATTGCCATGGCGGATTACCAGATGGAAGATCTGGTGCCAGAAATCAACCGGGAAGCGGCACGTCTGGCCCGTGAAGTGGCTGATGAGTTCACCAGAGCCAACCCTGACAAGCCCCGTTTTGTTGCAGGTGTTTTAGGCCCAACCAACCGTACCGCCTCCATCTCACCCGATGTCAATAATCCCGGCTATCGCAATACCAGTTTTAATGAACTGGTGACGGCCTATCAGCAAGCAGCCATGGCACTGATCGAAGGTGGTTCTGATATTCTGTTGATTGAAACGATTTTTGACACGCTGAATGCAAAGGCGGCTATCTATGCGGTCAAAGATCTGTTTGATCAGCTGGGCTTCTCTCTTCCCATCATGATTTCCGGGACGATTACCGACGCTTCCGGACGAACACTTTCCGGTCAGACGACAGAGGCCTTCTGGAACTCGATAGAACACGCACAGCCCATCTCCGTCGGATTAAACTGCGCACTGGGCGCCACGGAATTACGTCCCTATCTGGAAGAGCTGTCGAATTGTGCCGGCACCTGGATCAGTGCACACCCCAATGCCGGACTACCCAACGCATTTGGTGAGTATGATCAGACGCCTGAAGAGATGGCCGATATTGTAGGGGAGTTTGCCCAAGCTGGACTGGTCAATATTATTGGTGGCTGCTGTGGTACATCACCAGCCCATATCAAGGCAATTGCTGACAAAGTAGCCGACATTTCTCCCCGTGTGATCCCTGAAATTCCTGTTGCCTGTCGTTTGAGTGGTCTGGAGCCCTTCAACATCGACAACAACTCTCTGTTCGTCAATGTGGGTGAACGGTGCAATGTGACCGGCTCAGCACGATTCAAGCGCCTGATTATCGAAGAAGATTACGACACCGCCCTGGACGTCGCGCGAGATCAGGTAGAAAACGGTGCCCAGGTCATCGATATCAATATGGATGAGGGGATGCTCGATGCCAAAAGCGCCATGGTCACATTCCTCAACCTGGTCGCATCAGAGCCTGACATCTCCAAGATGCCAGTGATGGTCGACTCATCCAAATGGGAAGTCATTGAAGCCGGCCTGCAATGCATTCAGGGCAAAGGCATTGTGAACTCCATCAGCCTGAAGGAAGGTGAAGAAATCTTCCGCAGGCAGGCACGTCTTTGTCGAAACTACGGTGCTGCTGTTGTTGTCATGGCATTCGATGAACAGGGTCAGGCCGATACCGAAGCCCGCAAGATTGAAATCTGCCAACGTTCATACGACATTCTGGTGAAAGACATTGGATTTCCACCTCAGGACATTATCTTTGACCCTAATATCTTTGCCGTCGCAACGGGAATCGATGAACACAATAATTACGCCGTAGACTTCATCAATGCAGTGCAATTTATCCGCGACAACCTGCCCCATGCCATGAGTTCGGGCGGTGTCAGTAATGTCTCCTTCTCGTTCCGGGGCAATAATCCGGTGCGGGAAGCGATTCATGCCGTTTTTCTGTATCACGCCATTAAAGCTGGCCTGACCATGGGTATTGTTAATGCTGGCCTGCTGGAAATCGTCGAAGAGATACCCAAAGAGCTCAGAGATAAAGTTGAGGATGTTATCCTCAACCGCTCCAGTGATGCGACGGAAGCGTTACTTGCTATTGCAGAAAATTGCCGTGCAGATGGTACAGCTGAGAAAAAGGCAGAAGATCTTGCCTGGCGCGAATGGCCGGTCACGAGGCGGCTTGAGCACGCACTGGTCAAAGGTATTACCACCTACATTATTGAGGATACCGAAGCAGCACGAATTGGAGCCCGCCGCCCGATTGAGGTGATTGAAGGGCCGTTGATGGATGGTATGAATGTCGTCGGCGACCTCTTTGGGGCCGGTAAGATGTTTCTACCTCAGGTGGTAAAAAGTGCCCGGGTTATGAAGCAGGCAGTCGCGCATCTAATCCCTTTTATTGAAGAAGAGAAAGGTGGGTCTGCCCGATCAAATGGCAAAATACTGATGGCTACGGTTAAGGGCGATGTACACGATATCGGTAAAAACATTGTTGGTGTGGTTCTGGCCTGTAACAACTTCGAGGTAATTGACCTTGGCGTTATGGTTCCCTGTGAAACCATTCTGAAAACGGCCATTGAGGAAAAGGTCGATATTATTGGTCTCAGTGGTCTGATTACCCCATCACTTGATGAGATGGTCCATGTAGCCAGTGAAATGCAACGCCAGGGCATCAATCTGCCTTTAATGATTGGTGGAGCGACCACGTCCAGAGCCCATACGGCTGTTAAAATCGAACCAAAATTTCAAGATAATCTGGCCATCTATGTCACCGATGCATCCCGTAGTGTGGGCATCTCTACCCGTCTCATGAGCGATACACTCAAACCTGAGCTGGTTAGAGAAACTCGAACAGAATATGAGAAGATTCGGCTTCGCCATGAAAAACGGAGCAATAAACGGGCTCTGCTGACCTATGAAGAAGCCGTGGATAATGCTTTCCAACCAAACTGGAAAAGCTATGAACCACCGAAACCAGCCTTTACAGGGGTAAAAGTCTTTGAAGACTACCCTCTGGAAGATCTCGTCAATTACATTGATTGGACACCGTTCTTTATCACCTGGGATCTGGCGGGTAAATTTCCGGCCATTCTCAACGATGAGGTCGTGGGAGAAGCAGCCACCAGCCTTTATAACGATGCCAGACAAATGCTGGATAAGCTGATCAGTGAAAAATTGATCGGTGCCAGAGCCGCTATTGGTTTCTGGCCTGCCAATCAGGTGAATCATGACGATCTCATTCTATACACTGATGAGACTCGAACGGATGTCAAAGTACAGTTGCATCATCTTCGCCAGCAAGCCCCCAAACCGGAAGATAAGCCCAACTACAGTCTCTCCGATTTTGTGGCTCCGGAATCATCGGGCCTGCCAGACTACATCGGAGGGTTTATCACCACTGCTGGGATTGGTGCGGAGGAACTCGCCAAAACGTATGAAAATGCAGGTGATGATTACAACAGCATTATGGTTAAGGCTCTGGCGGACCGTCTGGCCGAAGCTTTTGCCGAGTGCATGCATGAGAGAGTCAGGAAAGAATACTGGGCTTATGCCTCTAATGAACAGCTCAGCAATGATGAGCTGATTAAAGAGAAATACACAGGTATTCGCCCGGCCCCCGGCTATCCCGCCTGCCCGGATCATACTGAAAAAGCAACGTTGTTTACTCTGCTCAACGGCGAAGCAAATGCAGGTGTTTCACTTACCGAACATTTTGCCATGATGCCCGCAGCCAGTGTCAGTGGCTGGTATTTCTCTCATCCGGATGCCAAGTATTTTGGCCTGGGAAAAATAGATAAAGATCAGCTGGAAGCCTATGCTGATCGGAAGGGCTGGTCGCTGGAAGAAGCTGAACGATGGCTCCGGCCCAACCTCGCAGATTGATCCAGAAAGGGGCTTACTGCATAAATGCCACTATTATCAAGCTTCTTCGTCACTTGAAGGCTAAATCTACGTCGTACTTTTCACTCATTCTTGTTTGTATTTTCGGAAAAATACCGTTAACTCACGGACAAAACCTAATAATACCAATTAAACTTTCTAAACCCGTTATGAGCATGGAGAGCTGGACAGAGAGACAATACCCTAAAGGGCATAAAGGCGAAGTGACGAGTCATAGCCTTGGTTATGGCGAGGAACTTAAACGCAGAATATCTGTTCAGATCATCAGCGCAATAGGGATTTAGAAACTGCAATTGGTATAATAATGCATACAATTCTTGCTATTCATCATGAAAATAGCGTACTGCTATTAGGAGGGGGTCACAATTAGCCATGAGATCAGCCCCTGAATGAACACCCAATTTTATTTTTCTGTGTGCTTATCTGCGATTTAAAACTGTTAGAAATGATGGAGTCAGTTTGAAGCAAAGGCTTGCCACAATACTTCAGTTAGGATTCCCCATCATGTTGGCCATGCTCTCCCAGAGCATGATTAATCTGGTGGACGCTGCTCTGGTGGGGCCGTTGGGAGAAAATGCCCTTGCAGCCGTCGGTGCTGGCAGCTACGCCAATTTTGTAGCTCTATCCCTGATGACCGGACTTTCTGCTGCTATTCAGGCTCAGGTTGCGCGCCGTGTTGGTGCTGGTCGTCTTGATGAATGTGCTATGCCTACTAACCACGGACTTATCATCGCTTTTTGCTTTGCCATGCCACTCAGTATTATCCTGATGATGACTGCACCCTGGTTACTGGAATTATTTGCGCAAAAATCCCCAACCTTTAAAGGAGAAGCAACTAACTATTTTCAGATAAGGGTCATGGCGCTCACTGCTGCAGCCATGAACCTTTCATTCCGTGGATTCTGGAATGGCATTGGTGAACCAAAAGGTTTTCTTAAACTGCTCGTATGCACCCATATATGTAATGTTATTCTCAGTTACCTATTAATCTATGGGAAGCTTGGCTTGCCAACCATGGGCGTTAAGGGAGCAGCCCTGGGTACCTTCCTATCCATGTACCTGGGCGCCTTTCTCAACCTCTGGATTCTCAATAAGCGAGCTAGAAAATACGGTTTTCTGACCCGCTGGAAAAACTGGGCTGCATTAAAGCGTCTTGTTTTCCTGGCAATCCCTGACTCCCTGCAGCAAACGTTGTTTGCCCTGGGGATGATGACGCTTTTTGTCATTGTCGCCCAACTGGGTATCAGTGAAATGGCCATTGCCCATGTGCTACTCAACATCTCGCTGATGCTTGTACTGCCTGGCCTTGGGTTGGGCATGGCGGCCAATACGCTAGTCAGCCAAAGCCTTGGAGCCCGAGAGCCAGAGGTTGCCTGGCGCTGGGGGCAGGAGGTTATGTACACTGCAAGCGCTGTCTTGCTGGTACTGAGCCTGCCTTTAATTTTTCTTCCAAAAGCAGTGCTTTCTCTGTTTCTCCACGACCCTGCACTATTGACAATGGGCGTTATACCATTGCAATTGACAGGTATTGGCGTCGTTCTGGATGCCCCATCTCTGGTATTTGTTCAGGCCTTGCTTGGAGCAGGAGCGAACCGAACGGTTCTCTGCATCCGATTCATAGCCCAATGGCTCATCCTGCTACCACTCTGCTGGCTTATAGGCCCTATTCTTGGCTTTGGACTGACGGCTGTCTGGGCTGTGCCTACTCTTCAGCGAATAATTACCTCAGTCAGCTTTCTGGCCATCTGGCATTCACGGCGATGGAGTAAAATACAAGTGTAAGTTCACCATTAAACCGGTCAGATTATACCCTTGCCATTGAAAATTCAGGGTTGTTATCTGGGTTCACTCACTGGAACGCCAGCTCGTCCCAGTCACTTAGTCGATCCAGGCTCCCGGTACCCGAGGACATAAAGGCTTCGCTCTCTTGCCGCTTTCTGCACCTTCAAACTCTTTGGGGTAGCGCCGTTGACTGATCAGGATTTATAAATATCGAGAATGATCTTACAGGAGTCCGTTTCCAATCCTTTCTAACAGGTAATGACCACTGCTGACTCACAGGTTTACAGTGCACATGAGTACATAATTGTCAAAATATCATACGAAGTACCCGGATTATCTTTCACAAGCTCTTCCTGAGTTTCATGAACACAGCGTTCATACACTTTCTGTATGGTATCGTTATCAGACATGATCGGAATTTCACCCAAAACTACGCTTGGATCGCTACCGCTGCAACCTGCCAATGCAAGAGAAAGACCAAGCAATCCAGTAGAGGTAGATAGAGAACGGAAGATAGATTTATAGCATCGAGAAATGGATGCTTTTTTATTGTCATTTTTGCATACACCTGTATGCAACTCTTCCAGCTTAAACTCCGATCGAAATGAAAAAAACAAGGTAAATCTTGGCTGGAAGAGCATAAAAATAAAAAACGATATAATATCAGGCAGTACTTTGAGTAAAATTTGATCAGCGCTTCCAAGCCACCCTCAGTTAACCAGAAAAGTAAGTTCGCTCTGTTCACCCGCCTCGATTTTTTGCCAATGCTCGTCAAAATTAATCAGGTCGCATAACGAATTACCGTCCTGTACCCTGGCAAGAGCCAGTTCTTCCTTGGCCTTGATATCTTCTGCAACAGGAATCAGACGTACCGCTTCTTCCAGGGATAAAACCAGCAAGCCATCATCATCACCAAAGACTATCTCACCGGGGCGAACAGTTGCCCCACCACACTCAACAATAACCTGGGTATGAAATGCCCTTTTTGATGTTCCAGACATGGGGGTAACAGAGTGCGCATAAACAGGAAAGTTTGTTTTCCTTACCGCAGCAGTGTCGCGAACAGCACCATCAATAACAAAGCCAGCAAGCCCCTTACGTATGGCCTCAGTGACAAATAGCTCTCCGGCAACAGCCAGCCGACTGCCCTGTGTTTCAATAACAATGACATCACCAACATTTGCGTCATGAATGGATTTAATAACAGTAAGGAAATCATTATGACAGTTTACGGTATAAGCACAGCCTATCAGCTTTAGGCCTGACTGTACTGGCCGTATTGCCGAGCTGATAACTCTCAGGCGCTTATCTGCATCAGCAAGGTGAGCTGTACTCAGGTTAGCCAGCCGGGAACGTATCTCATTAATCTCCATGAAAAAACCTCAGGAAATACCTGTCAGATGATTTTCTAAGAGCTTAGCCTGAATATGATAAATCCCCATGAAATAGTATAAAATTATTTAAAAACACAATGCTTGGCAAAATCTGCAGCTTCGTTGGCAGTCCAGTCCCCTTTTGGTTTCTCCTTCAAGTCATTACACCAGGCTTCACTGCCAACCTCAGGCGCACAGCCAGCAAGAAAAAGTGCGGTTAAAAGCACCGCAAATAATCGCTTCATCGAATTCATCCTTTTAACGTATTGCCAGTTACCTGAACAGAATACGCGTTATTGACAGCGGATTGCTAGGGCGTTTGTGTGTCGCATTCAATATGATCCAGTTCTAGAGGTGCAGCTGGACCTACAAACCCATGGGGTTGATCTTCCTGTGAGCTCTCGCGACGAAAAAAAGCCCGACATTCATCACGAAAATAAACCACGTATTCGTCAAGATTAATTGATTGAAGTCCTGAAGCCATAAGATGGTCATTCTCAACAACCTCAAGCATGGCCTTCACATCTTTAATATTCTGATACTTCGGAGGAAGCGCCCCGACAGCCAGCACTCCGGCAGACATGAGCACCCCGGATAACAGAATGAGTGACTTTTTCATAATCAAACTCCAGAAAAAAGAAAGCATCTACCAGCTTGATTCCAAGCTGAGCTATCAGGACCGGGTAAAAGAACGCCCATCTTCCCGAACTGACATACTAAAAAGTAGACGTATTTTTCAAAGAGTCAGGCAGTACCGTTACAAAAACTGCCAGTCATGAAACATTGCAGCCTGACCATGGATATCACCATCCAGATCAATCAGGTTCCAGACAATGGCATTTTCAATGAGAAAACGCTTCCCCGAAGAGGAAATACGGACGCCTGAATAGTTTTTGATATAACCTTTGGTAGCGACTTCCTGTAATAGCCTTTCCCGTTCATCCCGATGCAGTGGCTCTGCAGACTTTCTGGAAGGTAAGGCGGTAAAGTCTTCCCATTCCATTTCAAACAATGTCAGGGCAACCTGATTTCCATAATTAAAAATTGGGTCATCACCAGTCCCATGGGAAACCAATGCAAAAGGCGCTTGATCAATAACACTGATAATCTCCTTATCAGGCACTGAAGTCAGCAATGGCTTTCCGGTAAGCCTGGCAAAACTCTGAAATACAAGATCACCATGAGCAATATAGAACGGGTTTGACTGTATATCCGGACGACGGGTCATAACACTCCCTTAAACTGCAGATTCTTGTTTTTGAGTCATCGATACTTTATCTACCGATGCTATGCCTGTTCATCAATCACATATAACTGAACGTGGCGAATGGCTTTTCTCTGCCAAGTATAGACAATATGAATAATACCTTCAGAGTCCTCAATCACCGCCGGGTATGAAAATTCACCATCTCCATCTTCAAGTATCATCACCTGTCGCCAGTCAATACCATCGTCACTCAGGGCCACCGCCAGAGGTGTTCGTCCGGCAATTACCGGATTGTACACTAACAAATGCTTACCCCTGCAAAGCGTAATAGCATCAATACCCGAGTTCGGGTTTGGCAATCCGGTTGGCTGTATGTCTGACCAGCTAAGACCGTTATCCAAAGACCAAGTCTCAGCAATAAGACCAGAGTGTGTTCGACAAAGCGCCTGAACCCTTCCATCCGGGTGAGTTAGAATTGCTGGCTGAATAGCCCCAAGCATTTGCGGATCATGAACATCCACACGCAGAGGCCCCTGGGGTTGCTGTAACTCGAAATGAACCTTCCACCCTTGATGTTCAGTGCTGGAAGGGTAAATCAGGTGCTCATCAGGCAAAATAACGGGTTTATTTCGAACAGGGCCAAGAAAGCCATCTTGATGAGGCTGGACAGATGACCAGCTCTTTCCCTGATCAGAGGACGTCATGTAAAAACCACGCCACAACCTGGGTGACTCGCCCATTTTAAAATGCAGGTTAAGCACATTAGCTGTATTAAAAAGCACAGGATTCCAGTGAGCCTCGCCACCAGTACCAGACGAGAAGCCAGTTAGCAGTACAGGCGTACTCCACTGTCCCTGCTGATAATGCGCACCCCATATACGTACATCACGCTGCCCCTCCTGACTGCCTCCAAACCAGGCCGCCATAAGCCGCCCCGGAGCAACTTCCGCCAAGGTTGCAGCATGACAGGATCGCGTGGGCAGGTCATCTGTTGATACAACATACGCTTTGCTATGCGTTTTTAATAGATTTTCGTTTGCAGGGGTCATTAGAAAGGCCATTGCTGGGACAATATATCTGATTAGCATAAGAATTAAGCCGACCATTATTCAAGCAGCAAAGCATATTAAAATCGATTGCAGATAAACTTTCTGAAATACGACAGATCTTTATATAGACGCTCTATTCTGAATGGCCAATACCCATAGGGAAGCTCTGAAAAACATTCCCACTGAATCTACTGTTTACTCAGCTTTAGAGCATAGATATTACGGACGTTTGAGAAGTTTATTTCTAAAATTAATAAAGAATCGCCAGTGTAACTTCTGAACTGGCCAATTCTCTTGTATTGCCGACTCTACATGCAGTCTATGCTGCTCTGGGTTTCGAACTTAATGTCCGTTCGTGCTGATTATTTGAAATCAGCTCTAATTTTTGCTCATATCGGTTCCAGCAGCCACGAATCGTGAACCGGGGAATAA
>OODV01000369.1 GCA_900299555.1 uncultured Endozoicomonas sp.
CGGGTAGCTGTGGTCGACGAGACATCTGTTCCAGATAAAACGCTTGATAATGATGTCTGAGCATAGCTGGCATCAGCTAAAGGATTTAGAAAAAGCGATTGGTATAATTACAAAGCCAAACTACTCCCCTGTGAGAACAGGGTTGCGTGAAGCAGGAGCCCAAAATGAGCAGGACTGATAAAAATGGGCTGACTATGAATGGTCGCCTTGAGCTGGTTCGTAGATTGCTGGAATACACCCGAAAGGAATGGGCAGATTTGCTCGGTTGCAGCGTTGACCAGATTGCCAATATTGAGCATGGCAGACAACGGCCAACCAGTGATTTGCTGGAAGCAATCAATGATCACTTTCCCTACCTGACCGGATACATCATTTCCGGTGATGCTGAGAATATTCTCAGTAAACAGGAGAAAGCATTCATTCAACAGCTCTCAGGTTACTCGCCTGAAAAAGTAAGGGAGATCCTCAAATCAAAAGCGAAAAAACGCTATTAGCTTGGATAAGGCAAAACCGTTATGAAGATAATAAAAAATCCAAAGACAGGAAAGTGGAGACTGGATGTAGAAATCACCAAGGGAAAGCGGTATAGGAAACCTGCAACTCAAAGACTGAGTGTATGGAGTACTACGAAGAGATCAAACGGAAACATCAGCAGGGATTGCTATGTGAAGAACAGGATAACCGGACTTTGAAGGAGATTATTGACCTCTGGTATCAGGGTAAAGGTTGTGAGCTGGTGAATGGGGAGATAGTAAAAATGTGTCTTTATAATATTGCGGACACACTCGGCAATATTGAAGCCCGAAAGATGTCACCCAAATTATACAATGCATACAAAACCAGCAAGCGATTACAGAAAATCAATGGTAAGCGAGTGGTCGCAGACTCAACCCTCAATGTATATCTGGTGCAACTGAAGTCGGTATTTAACTATCTGATCAATATTGATGAGATCCAGTATCCCAATCCATTGTCAAAAGCACACCGGATCAAAACACAGGAGCCGGAACTTACCTATCTGACTGCTGAGCAGATAGAGAGGCTTTTAAATGCCATAGAAAGCCAGATGAAGAATAAGCACCTGCTATTAGTCACCAAACTGTGCCTCTCCACAGGAGCCCGTTGGAGCGAAATTGCCAGCCGGAAAGCTCATCACTTTAAAAATCAGAGAGTGGAGCTGACCAAGACCAAGGGCAAGAAAATACGAAGCATCCCTCTGGACAGTGCTCTTTATGAAGAAGCCAGGACACACCTGGAAGAGCATGAAAGCTTTCAGTGCTCCCTGTGTAGCTTTGGCAGAGCACTGAAGAAGGCAAACATTACCCTCCCAGAAGGTGAGGCGAGCCATGTACTGCGGCATACCTTCGCCAGCCATTTCATGATGAATAAGGGGAATATCATCGTACTTCAGAATATTCTGGGTCATGCTGACATTCAGCTCACCATGAAATACGCCAAATTTGATCTGGATCACTTCAAGGATGCGATCACTCTCAACCCGCTGAGCCAGCTTGCACGACAGTGATTAGCTATTAAGGTTCAAGCACTGAATTTCTTCGACATTCCATCGACACATTTTCGACACCCTGAGTACAGAGTGCGAAATGCGGACAAATAGACGAAGAAAATCAGTCACTTATAAATCAGTAATAAAAATGACAATTTATATCATGAAAAGCCTGCCACATTTCGAGGTTACATTCTCTCAGAGTGGCCGTCTTTTCAGGGCTAATAATGCTCTAAGAGACAAATAGCTCGCGGAAATCTTCGACTGCAGCATACGCACCGGTGTCCCAGGCTCCCTTCTGGCTATCTGGATGACGAATCGCCAGTAACTCAGCAATACCATAGGTTTTCGCCGAGTCGAGAATACCAATATTGTCATCAATAAACAGGGCATGCTGCTTATCAAGGCCAATATCTGCTTCAAGTGCTCGCCAGAAACTCTGATCTTCCTTGGGGTATCCGTAGTCGTGGGAGCTAATTAACTTATCAAAATAGTGTGCCATCGGGAGACGTTCCAGTTTCAAAGAAAGACTGTCACGATGGGCGTTGGTGATCATAATCACCTGCTTACCATGATCTTTGATATTTTGCAGAAACTCATCGGCATAGGGCCTGAAAGAGATAAGGTGAATGATCTCCTGTTTCATGGCCATAATATCCAGATCGAGTTCTGAGACCCAGTAATCCAGACAGTACCACTGCAGCTTGCCATAAATCTGTTCAAAGCGAGGGCTCAGCTCTTCCTTAGCCTTTGCCAGAGAGATGCCATGTTTTTCAGCGTATTTCTCAGGTACATACTCCTGCCAGAAATAGTTGTCGAAATGAAGGTCAAGTAGTGTTCCATCCATATCCAGCAGCACCGTGCTGATTTTAGTCCAGTCAATCATAATGGCATCTCATCAAGAGCATTTTGAGGAGTCAAGTAGCTATCAGGCCGGAGACAATTTCTGAAGAAAAAGACATCAAAAATGAGGCCGATAACTGTCTGTGCTTACCTATCCAAAGCGTTTTTTACTGCTTAAGCAAATTGAAGCTGCACCGAGGTATAACTTGTCCCTGACCATTTTATCAGTGCGGTAGTGTGAATGAAATTCCGTGCTTTCAACTCCAGGCAAGCTACAGTGGTCTAGGCTCTGTTGACATAGGGCTATCGCGCTCAGTGGAACGTAAAGCTGCCTTACGCAAGGCAAGGTGGTGAAGATGTAGTGGTGCTACATTGAGCCGCCGCAGCGAAGCTGGAAGGGCAGCTTTACGTGCCACTGTGACCTGTCATAAACACCAGAACTTCCGGGGTTACCAGAAATGAAGTATCTATCCTTAACACTGGCTATTTTTGCATTCATGTCATTTTTTACTACTGCCAGTGCTGAGGCCAAGCAGAGAATACCTGAAACAAGTGTATCCCAGGCACATCTAAGGGAGATAACCACCAGCAAGAAAACAGCAACAAGTAAAAACTTACCAGTAAAAGCTCAAGACAAGGAAGTGCTCACTGCGATTCTCGAAGATATATTTACCAGCGTGAGAGATCAGAATTACTCAAAACTTGCATCCTTTTACAGCGAAGAAGCACAGGCCAACTTTAAGTATCGTTTTTTGAAAAGGGATAAAATCAGCAAGCTTCAACAAGTCATTCCTGAGGTTATTGGTCGGCTCGAAACGCTCCCACCTGCCGATTTTATTAACACCGTTTTTACCTATATGTTTGATAAACTGACATTGAGCTTGGGAATGCCCATTAATATTGCCTATCCCAACATCATAAATATTGAATTTTCCAAAAATGGCAAAGAAGCAGTCCTGACTTACGTAGAGTCTGATTCCGATACCACTGACCCAGATGATATCTCTGAAGAAAAAATGGAGTTCGTGAAAGTTGCAGGGGAGTGGAGACCACTGGGGTGGTTTCTTGAAGATACCCTGGATGAACTGCTGAACCTTTTGCTGCTGGCCCAGACCTTTGCGGAGAGTAGTCAGGCAATTGAAAAATAGTCCCCTTCTTACTGCTCCCTGATTTGCTCTGGCTGATCAGGGAGTAGTCTACCTGAATGTGAAACTAACGCCCTGCTTCATGCTCCCTCTATACTATCCGGATATTCCAAACATATATCATCAGGAAACCATGACGCTGCAAAGTAGACACGAGAATAAACCAAAGATTCGATCCTGCAGAGAAATTGCCCGTACCCGCCTGTTTCGGGTCGAAGAGCTGGACATCAAATTCTCGAATGGTGAAGAACGTATATATGAACGCCTAGGTGAATTTGATACAGGACATCAGGGCGTTATGGTGGTGCCACTGGTTGATCACCAGCATTTCATGATGATCCGGGAGTATGCTGCCGGAACTGAAGATTATCAGCTTACCCTCCCGAAAGGCCTGGCAGAACCAGGAGAAACGCTGGAAGAGGGAGGGAATAGAGAGCTTAAGGAAGAGGTCGGTTTCGGAGCCCACTACTGGCACCACCTGGGAGACTTTACCCTCTCACCAAACTACATGACTCGCAGCATTCATATTATGGTCGCACAGAGCCTTTATGAAGAGACGCTGGAAGGCGATGAGCCAGAACCACTGGAAGTTGAAACGTTTTCATTTGATCAGCTAATGGAACTTTGCGCCCGACCGGACTTTACTGAAGCAAGAGTCATTGCAGCATTATTTCTGGTACGAGAGCAGCTTCAAGCCGGTTTATTAAGGCCTGTTGGCGACTTCGACAAGTCCTAGCCATCAGAAAACCATTTGGCAGAACGAGTGCGGGATATGACTAACAACCTTGAGTCTTTAGCTCCTAAGGTAATCCAGATTGCCCGTAAGGCGGGCAAGGCCATTCTGGCCGTTTATCAGCAGGATGATCTCGGTATACAAGCCAAGGCTGATGCTAGCCCTGTTACCAATGCTGACCTTTCGGCCAATCGGATTATCGTTGATGGTCTCAAGCAGCTGTCTATCCAGTGCCCTCTTCTTTCTGAAGAATCAGAACATATACCCTGGCAGGAAAGGAAAAACTGGCAGCGATACTGGCTAATTGACCCTTTGGACGGAACTAAAGAGTTTATTAACCGCAATGGCGAATTCTCGGTCAATATCGCTCTGATCGAGAATAACTACCCTCTGCTTGGTATTGTGCATATTCCGACGACTGATACCACCTACTGGGGAGGAAAAGGCCTTGGTGCATGGAAGCAGGATAAAGGTACTGAAGCACACGTTATTTACCCCAGAAAGTTTACTCCAGAGCGGGAAGTCGTCGTACTTGGCAGTCGGAGTTATGGAACCGAAGAGGCCCGTAACTACCTCGATGCATTAAAAGCTATTTACCCAAACCTTAGGTCTAAAAAAGTAGGAAGTGCTTTGAAAAGCTGCCTGGTAGCTGAAGGTCAGGCTGATATCTATCCGAGGCTTGGCCCTACCTCTGAGTGGGATACCGCTGCAGTTCAGGGCGTTGTTGAAGGGGTGGGAGGCTTATTTCTCAATCCTGCCGGTCAGCGTTTCTGCTATAACATGAAAGAAAGCCTTATTAATACAGACTTTCTCGTACTCGGTGATAAATCAATTCCCTGGGCTGACTTCTGGCCACCCGCTACTTAAGCTCCTGGCCACGTGAAATCAACCAACAAAAATAAAGACAGGCCGAGTAAAATTCGGCCTTCTTTCTTTAGCACCACACCTGCCAACTATTAAAAGACATAATGAATTTCATCAACCTCAACCCTTGGTGCCCTGTCTGGTGGATTATCCACTTCTCCCTTAATAACTGCAGGAGATTTCAGTTTAACGCCTCTGTCGGGTAAAGCAGAGTCGTCAATCACCACATTGATCTCACCAGTTTCTCCACGAAACAGGTATATTTTCCCTTTGATTTTTTTAACAATTTCACCAGAAATCTTAACCAGCTCGTCATCGTCAGATTCATTCAGAATTTCTTCAACACTGTGTTTATGATACATGGGCTTTTCAAACATAACGCTCTCATCAAGCGCTAAACGTTTTTCCTGAGAACAGGCAGATGCAATAAGACCTGACAGGATTACTCCTAATAAACATCCTTTTTTCATAGCATTTATCTCTATTCGATCCATTATCTGATTATTCGGCGATTCAGGATTATGATGAAATATCCATTTAACACATTGAAAATAAAAGCCATTTAATTTTCATATTGAATCTTCAGTAACATCCATGCTCAATAAGACCAAGTTCAGGATAGCAAATACTTTCCAGGTTTGTTCAAAGAGACCTATCATCTGTCGATATATTTTTTAGCTTTTTCAGCGTGTTAGTAAATTAAAATAATTTCAGAGAATTTTTCTCTATCGCTAAAAAATACTGCCTGATCAATATAGAAGCCCTGTCATGCCTATTAAAAAGTCTCAAAAGCCATTAGAAATATCCTCTGCCATACTCCTGAGTACATTGTTAATTAATCAGTGCATTGCTTCAGAAAAAGACTGTACCAATCTATATGAAAACTACCAATACTCTGGTCAGTCTTTCTCTCTATGCTCAGACACTTCTAACACACAAGTTTTCTATGGTAATCAACACTTTACAGACAACTCCACCACCTCCATTAACCTGGCACCAGATCATGCTTTAGAAACATGTGAACACCCGGATGGAAATGGGGTTTGTCGAACCTACTTTAGCTCTTCCGAACACGTTGGAGAGCAGCTCAACGATACATTTTCTTTAGCTCGCCTGATTCACTTTAAATACAATGATTTCTATATGGCTTTTATGTCTGACCCACAATACCCATGGTCATGTAAGAAATCGGGTGAAAACTGTGATGATCAGAATAAAGCCTGGCAGGAAAATATGAATCATGTTGACAGTTTGAATGCACTCATGACCGATCTGGGTAAAGAGCAACTGGCTGGCATCGTCATCAATGGCGACTTAACCGCCTTTGGCCATGACTGGCAATTCAATGCCTACTATGAGTTATATCATAAAAAGCTGAAAATGAATGTCTATCCTGGCCTCGGTAATCATGATATTTCCAACAATCTGAATGACTGTTATGTGAATAACTGTGCTTCCAGAATGATGCTCTATTTGAAAGATCATGTTCAAACCATGAATGTCCGCAGCTTTGATTATCATGACTCCGGGACATATTACGAATTCCCATCTTTGAAAAGAAAATACAGTAAGAGTTTTGCTTATTCCTGGGATATTGGCGACATCCATTTTGTTCAGCTCAATAATTATCCAACTTATACCGCCCACTGGGATGGCTGGAACTTTGGTAAAGCCAGACGGGATTACTTCAAAATTGAATCCGCCAGAGAGTGGCTGATAAATGACCTTGAACAGGCCAGTAAAGAAGGTAAACATATCATCCTTAACTACCACATATCAGGCTTTACCAATGAGATAAAAGACATCCTGCGCCGTTTTAAAGTTTCCGCTATTTTTGCTGGACACCTGCATTCCTATGTTGGCAAAGTCAATTTTCACACGCTTTGGAACTTCTATGGAGCAGGGAAGCATCTCCCTGTTTTTCTTGGCGGTGCAGCGGTTTTCCAGAAATACATGCTGGTGCGATTCAAAGAGGATCACTTCGAGGTCAGTATTGTGGAAAGTGACCAGGGCGCGAGCTACGAGTTAGTTAGTAAAGGCTCATACCCCCTATACTAGGGGAGCGTTCTCAATCAGGTATCAGCTCTTGGCCTGAGGGTAAGATCAGATCATACTCTTTCACTGTTCTAACAATAAGAATAGTGAAGTCATGTCAAAAGCTATCAGTTTTATCTTCTGGACTCTGGCTATTATTTACATTCTGCTGATGAATCAGCTACCAGTCGAACTGGCCGTTGTGTCAAAGTCAGCCCCCATATTTCTGCTACTTATCCCTATCTGGCAGTCGCTAACCGGAAAGCTCAGAACCGGAATGGTAATTGCCATTTTGTTTTCTGCTGGCGGTGACATATTACTGGCCCTGGATGGTGCCACCGGGGATTTCTTTGTCCCTGGCCTGGGCAGTTTTTTAATAGCACAAGTGACTTATGCCATCCTTTTCTGGCAGTACTGCAGATTTAATAGCCAACGACAATGGCTGGCTGCAGGCTATATTCCCATTGCTTTCATCCTAGCCTGGTTTATTTTACCAGCCAGTGGAGAACTCCTTACTCCGGTAACTGCTTATTTAACCGCCATCAGTGCAATGGTGCTTGGGGCAGCCTTCTGCAATCGCCCATGGCAATGGTTGTTTGTGGGTGCTAGTACGTTTGCTCTATCTGACAGTTTGATTGCCATTGATAAATTCATACAACCGCTCCCTTATGCCAGCGTAGCAATTATGGTGACCTACTATCTGGCGCAGTATATGATCGTGAGCGGAATCATTAAGCCAGAAGATAAAGATCTGTGAAGACGATTGGGTTGCTTGGCGGAATGAGTTGGGAGTCCACCGCGAACTATTACCGACTCCTGAATGAAGGTGTAAAAAAAACCTTGGGGGGGTTGCATTCAGCAAAAATTTGTCTCTACAGCGTAGATTTTGCAGAGGTGGAGCAACTGCAGCATCAGGGAAAATGGGAAGAAGCCGGGGCATTACTTGCCAATGCCGCAAAAAATCTGGAGACCGCTGGTGCAGAAGGTCTGATGATCTGTACCAATACCATGCATAAAGTGGCTCCTGCTATTGAGCAGGAGCTATCGATCCCACTGCTTCATATTGCCGATGCGACAGCTCAGCTGCTGGTCGCTGATGGCATTTCAACCGTTGGCCTGCTGGGTACGGCATTCACCATGGAGCAGGACTTCTACAAAAGCCGGTTAACTGATCATTATGGTCTGCAGGTTCTTACACCAGATAAGCTCCAGAGAAAAGTGGTCCACGATATTATCTATAACGAGCTCTGCCTGGGGGATATTCAGGAATCATCCCGTCAGTCCTATATCGATATTATTAACAGCTTGAAAAATCTGGGGGCTGAGGCCGTGATTCTGGGGTGTACTGAGATTGGCCTTTTAGTCCAACAGCAGCACGTTTCCATTCCTTTGTATGATACAACTCGAATTCATGCAGAATCTGCTGTGAAATGGATGCTTCAAGAGCCAAACTCAGTTGCTGACAACCTATTATAAGACAGTCGATGCATTAACGCCGGTAGTCTGGAGGGTGTATTCTGCCTATCCCGTAAAAAAATATGGGCATGGGCCAGCCCCTTTACCGATCGGTTGGTAGGGGGGTTGATATGCACCACCCACTCAAAGCCTGATTCACTGAATAGCTCTGGAAAGTGCAGCTTTAGCAACTCTTCTGATTTCTGTTCCAGGGCTTCCCTATCCCAGACTGGGTCTGTGGAAAACATCAGCAGCTGGTAGATGCCATCCTCCAGCCAATAACCATAGTTATTGGTTACCAGCTGGTATTGTTCAGGACACCCCTTCTCGACACACCAGGCTGCCTTGTGTTTATCCATACCAAAGATGTTCTGATACACAGAGAACTCCGGCGAAAGATTTTGTGCCTTCAACTCAGCAAGATACTCATTGTAAATACGCCGGCCTTCTGCTGTCCTTACCGGCAGGAGCTGTCCTGACTTAATCTGCTGCCAGGTAACGGCTTCAGTGAGGGATCCCTGATGACACCCAAAGAGTACCAAGGCAAGAAATGCTGCCTTAACAAGACTTTTCATATTCCAAGTCAGTCAGTTTCAATAACTCCACTATAGACCGGACAGTGAAAACGGAGCTTCAGATATACGCACCAAACCGGACCACTTTTATACCTGCTCTTTGGGCAGGTAACACATTTAACGCTACTGCGTAATTATTAACTACTCCTCAATTCATCGCCCCCCAAGAGTCAACAGACGAAAAAACAGATAGTTAGAAGCCATATCCTGTTAACCGACAGAAAATATGACCTATTGGCCAGCTAATTGCTTAAGCACTAAAAGCTGATGATTTAGTCAGCAATTAACAAGCCTGACAATTATAAAAAATAAGCAGCTGACAGGGTGACAGCTGAAAGGGGAAACATATGCACAGTGAACAGGCAGAAGCTGAAAATCAGGATCTTATCTATCAACTGGATGACCGGCCACCAGTACCGCAGGCGTTTTTCGCCGCCCTTCAGCATGTTCTGGCCAGTTTTGTCGGTGTGATTACTCCGACACTGATTATTGGTGGCGTCCTTGGCCTGGGAGAGGACATTCCCTACCTGATCAGTATGGCGCTTATCGTTTCCGGGGTGGGTACCTTTATTCAAGCCCGACGATTTGGACCTGTTGGTGCAGGCATGATCTGCCTTCAGGGTACCAGTTTTGCCTTCCTGGGCTCTGTACTCGCGGCTGGATTTATTGCCAAAAGTCAGGGGGGTGGGCCTGAAGAGATTCTCTCTTTGATTTTTGGTATCTGTTTTCTGGGTGCATTTGTGGAAATAGTCCTGTCCCAGTTTCTTGATAAACTGAAAAGAATCATTACACCTCTGGTAACCGGTATTGTCATCACCATTATCGGAATTTCACTCATAAAGGTAGGCATGACCGAGCTGGCTGGAGGATTAAAAGCGCCCGACTTCGGCAGCCTGCAGAACCTGGCACTGGGTGGTTCGGTACTGGCAGTCATCATTATGCTCAATCGATCCAGTAACCAATGGCTGCGACTGTCGTCAATCGTCATTGGTTTGATTACCGGTATGGCTCTGGCCCTGTTTATGGGTAAAACCAGCACTGCAGCCATTATGGAATCGATTTCGCAGCAACCATGGCTCAGCATTCCCGTTCCCTTTAAATATGGTTTCTCTTTTGACTGGGTCGCCTTTCTGCCCATAGCCATCATTTATCTGATCACAGCCATTGAATCTACCGGAGACCTGACCGCTAACTGCATGATCTCCAGGCAGCCCAATCAGGGAGAAAACTACCTTCGTCGTATTAAAGGCGGTGTTCTGGGTGATGGTTTCAACTCCATGCTGGCTGCTGTTTTCAACACCTTCCCCAACACCACCTTCAGCCAGAATAACGGGGTTATTCAACTGACGGGGGTGGCCAGCCGTTATGTTGGTTATTTTGTAGCTGGCATTCTGATCATTCTCGGCTTGTTCCCTGTGGTAGGAGCCATCCTGCAGCAGATTCCCAAGCCTGTACTGGGTGGAGCAACACTGGTTATGTTTGGCACCGTTGCTGCTGTCGGGGTCAAGATTCTTGCAGCAGAACAACTGGACCGTCAAAAGCTGCTGATTATGGCAGTCTCTTTCGGGATTGGACTGGGGGTTACGCTGGTGCCCGATCTATTGAAAGAAATGCCGAAAGTGGTGCAGAACATTTTTGGCTTGGCAGTCACTTCCGGAGGCCTCTCTGCCATTCTCCTGAGTCTTCTCCTGCCCTCTGATGAGACGGAAGAACACGTTTCTCCTGCGGTTGCCGAGCAGGCCTGACGTTTCCGCCATCTATTAATTCCTAATTCCAAGAGCCCACCGCTGAAGGCTCAGGTCTTCAGCGCCAAGGAAGCTTTGTGCTGAAAATAACAACCCAAAAGGAAGTCATCATGAAAATGAAAAAAACGATAACCACCTTCGCTTCTTCACTGGCGCAACAAATTTAGCATAGGTGGCTGAAATGAACGTGTGTGGCAGAGCCTGATAAAAGTGCGTTTGTAATATCGAAACATATTGTTTTTGAAGTATCATACCGGCTTGGTATCACCCTCCCGGCCATGCCGGTATCAGGAATGATACGTCTTCTCTCATCACCTGAGGTTACAACCACTAGCAGGATTGAATGAGCATATGGAAGCAGTTGCGAAAAAATACCGCCCCGGCAAAATTCGGGAAAATAATAAAAAAAGCATTCTGGCCGCTGCCGAACAAGAGTTTGTGATCCGCGGCTTCAAGGGCGCTACCATGCAGCGTATCGCTGAACGGGCAAACCTTCCCAAAGCCAACGTTCACTATTACTTCAGCAGTAAACTCGCGCTGTATGCTGCGGTTCTGTCGAATATACTTAGGCTATGGGATCAGAGCTTTAACCGTTTGAGTCCCGAGGATGCACCGGAAGAAGCACTGGCAGCCTACATCCATACCAAAATCATGTTCTCCCGAAAGAATCCTCTGGCATCCAGAATCTTTGCCCAGGAGATCATCAATGGCGGCCCTCATCTGACGGAATATTTTGGTGAAGATTATCGGATGTGGTTTCGTGGACGGGCACAGGTATTCAAGGCTTGGTCTGACCAGGGGAAAATGGATCCGGTCGATCCAGTACATCTGATCTTTCTGCTCTGGTCATCCACTCAGCATTATGCAGATTTTTCCTACCAGATCGCCCAGGCCCTTGGTAAAGACAAGCTTGAGCAGTCTGACTACGATCAGGCAACAGAGACATTAACCCGAATAATTCTGAAAGGGCTGGGCATTACTCCTAGCCAGCGTTAATGTTACCTGCAAGATCGACCTATCTCGCCTCATTCCAGCGACGGAAGGTCGATATCATTGCCTGAGCAGCCCTGTCATCACGGGTATGGGCAGGCAGCTTATTGTATTCCTGCCAGCTTCGGTAATGCTCAATATGCGCTTTAGGCGCGAGTTCACGATAAGTTTCCGGATTCTTACGACCATACTCCCACTTCTGAAAGGCTGATCGAATCGAGTTCAACCCCATTGGCGTATGGTGGCAATCTGCCCCCTCTTTATCCATAAGTGCATGAACTGGCTGGCTAAATAATAGAAAGCAAACAGCGGTAATAGAAAAAACATGTCGAAAGGGAAACACGAAAGCACTCCTTAATTCTTTACACTCCTTATGTAAATAATAGGCCTTAATTTTACCTTTAACCGTAAGGCAGGAGAGACTTTATGACTGAATAAAACCAAAAAATAAACTCAGGATTCTTTCAGTAATTTGAGGTTACGAATGATTATTTTCATAGCACCAAGTTCAACACGGGTCAAAATCAAGTCTTAAGCCAGAGGAGTAGTTATTTTATAGACAGACTTTAATTAACTTATTCATTGAACAAAAAATACTCAGTCAAAAGAAATAAGATGAACTGGGCTTTGCAGAGCAAAACCCATGAGTATTAAATATATCTGCTATTTGTTTTTACCAATACGGCTGCAATCATATGCATTCGCCATCATGGTTACTGAACTTAAAAAACCAAATGGCCGATAGAGATACAGCGTATCCGCATCCATTTCCACAGCCTTTATACTCATCTGATTAATAGTGCCCCAGACCATATCGCGATCACTGTGCAGCCAGTAATCGTAAAAATGGCCTTCAGAACCATAGACGGTTCCCTTCAACTCACATCCTTCAATTCGATCCGTTTCATCCCAGATGACCTGTACCTTTCCTGAATCTTCTGTTGGAAAGGTAATACAGCCCGTCAGGCTCAACGATACGATCAGCCCAAAAAGACACTTTTTAACATTCATAAGGTTCTGTCTGTCAAACACGAAATGCTGGGCAGTATAAGGAAAAGGGGGCATAAGAGAATAAGTGTAAATCCACTGCCAAAAACGACTACCTGCCGTTTTCTGCAAAAAACAAAGCCCCGACTAGCGGGGCTATAATCTCAGTACTTCCTCGTTGTTGTTATTATTTCCCTGGGGAGGCCATCCTTGGCCTGTACTTCCTTCCTGGAACCGGTACTGAGTTGTATCCTTTCAACCTGATATAATCACTTTGCATGCCAACTATGGCTATTATCACGAATACCAGAGCTTTGAGCACAAACACCAAATTTACAAAACCTATATATTTGAGTAAGTGTTACTAATAAGATGTCACCAAGAGAAACAAATCACCATTCAGTGCTATCTTAATAGCGTCACGTTTAGTCAATTTCTTTAGAAAGCATTTCAACAACCATTTTCAGACTGGGTTATGTCAAGAAAATTCCAGTGTTTGCAGTTTGGTTCCTGTGAGATATGTGGCCTTGCTCAACTGCCTGAGCAGCTGTCTTTTCTTATGATTCCACTTGATACTAATAAGACTCGCTTCTTTACTCTTTTTTATTGTTCTGATAACCCTCAATGCCACATGAAAGCAATTGACAAACTTTCAGAAAAAGAAAAACAGCGCTATTCAGGTATCCGTTGCCGTGAAGCGGATTGACTCTGATAAAGGCCCCATTAAATATCCCAGCAGAGTCCGCTTTCCAGCCAGAATATTTAACTCAACGGTCATGCCCGGAATCAGCTGGCTGTTTTTATCAAAACCAGAACTCTCCGTTTCAATCATTGCCTTGTAATAATGTTTGGTAGTGATATCGTCCTTATAAGTGTCCGCACTGACCTCAAGAACCTTCCCTTTAAGGGAACCATAGGTTGTATAGTCATAGGCCGATACACGGACATTGACCTCCTGCCCGGGCCAGACCTTAGCTCGATCATAAGGCGCCACCATAGCTTCTACCATCAGGGGAACACCATCTGGAACTATCTCAGCCAATACCGTGCCTGGAGGTACTACTTCGCCAATGGTATTGACATGCAGGGTATGCAGGGTACCTGTCACCGGTGCAGCAACCTTTTCACGCACCTCTCGCTCCCTGGATGAACGAATCTGTTCCTGAATCTGGGCAATGTCCAAACGAATTTTATTGTATTCGTGTTGAGCTTCTTCACGAAAATCTGTCGAAAGCTTGTTTTGCTTTAAACGCAATTCGGCAAGTCGTGCATCAATAACAGGAATCTGCTTCATGGACTGGTTTATCCGAGTTTCAATTTTTAAAAGAACCATCTTCTTTTCCAGTTGGTTCTGAACAGATCCCGCACCTTTTCGTAAAAGGGTAGAAAGAATATCCAGCTGTTTCTGGGCAACTGCACGCTCATTATTCATATCCTTGATCACCTGATCAAGCTCTGATAGTTGAGCTTCTTCTTTACTAATCTGTTGACGAACAATAGATACCTGCCCGTTTAGCTTTTTAATGCGTTTTTTATAAAGTTCCAGCTCATTCAAATAATACTCATCACTCTGTGAAATCTGCTCAATTGAGGCCGTCAGATCCTCTCCGGTCATTTCCGCATACAACCGCTGAGCCTTGGCAACCAGTCCTCTGAGCTTCTGCTTCAAGATGTTGATATTCTCGGTTAAAGTAGGATTCATTACTGAAAACAGCACCATATCCTTGCTGACACGCTGACCTTCCGTCACATGCAAACCCGTTAAGATTCCTCCCTCAAGATGCTCAACGACCCGGTTATTACTGAAGGTAGTCACCCGACCATCACTTTTCACGACTACGTCAATTTGAACAACGGCAGACCAGATCAGGAAAAAAAGTACAATAAAACTGATGACAAAAATAATGGAGTACCGAGTAAATAACCGATGTTGCATACGATTCAGTAGTGGCTTCATGAGTCTTTCTCCACCACTTTGATGATGACTTCGTTTCGCTGATCGGTTCCTGAGTCATCAAGCCTGATTTTAATATTTCCCGAAGGAACCCCCTGTTTGGTTAAAATGGATCGGATTAATGTTATTCGACTGAATGACACTTCATAATTAACCGTTTTGGCTATTTCGGAACTATTGAGCAGGCTGATAATGTAGATTGTCTTTTCCTGAATCTTATCAATATTTTCTTTCAACCATTTATCAAGCTCTGCCCTTGCAGTTTCAGATAACTTTGCATTGAAGTCCTGATATTTGATACGTATCAGCTTATCCTTCAATTCTGTATTGACCTGACTTTCCAGATTCACTTCCAATGCTTCAGAAACGATTTCCTTATCAAATTCCGATTCTACTGAAGCCTGCTGGCCAATATCCAGAGCATCCAGAGTCCCTGCACTTTTCTTATCCGTTTGAATAACCGACGTTGCTATATCAAAGCCAACCTGAACACTCAGTGCGGTTACCACCAGAATCAGTACCACCACCAGGAATACAAATACCAGTAACGTTGTTGAAAGCGCATCTACGAACCCGGGCCATGGGTTACTTTCGGGTTGTTTCGCCATTACGCTCCACCAGCGGATCAACAGTGTTGTGATTAATGACTATCTGAACAACCTTGCTGGTTTTCAGTACAAGCATGTCGCCCGAAAAATCGTCTCCTCATTTTATCGCCTGACCGAACTCTTTCTTGATCAATACAGCATTATTCTGGCCAACTGAAGTAGCCAAATTCCATTACAGCTCTCACGGTTCTGGCCGATGAAAACAGGGATTCTTTCCAGTATAAAACGGATACAGGCGGAACTAACCTTATGACGCTGAAATGTTTGGTGGGAGTTTCTTCATTACTGCTCCTGACCCCAGCTCATGCACTCACATTAACAGAGGCTGTTGACAGAGCTCTGGAGTTTAACCCCATAGTCAAATCTCTCGAAGCGTCCGTTGATGTGAATAAAGCCAGATTACGCCAGAGTTATTCGGATTATCAGCCCGCTATTACCTGGCAAGCCGAAAAAGGAAAATCCAGAAGTACAGGCAGTGAATGGGAAGATAAAACAAAATCAACGGTTAGCTTGAATCAGGTAGTTTATGATTTTGGCCGTATCTCCAATACCGTAGATTCCCGAAAGCACAAACTCTCTGCTGCTGAGCATACCTACAAAGATGGAAGTGAAAAACTGGCGCTTCTGACCACAAAAGCCTATCTGGAAATTCTCAAACTAGAAGAAGTTATTGACTTTGTGGAAGAGAATATTGCGTTCTATAAGCGCTTTCTAAGTATTCTTGAGACACGAAACGAGGCAGGTGCAGCAAGTAAATCGGATGTACAACGCCTGAATAGTTTGAGTCAGAACGCCGAATTGGAACTGATTCAATACAAAACTGACCTGACCTTTGCCAGAAAAACATTCAAAAGCCTGACAGGGATTGAGCCAGACAATCTTACTTCACCAGTGCTTGACGGTATTGTCATTGAACACACTCTGGAACAATTGGTTGAATTTGCCACCAGCAGGAGTTACCAGATTCAAGCACTTAAGGCCAATATTCATTCCGCTGAAGAAAATAGGGATAAGGCCAAATCAGACCTTTATCCTTCTTTCGGTCTTAAGCTTGAAACAACCAGAGAGTTTTCGCAGGACACATCAGCCACCTGGAAGACAACAGAGTCTGGTCTGGTGACCATGACCTATAAGCTCTGGGATGGCTTTAAAACACGTCGAAAAGTTGATGAAAGCACTGCCAGAGTCATGCAGGCAGAGTATCGTCTTCGGGAAGCAGCGCTAACACTGGAGAAAAAGGTGGAAGAAGCTTACAGCTCCACCTTAAAACTGATGGATGAGAAGGTTGTGAATGACCGGGCAATGGAAACCAACCGTGAAATCGTTGACCTCTACTATAAAGAGTTCGAGCTTGGCGAAAAAACACTGCTGGACATAACAACGGCCCAGGGTGATTACCATATCAGCCGCATTCAAAGCGCTGTTTTTCAGTACGACTTTTACAAAAGCGTATTAGACATACGTTTCTATCTGAATGATGTCATCAACACGATCCGAAGTTTGCAGGATAGTTAAAACCCTTTCAGAGCCCTGACTTGCTCTGGTTTAGAACAAAGGCAGACCAAAAGGTAAACAGGGACATGTCTGAGCTGCATATTGCCGACCCACAAAGGATCGTTGGCTTTCTGAAGAAAATGAGCTGCGTGGTAGTTGCTACCATAGGGCTGGTTTTCTTTACAAGGGACTTCTTTGGTCCTGCACTCATGTCGAACCTGCCATTGAACGGAACCATTCTATTCGTTTTCGTCCTTGGCTCTTTTCTCTCCTTTTTGTACGTATCTCACCTGAAAGATGACGTGCAGGTAATTGCAAGCCTGGATGACATCTTGTTTGGAGACGAAGAGAGCCAGCCACCCAAGCTGAAAATGCACCTGATGTCGACAACCGTTGTTCTGCTCAGAAACAACGTTGCCTCATTGGGCCTGATCAAACTCTCTGCACCAGCAACCAGAGCACTGATAGACTCTCTTCAGGACAGTCTTGATGAGAAGATTGCGTTCATCCGTTACTTCACTGATTTGCTGGTATTTATCGGACTGCTTGGAACTTTTCTGGGTCTAACCATCACCATTGGGTCAATCGGAGGTATTCTGGCTGACCTGGCACAAGGTCTGGGTGGTGATACCGATATCATGACCACGCTGGTCAAGCTCATCAAAGGTCTTGAAGGTCCTCTGGGTGGTATGAGTACTGCATTCGGTTCATCCCTCATGGGGCTAAGTACTTCTTTGGTACTGGGTATTCTCCAACTTAACCTGAACAAAGCCAGCAGCTACTTCTCTTCCGCCATGGAAAACTGGCTTGCACAGCACACCGTAGAGCACCTTGCTGGCGGTGGAATGAGCGTCAGTGGTTCACAGACCGTATCAACCGGCACTGCACCAGTTCCGGTGATTGATAACAGCCAGCTAAGTCAGATTAATCAACAGCTTGGAAATATATCCACCATTTTAAAAGGCATTGCTGAGCATGGATCTATCGGTGAAAAGCAGTGGAGTGAACTGACAACGCTCATCAGTACCAACCATAAGGAAATGATTGAACAAGCGTCGTTAATTTCGGGAACCGTACAACAGGCTGGAGAGCACCTTGGAAGCGTGGTTGAGTTGCAGTCCAGTCAACTGGATGAGACAGAGCTGCAACGTAGAGAGACTGAAAAACTGCGTCAGCTATATACTACCCAGACTGATGCCAGCATTGAAGCCCTAGGTGCAGTCCAAGAAAGCAAACACCGACTGGTTCAGATTGTCACTGCACTGTTAAATGAACAGAAAACACTTCATCAAAGTCAGCTGAAAACCAGTGAGAGTGTCGCTGGCGTAAAAGATACGCTCACAGATAAAGTGATCAGCTCTTCAAAAGAGTTCAATGATGTTGCCAGCCAGATAGAAGACTGCTCAGAACAACTGCAAAGCCTCTCGGAAATTGTACAGGAAGAAAATCAGAAAACTGAGAAGCGTCAATCCAGACTGGACAAACTCTTTAATGCTCTGACCAAAGCGGTCGTTGATCTAAAAAATAAACTTTAAATACCGACCAGCCTGAACACTCATGAAAAGACAGCTATTTCAATTGATCTGGTGTCTGGCAACGTCTGTTTCCGCCGCCGAAAAGCCCCAGTTTATCTTTCCTGTCGATTGTGATTACGGCGTTGACTGCATTATTCAGAATTACGTTGATAACGACCCGACAGACGCTTACCGGGATTATCACTGTGGTCACCAGACCTATAATGGCCACACCGGAACTGACATCAGAATCATAAACCTTCCTCAAATGGCTTCAGGCGTAGCAGTGCTTGCTGCTGCTGATGGAACCGTGGTTGCCATCCGTGATGGTGTGCCTGATATATACCTTGATCAAAAAAAGCGTGATGAGATCAGTAAAATAGGGCTTGGTAATGCGGTTATTATTGAACACAACGATGGCTGGCGCACTCTCTATGGGCATCTCAAGCGGGAAAGCCTGATGGTTCAAAAAGGAGATATTGTTACCAGCGGACAGAAACTCGGGGATATTGGTCTTTCAGGTTTAACTCAGTTTCCTCACGTCCATTTTCAAGTGCAATACCTTGGACATACCACAGACCCATTCACTGGGTTACAACGTTTCTCCCTATGTGAAGATACTGAAAATAACCTCTGGAATGAGGATGCCTTTGAGCAGGTAATTTACCAGTCAGGCTTTTTGCTGGATTATGGGGTCAATGATCGGCCTCCAGTCAGCTACCGGGACATAGAGAGCGGAGAATTTAATCAAGGCACTAATGATGACAGCGAGAACCTATTTGCCTGGGTAAGATTCATTGGGCTTCCTGCAGGCTCCCAGGTAACCCTCAGCATCACATCCCCAGACGGGGAAACAGTAAGATCCAAAACATTTGATAAACTCAAGACCAGCAAGGCGCAAAACTTCTACTACATGGGAATGCCCAACCCGGTAGATCAACCCGGAAGCTGGCAAGCTGAAGTTATTTTGAAGCGCCCATCCCAACCTAAAAGCAGGCAAGTATTCTCTTACACTGTCGATGCAGTAGAGCACTGAGAAAGCTCCTCCAGAACGCGGCTTCTATTATCATCGGCGATGATACGCCCTTCTGCCATCACAATAATACGATCCACCAGCTGCAAAAGATTCATTCGGTGAGTGATCAGAATCAAAGTTTGATTATCTTGCAGTATGCTGGGTAAACGCTGGCAGAACAGGGTTTCAGTGTAGTTATCGTAAGCACTGGTAGGCTCATCGAGAATGGTCAGGCGGCTACGTCTCAAAATCGCTCGAGCAAGGCAGAGAGCTTGCCGCTGGCCACCGGAAAGGTTTTCCCCCCGCTCCAGAACCTTATGGGCATATCCTCGTGAACACTGTCTTACAAAACCGTCCAGGCCAGCTACATGACATGCTTCATCCAAACGTTCAGTCGATACAGAACTTTTGCCAATCATCAGGTTACTTTTAAGGGTTCCACTAAATACGGATGGTTTTTGAGGTGCGACGGCACAATGGCTGCGATAATGCTCCAGGTTCAAGTGAGTCAGGTTATGTCCATCAACCAGAATATTCCCTTCCGAAGGTTCAACCAATCCCTGCAGCATTCGAATCAAGGTACTTTTTCCTGAGCCGGAAGCCCCAAGAATAGCGACACGCTCACCTGGTCGGATTTTAAGATTAATGTCCTTCAAGATTTCAGGCTCAGATGGCGAGTAACGATATGACACCTTTTCAAACTCAATATCGCCTTTCAGAACCGGAACATTGATCTTGTCGTTATTGTCATCTTCACCAGAGAGCCCAAGAAGCTCATTAATTTCTTTTAATGACTTAAGTGAGAAATTCAATCGGTTAACGGCCATTGCCAGATTCATCAATGGAGCAATCGCCCGACTGCCAAGAATAATACAGGCAAAGAGCGTTCCAGGAGAAATGCTACCACTGTGGATCTGGTAAACTCCAAGTACCAGCATACCAATCACGACACACTGAGTAGCACTGGCAATCACAGTATTCAGCAAGACATTTGCCTGCTTGCTGGACAACGATGCACTGGCCGAATTCGTTACCAACCCTCGCCAGCGGGCCAGTGCTTTTCGGCTGGCTCCCAGCGTTTTGATGGCTTCCAGCTCTGAGCTAACCTCATAAAGGAACGTGCTTTTTGCGTTATTCGCCTTAGTCAGTTGATTGGCCTGCTCCCGTGATCGTCGGTAACTGACAATAGTAATGGGCACAAGACAGGCAGCAATCACCAGAGGAACCATCACCATTGCGCCTCCAATCAACCCGATAACCAGAGTAAACAACAGGAAAAATGGAACATCCAGGATGGATAGAATAATGGTACCAGAGAGAAATTCTTTGACCCGCGAAAAATTTTCAATCGCATGGGTTATTCTGCCCGGAGAATCTGGTAGCTCACTCTGTTTTAACTGGACCAGCCGCCCCAGAATGAACTGTTCACTCCGCTTCTCAATAAGCCGGCATGCATCATCCACAAAAAAGCTACGTAACCAGCGCAAAATAAAATCGAAAGCCACAACAAACAGCATGCCAATGCTGACCGTCAACAATGTATCTGTCGCGAATGTGGGTATGAGCTTGTCAAAAACCATGTTCGTAAACAGCGGTAATGCCAGAGTCAGCAGGTTAACCATGAACGTTGCCAGAAGTACCTGCACATAGTGTGGCCAGAGCTCTCCCATCTGATCACGAAACCAGGCTGGCATTAATGATTTGGCCAGAAATGACTTTTCTTTCCGCTCAGTGAAACGATAGATCACGCCTGAATAGACATTGGCCAGTCTGGCTATTGGAATCCAGATACCAATATTCTGTTTGCGCGAGGCAACAAAGCACTCACCTTCACGAATTTCCGTGACAATCATGAAGTGCTTTTTCTTTAATTGAAGAATACAGGGAAGGTCATCTTCTGAAAGATCGATCAAGTCTCTTTGACTTTTTACAACATTCAGCCCGCAATAGGCTGCAGCCCTTTCCAGACAGCGAAGATCAAACTCCTGTCCATCACGGGTAAGCGCTTCTATATCTTCACTGACAAGATCAGCGCCAATGTAATGGCAGATCGCCAGAAAGCTCTCTTTGAGGTTGAATTTAAGCATATACGCCACTGCAATCCGTTGTCGGTGGCCCCCTGAGTAGCTAAGACGAGGATCAGAGGAAATTCACGGTTATCGTATTGCCGCTACCGTCGGTATAGATATCCTGGCCGGCACTGTTCTGAACATTGGTAGCATCATTGACCGTAATTCCATCGGTGCCATTATCTACATCAATGACCAGACTATTCCCTCCAGTAATGGAACTGACATCATTCATGGAGATAGTGATGGTATCGGCACTTCCTCCGGTGAAATCAATGTTTTCGACATTATCGATCAGGTTGGCATAGCTGCTGAGATTGAAGGTAACCCCTTCATCCAGGTTGAGAGTATCGTTGTTTGCACCACCATTCAGAACTGTTGAAGCATTCTGCAGAGCTGCAAGGTTTGTATTCAGAACATCATCACCAGCACCGCCGATAAGCTGGTCACCTGCAAAGCCCGTTAATGTATCATTACCGGCATTACCTTCCAGTATATTGGCAATAGTGCTGTGAGCAGTCAGGTTATCACCTGAGATCGTGCTGTTAGAACCAAGAACCTTCTCAATACTGTTGAGAGTATCGGTACTGCCACTGGCATCCGTTGCCGAACCAGACTGCAGATTGACGCTGACACCACTGACCTCATTACTGTAATCAGCAGTATCCGTGTTATTACCCCCATTCAGCGTATCGGCTCCTGAACCGCCTTCCAGAATATCATCACCATCACCGCCATTCAGGGTATCATTACCATTATTACCTCGAAGGATATCTGTACCCCGGCCACTGGTGAGAATGTTATTGGCATTATCACCAATCAGGATGTCATTACCATGGTCAGTGGTGACGTTCTCAAACCCTTTAACCAGGTCAGTACCGGTATTCGCTCCACCACCATAACTCTTGTTAACAGTGATATATCCCTGGGCATTTGGAGTAGCAGAAAGGTCAACAGTAATATCATCCGGTGTGTCACTAGCGCCGGTAACATTACCGACCATATCCAGAGTATCACCAGCGGCCGTATTTGAGCCCCCATCCAGAGTATCATTACCGAAGCCACCGTGGATGATATCATCACCTGCATCACCGTTAATGGTATCGTTACCCTGGTTGCCGTTGATATTATCGTTCCCAGTACCACCATTAATGGTATCTGCACCAGCACCACCAAAAATGGTATCACCACCAGCGCCACCATCGATGGTGTTCGCTGCAGTGTCGCCTTGCAACGTATCTCCTGCAGCATTATCGGAACCAATAATGTTCTCAATATCAATCAGCGTATCTGAATCACCGCCCCCATCAGTGGCAAAGCCAGCAAGCAGAGAGACGGTAACAGCACCTGAGTCCTGACTATAATCTGCAGTATCACCGGAAGCCCCCTCAGTACCACCATTGAGAGTATCAGCCCCAGCTCCACCACGAAGAGTGTCATCACCGGAATTTCCATGGAGGTTATTGCTGGCGCTATTGCCATAAAGAGCATCCTGACCAGTAGTACCGGTAACGTTTTCTATACTCCGGAGGGTATCGGTACCATTACTCTTGTTCGCTGAACCATCGCCGCTATCAACCAGAGCAACGGTAACGTTGCCAGCATTACCTGAATAATCAACGGTATCCGTGTTTGCGCCACCATCCAGAGTATCGTTGCCCGCACTGCCAGAGAATGTGTCGTTACCACCGTTACCTTCAAAGCTGTTGTTACTGCCATCTCCAGCAAAAGAGTCTATGGCTGAGGTACCAATAACGCTCTCAACATTGCGAACTGTATCGGTATTACCACCTTTGGCAATGGTTCCATTTGAAGAGCCATTCAGTGTAACCGTAATGCCACTGCCATTAGAGCTGTAATTCAGGATGTCACTGCCGCTGCCACCATCGATAGTGTCAGAACCACTGCTGGAGTTAATCGTATCGTTCAGGGCACCAGTGGTAATTTCGTTATCCTCATCATCACCAGTAATAGTGTCAGCACCATCGGTCGCGATGATATTTTCGATATTGCGGATCGTATCGGTGAACGTCCCATCATTGACGGTACCAACACCACTGCCATTCAGGACAACCGTGATTCCAAGGTTTGCATGGCCACTATAGTCAGCGGTATCAACATCAGTACCACCATCCAGAATATCAGTACCCAGCCCACCGGTCAGCGTGTCATTCCCCGCCATGCCCGTCAGATTATTATTGGAGTTATCACCGGAAATGGTATCGCCATTGCTGGTACCAATGACATTTTCAATATTTTTTACCGTATCAGTATCAGTACCGTGAGTAACTGAACCATTAGAGGATCCATTCAACGTGACCGTAATACCGTTGCCTGAACTGTTGAAATGAGAGGAGTTGTAATCAAGAGTATCCGTGTCACTGCCACCATCAATGGTATCGCTGCCATCGGTTGCATAAATGGTGTCATTACCGGTACCCGCATTGATGGTATTGCTTACAGTACTCCCGGTCAGCGTATCCGCTTGATTACTGGCAGTAATGTTCTCAATATTGCGAAGAGTATCGCTGCCTTGATCAGTACTGCTGCCGGTCTCGCCTGAAAGGTTAACCGTTACATTTCCGGTGGCATCACTGTAATCAACGGTATCCCCAAAGCTGCTGTGGTCACCGCCTTCAAGAATATCGTCACCAGCGCCCCCTTTCAGGGTGTCATCACCATTACTGCCATCCAGGATATTAGCGCCGCTATCACCAATCAACGTATCGTTGGAGAAACTCCCAATGACATTTTCAAACTCATAAATAGAATCGTTACCCTCTCCGGTAGCGCTGTTAGTCGCCAGATTTACAGTAACCGCACTGGCATCCGCAAAAGTAATAGTATCGTTACCATCACCACCGTAAATGGTGTCATCACCACCATTACCCTCTATAGTATCTGCGCCACCATCACCGTAGAGAGTATCATTACCATTACCACCAGCAATTCGGTCTCCGGAGCCACCACCTCTGATAATATTGGCAGCAGCATTACCCGTAATATTGTCAGCCAGACCACCACCGGTCACATTTTCAATGCGGGTTATTGTACTGTCTGAAGAACCGTAACCATCCTGAATGGCTTCACCATCACCAAGGTCAAGGTTTATCGTGTGAGTGGCCATGCTTAAATCCAGCAGGTCATTATCACCACTGCCACCATCTATGCTGTCATTACCAGCACCACCATTGAGGGTATCATCATTATCACCGCCGTTAATGGTATCGTTCCCTGCGCCACCATTAATGGTGTCATTACCGGCATTACCCGTCAGTGTATTGGCATCACCATTACCCGTCAGCTGGTCATTGCCGCTGCCAGTGACCACACTTTCGATACCTGTCAGGCTGTCTGTCACACTACCAACAGTCGCGGTCTGGGATACAGGGGCAAGGTTTACCGTAACAGTGGTAGTTTCACTGGCGTAGTCAACAGTGTCATTGTCATTAGCCTGCTCACCACCATCAATGACATCAACGCCCGCTCCACCCGTCAGGTAGTCATTACCGGCACCACCTTCCAGGTGATCAGCACCATCGCCACCTGAAAGTGTGTCATCTCCGCCATTACCTACCAGGTGGTTTGCATTATTATCCCCGGTAAGGATATCTTCCTGTGCCCCACCACGGATATTCTCAATGTTGGTCAGTGTGTCATTGAAGCCTTCCCCATCTACAGCATTGGTGCCAACCGTATCACTAAGGTCTGCAATAACATTACTGGCAACACCACTGTAATCAGCCCAGTCTTGGGTACCGGTTCCACCATCAAGGGTATCATCACCCGCACCACCGACCAGAGTATCATCCCCGACATCACCATTGAGGACATCATCTTCAGTACCCCCGGTCAGGGTATCGTTATTGTCACCACCGTTGAGGGTGTCAGCGCCAGAACCACCTTCCAGCGTATCGTCACCAGCATCACCATTGAGTTCATCGTTGCCAGCATCCCCTCTCAGGGTATCAACACCAGCACCACCATGGAGGAAGTCTCCATCATCGCCACCTTCCAGGGTATCGTTATCATCACCACCTTCCAGAGTGTCAACACCAGCACCACCAAATAGCTGATCCAGACCGGCATCACCACGCAATGTGTCGTTATTATCTTCGCCGTAGAGCAGGTCGTTCTCAGTTCCACCTTCGATAGTATCGTTACCGGTTCCGCCATAAATGGTATCCTGACCGGCATCGCCGAAGAGCTGGTCATTATTGTCATTACCCAGCAAGGTATCGTTCCCACCCCCGCCATGGAACTCATCAGTACCGGTACTGCCGGTTAAGACGTTTACGCCACTGGTACCAGTAACAACACCTCCGTTGCCACCCAGGGTCACGTTCTCAATAAAAGTGATGCTGCTGTCGCTGGTACCATAACCATCATTGGTTGCGGTACCCGCCTGAAGGTCAATATTGACGGCTTCTGTCGCACCAGTGAGAAGCAGGGTATCGATACCACCACCACCATTAATGGAGTCATTACCAGCACCACCATCAATATTATCGTTATCACCCTCACCCCAGAGTGTGTCATCTTCTGTGCCGCCCAGGAGGGTATCCTCACCAGAACCACCTTTCAGGAAGTCTTCACCCTGACCACCGGTGAGGTTGTCGTTATCCGCATTCCCTTCAATGGTGTCATTGTCTGCACCACCGTCGATGGTATCTGCACCGCCGCCACCGAGCAGGGTATCAGCCCCCGCATTACCGTTCAGGGTGTCCGAACCAGCACCACCCTCCAGACGGTTATCGCTGGTATTACCGGAAATGCTGTCGTTACCATTGGTTCCAATAACGTTTTCAACGTTTATCAGAGTATCCTGACCGCCTTCACCATCATTACTGACCTGATTACTGCCCAGAGTCATATCGACAGTAATAGCTCCCTTACCGGAGTAATCCACGGTGTCACCATTGGCATCATGAGAACCACCATCAATGGTGTCATTCCCGGTACCACCATAGAGCGTGTCATCACCGGCATCACCATTCAGGGTATCAGCTCCGGCATCACCATAGAGCGTATCGTTATTGTCTCCCCCATTGATGGTGTCTCCATCTTCATTACCGTGAATGGTGTCATTGCCTGAACCACCACTGATATTGTCAGCGCCTGTACCACCATTGACAGTATCAGCCCCACCTCCAGCATTAATGGTATCAACACCACCATTACCATTGAGAACGTTGGCAACATCATTACCGATCAGGCTATCGCTACCAGAGGTACCATTGATGTTTTCTATACCTTGCAGGGTATCAGTATCAGAGCCATCAGAAGCGGTGCCATTACCACCAGCACCCAGAGTCACCATAATCGAGTTGCCATGGGTACTGTAATCCACAGTATCCCCTGTACCACCATGGGAGCCACCGATCAGAGTATCGGAACCAGCTTTACCATACAGAGTGTCATCACCCCCCTGACCATCCAGAATATTAACTTCGGCAGTACCTATCAGAGTGTCATTACCAGAACCACCTGTGACGGACTCGAAATTGGCGATAGTATCTGTACCACGCCCGGTATCAACAACCGAGGAGGAGCCAAGATCAACGGTCAGACCTGCCGTTGTGTCAGAGTAATCAAGCGTGTCATTATCACCAGGGCTTTCACCGCCATCGAGAATATCGCTACCGTCCCCACCCTGAATCGTATCATTACCCTCATCCCCATTAAGGGTGTCATTACCACCACGACCTTCCAAACGGTCATTACCAAGACCACCATCGTAGCGGTTATCATCAGCATCACCGATGATGACATCATCACCTTCACCCAGGACAAGGTCTTCAATACTGATAAGAGTATCAAGATTACCGTTCCCCAAATCCACCTGGAACGTATCACCACCGGCAGAGCGGTCAATCGTCAAAGAGCCGCTGAATGCACTGTAATCAACACGGTCATTACCGAGACCGCCATTGAGGGTATCTGCACCCAGGCCACCTTCAAGGAAGTCATCACCATCTTGGCCGAGCAGCTCATCGTCACCGTCGCCACCGACCAAGGTGTCATTTTCGTCACCACCTTCGATACGGTTTGCTTCATCATCTCCAGTGATGGTGTCTGCGCTGGTAGAGCCAATCACATTTTCAATGCCAATCAGATTGTCGTTAGCACCATCACCATCATCACTGGCAGTATTACTGCTCAGATCAACAGTCACCGCACCGGCAGCATCGCTGTAATCGACAGTATCTATACCAGTGCCATCGGAGCCATCGGTACCACCAATAATGGTATCGACGCCTCCCGCACCGTAGAATGTGTCACTGCCATCACCACCGGTAAACCGGTTATTAGCGGAATCCCCTCTGATTGAGTCATTATGACTGGTACCAATGACTCGTTCGATATCGATGACCACATCACGGTTGCCATAACCGTCATTAATGGCTTCTTCATTGGCAAGATCGATAGTTACTGCATTATCAGCCCCGCTGAAGTCAACAATGTCATTCTGGCTGTTATCGTTGGTACTGGTGCCACCGTATAAGGTATCAGCACCATCGCCACCTTTGATCGTATCTGCACCATTTCCGCCATAGACCACGTTAGCCAGATCATTACCATTCAACGTATCGTTATTGCTGCTGCCGGTAAGGTTCTCAATGCCAACTAATGTATCAACATCACTGGTTCCTGCATCCGTCGCCGAACCACTGCCAGCGCCACCGTTGGTCAGCGTTACAGTAACCGCACTGCCATGCCCGGTATAATCTGCGGTATCACCGGTACCACCGCCGCCATCCAGAGTATCACTGCCAGCACCACCGAGCAGGGTATCATCATCCGCATCGCCAAAGAGCTGATCAGCACCGCCGCTGCCACTGAGGGTATCGTTGCCAGCATTACCACGAATCACATTGTCAACATTGTTACCAGACAGGGTGTCAGCGTTACTGCCACCAGACAGATTTTCAATATCGGAAAGCGTATCTCTACCGCCCTGGCCATCGTTGTTAACGGTCTGGTTAAGAAGATCAATGGTGACCGACTGGGTCTGATCACTGTAATCCGCAGTATCAGTACCGGCATCACCAAACAGGTTATCGTTACCTGAGCCTCCTCGAAGGATGTCATCATCATTACCACCACGAAGGGTATCAATGAGATCACCACCGTTCAGGGTGTCATTACCATCCTGGCCCTCAAGAATATCAGTGCCTCCAAGCCCGCTGAGAACATCATTCTCCAAGCCACCCTGAAGTGTATTACTGACGTTGTCGCCGGTTAGCGTATCGGCAAAGTCACCACCAATGACGTTTTCGATTGACTGAAGGGTATCCTGACCAAAGAGCGTGTCATCAACCAGGGCACCACTGGAGAGATCTACGGTCAGTGCGGATTCGGCACTGCTGTAATCAACGGTATCGGAGCCATCGTTACCATTGAGGGTATCGTCACCACGGCCTCCCACCAGGATGTCATTACCATCACCACCATCGATATTGTTATCCTGAACAAACCCGGTCAGCGTATCGTTACCAGAGCCACCAATGATATTTTCAACATCAACAAAGTTATCCCTACCGCCATGACCATCATTATTGTTGGTGCTATCTCCCATATTGATAACAATGTCGTTGGTCTGGTAGCCGAAATCAGCGGTATCCACACCATTACCGCCCCTGAACCAGTCATTACCCGCCTCACCCACCAACCGATCGTTACCGTCACCGCCAGAGAGGTCATTGTCTTCAGCGTTACCGGTAATGTCATCATTGCCATCTGAGCCAACAATATTTTCAATATCAATCAGCGTATCCGTATCAGCTGTCGCGGTTGCTGCAGAACCAGAATCAACACCAGAGCCATTATCAAGGTCAATGGTCATGTTGACGCCAAGAACACCGCTGTAATCCACTGTATCAACACCAATGCCACCGTTTATGGTGTCACTGCCAGACCCTTCTATGAAGGTGTCAGAGCCATCATCACCGAGTAGCTGGTCATCACCAGAACCACCGGTAATCGTGTCATTACCTTGACCACCTTCAATTCGGTTAACACCTCCACTACCAACCAGGGTATCGTTATGGTTACCAGAGAGAATGTTTTCCACTTCATTGAATGAGTCAGTCAATACACCGCCTTCACGAGCACGATTGGTCGTCAGGTCGACTTCAACATCACCAGTCGCATCCGTGTAATCAACGGTATCAGTACCTGAACCACCATCCAGAAGATCAGTACCTTCACCCCCTCTCAGGGTGTCGTTTTGATCACCACCATAAAGGTTGTCATCACCAGCAGCCCCAACCAGCGTATCGGTACCCGAGTTACCGTAGAAATCATTATTCTCACCGTCACCGGTGATCTGGTCATTACCCGCGCCTCCCCGGATAATTTCAATACCTGTCAAGGTATCTACACCATTCTGACCGTCATTATTGCTGGCCTGATTACCGAGATCGATGAGGATGCTCTGAGAGCTGGTATTGGCTGAATAGTCTGCAGTATCCCGGTCGGTGTTATCACCACCGTTAAGAATGTCGTTGCCAGCACCACCGGTCAGAGTATCGTCACCCAGCCCTCCGGTCAGTTCGTTGACGACTGCATTACCAATCAAAGTATCGCCGGAGTTTGTGCCAATGATATTCTCAATATTACGAAGGACATCTGTATCACCTCCTGATACAGCGGAACCATCGCCACTCAGCACCAGAGTTGCCTGAACAGACTGAGTCAGGTTAATGTAATCAACGGTATCTACATCCGAGCCACCATCAATAATGTCACTTCCAAGCCACTCTATGAATGTGTCATTACCAGCACCACCTTCCAGAGTATCATTACCTGCGGACCCTGTGATTCTATCGGCACCAGCATTACCAATCAGCGTATTGTTTCCAGAATCACCAATCAGAGTATCATCACCACTACCCGTGGTGACGGCTTCAAAGGCACTGATAGTATCCACATCACCAGTGCCGGCATTCACTTGCGTAAGTTGAATATCTATCGTGAGATTATTGTTGTAATCGCTGTAATCCAGCGTATCAAAGCCAGTACCACCGTCGAGGTTATCATTACCGGCACCACCATGGATGGTGTCATCATTATTCTGTCCGCTGATACTATCAGCGCCATCACCACCATAAATGATATCGTTCTGGTCTCCACCAAAGAGGGTATCATTACCACCTTCACCACGGATGGTATCGATACCATCCAGCCCCTCAATAGTATTTGCATTACCATCTCCGGTCAGCGTGTCATCGTGATTACTGCCGCGGATACTCTCAATTCCAGTCAGGGTATCATTCCCACTGGCACCGGAGGCACTACCTGTGGTCAGGTTAACAATCACATCGCCCAGAGCATCGTCATAATCAACCCGGTCAGTGGTTCCGGCATCATCCCCACCAATAAGAACATCATCACCGAGACCACCTTTCAGAACATCATTACCTTCACGACCTTCCAGTCGGTTCCCAAGATTATCCCCGGTCAGAGTGTCTCCCTGGGTACCACCAATCAGGTTTTCAATATTCTCAAAGGTATCCTGGCCACCATTACCGTCACTGGTCGCCTGATTGGCCAGCAGACTTGCATTTACCGCGCCGGTAACCCCGCCGTAGTCAACCGTATCGTTACCGGCATCACCTTTCAGCGTGTCATTACCGCTGTTACCACGAAGAGTGTCATCATTATCACCACCTTCAAGGGTGTCAGCACCTTCACCACCGGTCAGATCATCATTCCCGGCTTCACCCAGCAACGTATCACCACCAGTCCCTCCATCCAGAATGTCATCACCGATTCCCCCTTCGATGGTATCAATACCATCGCCACCGAAAATGGTATCAACACCACCTTGACCTTTCAGGGTATTGTTCTGGGCATCCCCTGTCAGCGTATCGTTGTTCTGGCTACCTGTAACATTCTCAATATCAATCAAGGTATCGGTACTGTTGTAGCCATCATTGGAGGCTTGGGGGGCAGCAGAGGACAGGTCAACGGTGATACCAAACAGGGCATCCGTGTAATCAGCAGTATCGGTACCACCACCACCATTGAGCGTATCGGTTCCAGCACCACCAATCAGGGTGTCATCGTTATCCCCACCTTCCAGGGTGTCGTTACCGTTCATGCCATTCAGAGTGTCATTACCCACACCACCCTGCAGAACATTGACCTCACCATCACCCGTCAGGTTGTCGTTACTGGTACTACCAATAATGTTTTCAATATCGATCAACTGGTCTGAGCTGCCATCACCATCAATAGTGGCCTCAGAGTCGGTCAAATTGGCAACAACACCTCCGGCAGCATCACTGTAATCCGCCGTATCAATATCGGAGCCACCGCCACCCACGAGTCGATCCTGACCACCTCTTCCAGCCAGTACGTCATTACCGTCGTTACCTGTAAGGACATTGGCTCCAGAGTCACCGGTCAATGTGTCTGCAGCACTACCACCAGTTATATTCTCAACATTAACCAGCGTATCCTGACCACCGCTGCCATCGTTGTTCAGGGCCTGATTCTGAAGGTTAATGGTGACTGATGTTGTACGGGCACTGTAGTCTGCTGTGTCACCACCAGTCTCACCACCACTGCCACCGTTCAACGTGTCGTTACCGTCACCTCCAACCAGGGTATCATCGCCACTTTCACCAAAGAGAAGGTCTACACCGCCATTGCCTCGCAGGGTATCTCCGGAAAGCCCACCATACAGATCGTTATCGTTATTATCACCGGTCAGGGTATCGACATGATCACTACCACGGATATTTTCGATACTGATGAGAGTATCTGTAGCATCACCACTGACTACGGCCTGTGGAGTTCCGAGGGAAAGGTCAGCATTTACTGAGTCACCAGCAGAGCTGTAGTCTGCTGTATCACCATCTGCTTCGTCGGTTGAACCACCATTAAGGATGTCACTGCCAAGGCCACCAATCAGCGTGTCATCACCACTACCGCCCTGCAGATTATCAGCACCCGCATTACCATTGATGGTATCGTTGCCGTTCTGCCCTTCAATGATGTTATTGTTCAGATCACCGGTAAGCGTATCGCCAAGAGCACTACCCTTGATGTTCTCGATATCAATCAACGTGTCGGTATCGGAAGTCCCATCAGTAGTCGTACCATTAATCAGGTCTACACTGACTACCCGGCCATGGGTTGAATAATCAACAGTATCCCCATTGGTTTCAGCACCTTCGCCACCATTAATAACGTCACTGCCCGCACCACCAACCAGGGTATCGTCACCGTCTTCACCCTGAAGCTCATCATTACCGGCATTGCCATAAAGTGTGTCATTCTCCGAGTTACCGCGGAGAACGTTGACTCCATCATCACCGGTAATCACGTCGGCATGAATACTGCCGGTAATGTTCTCAATGCTGATCAGTGTGTCCGTGTCAGAGCCCACGGTTACAGTATCCGTTACACCAGAAATATCAGCATTCAATCCACCGGATGCCAGACTGTAGTCAGCGGTATCATTGCCGCCTGCACCATCAAGAGTATCACTACCGATACCTCCGTCGAGGGTGTCATCACCACCGCCACCATCAAGCGAGTCATTACCGGCATCACCAAATAAGGCATCCTGATTACTTCCACCTTCCAGAGTGTCCCCAGCACCACCGCCTCTCAGCGTATCGTTACCATCACCACCCTGGAACAAATTGACCTGGTTATCACCGGTAATATCATCAGCACCAGCACTACCTACAACATTCTCAATGCTGTTCAAGATATCCAATGCGCCAGAACCATCGATTGTATTAGGCGTTGCGGCAGAAAGATCAACTGTAATACCGTTGTTATCATTGCTGTAAACAGCAGTATCAGTACCATCGCCACCCCTTAACTGATCCGCCCCGGAACCACCCTCAAGACTGTCGGCATCATCACCACCTTCGAGGATGTCATCACCACTCCCACCCATCAGGGTGTCATCACCGGCATCCCCACGGAGGGTATCCGCTGCTTGACCACCATCCAGCGTATCCATCCCCAGACCACCTTCCAGAGTATCATTACCACCCAGCCCACTGAGGATATCGTCACTGTCATTACCCATCAGAATATTGGTGCCGCTATCCCCCGTCAGGGTATCGGCAAAGGCACTACCGGTCAGGTTTTCAATATCGATCAGCGTATCAATGGCATCACCATCAACACTGGCGGTGTCCGTGGAGCCAGAGAGATTTGCAGTCACAAAGCCAAGAGCGTTGGTGTAGTCAGCGGTGTCCCCTCCACTGCCTTCTGCTCCACCATCCAGAGTATCTGCACCTGCACCACCGGCCAGAGTGTCATCTTCCAGACCACCTTCCAGTACATTCACTCCAGCATCGCCGGTCAGCGTATCCTTGAAGTTACTGCCAATGACATTTTCAACATTTGTGATGGTATCAATGGAACCACTGCCATCGGTGGCATGGTTGGAAGTAGCTGAAAGGTCAAGTACAACACCAATGCCATCATTATTGGCATCCAGATCAGTTGAATAATCAACGGTATCAGTCCCAGATCCGGAACCACCATCAATAGTATCCGTCCCTTCACCACCAACCAGAGTGTCAGAACCATCACCACCTTCAAGGGTATCGGAGCCCTGAGCACCATTCAGGCTGTCATTGCCGTTCATACCCTTCAAAGTATTGCTATTGTTATCACCGACCAGTGAATCATTAGAGCTACTACCAGTGATATTCTCTATCTCAATCAGGTCATCCTGACCCGCATCACCATCGTCGGTTGCCTTATTAATGGCCAGGTTGGCATTAACCCCGTTCGCGGCCAAAGTGTAATCGGCGGTATCACCAACAGCAGTGTTGGTACCGCCTTCAAGGCGATCATTACCAGCGCGGCCTCTGAGGTTATCATCCCCTGCACCGCCAAAGAGATCATTGGCGTTTCCGTCACCGGAAATCACATCGTCATTACCACTACCGCGAATGTTATCAATATCAAAGAAGGTGTCCTGACCACCATCACCATCATCCGTGGCCATACCACCGGTCAGGTTTGCAGTTACTGATGCAGCAGCATTGGTATAGTCAACGGTGTTTTCTGAGCTGCCGTCGGAGCCTCCGCGGAAAATATCATTCCCCCCTCCGCCAGATAGCGTATCGCTACCCAATCCACCAGACAGCTCATTATTCTGGCCATCTCCGGCCAGAGTATCGTCACCGTTACTACCAATGACGTTCTCAATGCCACTCAACGTATCTGAGAAACCAAAACCATCAGCCAAGGCCACTCCAGTATCCAGATTCACATTAACGAAGAGATTACTGGAGCTGTAATCCGCAGTGTCAATATCATCGCCACCGATCAGTTCGTCAGCGCCCTGACCGCCGACCAGTGTGTCATTGCCTGCACCACCATCCAGGCGGTTTTCATTACCATCCCCCGTCAGCTGATCCGCACCCGCACCACCAGTAACGTTCTCAATACCGGTAAGGGTATCCGAGCCACCGGTACCATCCGTTGCCTGAGGCGCAGAGGCAGAAAGATCAACAGTGACATTACCCGTTTCATCACTGTAATCTGCGGTGTCTTCAAGGCCGGCACCACCATCCAGTGTGTCATTACCAGCACCACCCCGGAGGATATCATCACCAGCTTCCCCTTGAAGGACGTCATCCTGACCACCACCAATAAGGGTATCTCCAAGATCACCCCCCTGAAGCTGGTTGGCCAGATCATTACCGGTAATGGTGTCTGCGCCCTGACTACCAATAACATTCTCAATACTGATCAGAGAATCTGTTGTACCGAACCCGTCGGTTGCTGTGGCAGATGTTGTTCCTATAACTTCTACTGAGAGGTCGACAGTAACGCCCGAAATACCGTCCTGGCTATAATCCGCCGTATCAATGCCGGTACCACCATAAAGCGTATCGGCACCAAGGCCTCCACGAAGGGTGTCGTTTTCACCCCCACCTTCCAGAGTATCTGCACCATCCTCACCAGAAAGGAAGTCATCTCCGAGGCCACCCTGTAACAAGTTAACGCTGCCATTACCGGTGATGGAATCTCCCTGATTACTGCCAAGCACATTTTCAATATTGGTGAGGGTATCCTGATCACCACTGCCATCGGTGGAGATTCCATCCAGATCAATATTCACCGAACCTGTATCAAGGCTATAGTCTGCGGTATCAACATCATCGCCACCGTCCAGAGTGTCAGCACCCGCACCTCCCCGCAGGGTATCGTCACCAGCACCACCGGTCAGACTATTGGCAGAGTTACTGCCTGTCAGTGTGTCATTCCGGGAACCACCAATAGCGTTCTCAATACTGCTCAGGGTTTCGGTAATCGTACCTTCCATTGCCTGGTTGGTAGACAGGTTAACGGTAACAACTTCTGTCGTCTGATAGCTGTAATCAACCGTATCATTACCACCACCTCCAGATATGGTGTCTTGACCAGCACCACCGGAAAGCGTGTCATCATTGGCTCCACCATTGAGGGTATCATCACCATCACGACCGCTCAGTGTATCCGAACCACTACCACCATTAAGGGTCTGGGCATTGCTGTCCCCGCGAATGATGTCATTCCCCGAACCACCAATAAACTCTTCAATACCGGTCAGGGTATCCCGACCTCCACGACCATCGTCGTTAATATTTTGATTCTCAAGATCAATCGTGATGTTGGTTGTTTCAGCAGAGTAATCAGCAATATCAGTACTGGCATCATCACCACCAATAAAGATGTCATTACCAGCACCACCCGTGATTCTATCTCCACCATCGCCACCTTCCAGGCGGTTATCAGATGCATCGCCAGTGAGTGTGTCTCCAAGGGTAGAGCCAATGACATTTTCAATATCAACAAGCGTATCAACATCAGCTGTGGCATCCGTCGCCTGTCCACTATCAAGATCTACAGTAATTGCTCTGAGGTGAGTGCTGTAATCAACAGTATCACCGCTGGTTTCAACCCCCTCACCACCACGGATAGTGTCACTGCCTTCTCCACCACTGAGGGTATCGTCACCATCTTCACCTTCAATCACATCATCGCCATCATTACCTGATAATGTGTCAACACCTGAACCACCCTGTAGCGTGTTGGCAGTACTGCTACCGGTTAGTGAGTCATTCCCAGTACCACCAATCAGGTTTTCGATACTTTCCAGACTATCGGTTGCATCACCAACTACAATTGCCTGGGGGCTTGCTGCAGAAAGATCAGCAGTGACATTACCAATAGCATCACTGTAATCGGCAGTATCAATATCCAGACCGCCACGCAAAGTGTCTGCACCCAGTCCACCTTTCAGGGTGTCATTACCATCGCCACCATCCAGTGTGTCATTCCCTGCACCGCCATCCAGGTTGTCACTACCAGCAAGACCTTCAAGAGTATCCGTACCACCATTACCGGCCAAGTCATCACTCAACTGACCACCACGCAAAAGGTTGTCCAGATTGTTACCGGTAAGATCGTTACCTGAATTACCGCCCCAGACATTTTCGATTCCACTCAAAGAATCCGGAGCAGCACCATTAACAATGGCTATAGGAGAGCCTGTGGAAAGGTCGATGGTGAGCGAACCGCCAGCACTGGTGTAATCAGCAGTGTCACCACCGATGTCATTATTACCGCCATTAAGTGTGTCACCGCCAAGACCACCGCCAGCGAGGACATCATCACCATCGCCACCATTGAGAACATTGGCATTACCATCACCAGTCAGAGTGTCGCCAGCTGTGCCTCCGGTCACATTTTCAATGCTGTCCAGATCATCGGTAACCACGCCACCTTCGGTTACTTTATTGTTGGCAAGAGAGAGATTAACGGTAACAACATCGGAATTGTTACTGTAATCGGCAGTATCCGTACCTGCCCCACCGTTCAGTGTGTCAGAGCCAGCACCACCATCAAGAATATCGTTATCATTTCCACCATTAAGGGTGTCATTCCCGTCATTACCGCGAAGCGTATCAATACCGGCATTACCGGTGAGGATGTTAGCCTGGTTATCACCAATTAGAGTGTCATCACTATTGCTACCAGTGACGTTTTCAATATCGATCAACGTATCGGTAGCAACACCTCCTTCAGAAACCTGATTCGAGGCAGCAGAAAGGTCAACCTGAACGAAAGCGGTATTAAGGCTATAGTCAGCTGTATCCCCATTGACGCCATGGGCACCACCATTAAGGGTGTCATTGCCGGTTGATGAACCAACACCTCCGGACAGCACATCATCACCGTCATTACCGGTGAGAACGTTATTGCCATTATCACCGGTCAGGGTGTCATCACCTGCACCCGCTGTAACATTTTCGATTCTTAAAAGGGTATCTGTAGCGCCAAACTGATCTGTGGCAGTACTGCTGCTTAGATTGATAGTTAGATTTTGACCAACCGTTGCTGCACTGTAATCTGCTGTATCGCCATTGGTTTCAGCATTATCCCCGCCATCAAGGGTGTCATTCCCATCGCCACCAATAAGAGCATCATCACCTTCCATTCCCCGGAGAACGTTTGCACTGGCATCACCTGTTAGTGAGTCACCATCATTGGTTCCTGTGAGGTTTTCAATATTAAGAAGAGTATCTGAACCACCCAGACTATCCGTGGCCGTTCCTAAAGCAAGGCTTGCGGTAACACCATTACTGCCGGTATTACTGAAATCAACGGTATCACCGAGGGTTTCATTGGTTTCACCACCATCCAGGATGTCATTTCCACCACCACCGGTCAGCGTGTCATCACCATCCCCCCCCGTAAGGGTATTATTTGCAGCATCAGCACCAGTCAGCTCATCATCACCAGCACCACCCACCAGGTTTTCAATATCAACAAAGGTATCAATACCACCAAGACCATCCTGACCAGACCCGGTATTCAGGTTGGCAACAATATCGACAAGACTATCGGAATAACTGGCGGTGTCTGTATCAGCTCCACCTTCAAAGTGGTCATTACCGCTACCACCGGTCAGCGTATCATCACCAGCATCACCATTGAGGGTATCGTCACCCCCTCCACCCCGCAAGGTATCAGCATCATCACCACCACTTAAGGTGTTGGCCTTGTTATCACCGGTAATATCATCATTACCATTGGAACCAATGACATTCTCAATTTCAATCAGAGTATCGGTAGCCCCTGTACCATCCGTTGCTGAGCCTCCACCAAGATCAACAGTAATTGCGCGCAGATGAGTACTGTAATCTGCGGTATCACCATCAGCCTCCGCTAAATTACCACCATTAAGCGTATCACTGCCCTCTCCCCCACGAAGAGTATCATCACCATCGCCCCCCTCAAGGGTGTCATCATTTCCCAATCCAGAAAGTGTGTCATCACCAGCACCGCCAACCAGAGTATTGGCCACACTGCTTCCGGTCAGGGCATCTTCAAACCCACTGCCAGTCAGATTTTCAATACTGTCCAGCGTATCCGTGGCATCACCCGCAACACTGGCCTGAGGTGAGGCTGCCGACAGGTTCGCGGTCACGATGCCTGTGACACTGCTGTAATCGGCGGTATCATTTCCGGATCCACCAATCAGGCTATCAGCACCAAGCCCACCAATCAGGGTATCCTGACCGGCACCTCCATCCAGAGTATCATCACCCTCTCCACCATTGAGGGTGTCCCGACCAACATCACCTTCGAGCGTATCATTCCCCGCGTTTCCAGATAAATTATCGTCTGCGGTGCCCCCTCTTAGCGTATTGGCGAGGCTATTACCCGTCAGGGTATTGGCATGACCAGTAGCACCATCAATGTTCTCTATGTTGGCAAGAGTATCTGATGACTCCCCCACAATCAGAGCCTGGGGAGATGCCACAGACAGGTCTACAGTAACAGCACCACTGGCGTCGGTGTAATCAACGGTATCTCCTGCCGTATCATGGGCACCCCCATCCAGATTATCTGCTCCCAGGCCTCCTTTCAGAATATCGTCACCGGCCCCACCATCCAGTTGGTTGGCTGCGCTGTCACCAGTCAGGGTGTCATTACCACTCCCACCGGTAACGTTTTCAATGCTGGTCAGCGTATCGGTTAAAGTACCGCCTTCATTGGCACGCACCGTAGTTGCAGACAGATCGACAATGACATCATTGGTATTGCCACTGTAATTAGCCGTATCGGTACCAGCACCACCATCCAGAGTATCTGCTCCAGCGCCACCATTAAGGGTATCATTATCATCACCACCATTGAGAATATCGATGCCATCATTACTATTGAGGGTATCGTCACCTTCTCCACCCGTCAGGGTATTGGCATCCGCATTACCCGTCAGGGTGTCATTACTGGTAGATCCAATAACATTCTCGATATTGGTTAAGGTATCAGTCAGTACACCACCTTCCCTGACCTGATCTGTGGCAGCTGACAAATCAACTACAACACCGCTGCTGTTCTGTTCGTAGCTTACAGTGTCTCCATTTGATCCGTGGTCACCGCCATCCAGAATGTCTGAACCGGTACTGGCTCCCACACCGCCAATCAGAGTGTCATCACCATCGTTGCCAATAAGCGTATTATCGTTTCCATCACCCGTCAGGATGTCATTACCAGCACCAGCAGTAACACTTTCAATATTGGTTAAGGTATCTGTATCACCAAACTGGTCCGTGGCCGTGCTGTTGGCCAGGTTGATGTTCAGGCTCTGGCTCGACAGTGCAGCGCTGTAATCCGCAGTATCACTGCCCACACCACCGTCCAGGTCATCATTACCAGCGCCACCCACCAGGATGTCATCACCACCATCCCCCTTCAGGGCATTCGCGTTGGCGTCTCCCGTCAGGCTGTCATTGCCGGTGGTTCCGGTCAGGTTCTCAATGTTCTGCAGGTTATCACTGCCACCTTCACTGTCCGTGGCCGTACCATCCGCCAGACTGGCAGTCACACCATTGGTGCCGTTGATGAAGTCAACGGTATCTCCACCGGCGTTATTTGCCCCGCCATCCAGCGTATCATCACCCGCGCCACCGGCCAGGATGTCATCACCAGCCCCTCCCGTCAGCACGTTACCCACTGTCGCGCTGTTGCTGCCGGTCAGGGTATCATCACCACCACCGCCAACGAGGTTTTCGATATTCGCGAACGTGTCCGAGCCACCGATGCCATCACTGCCGATACCCGTCTGAAGGTTGGCCACCACGTTGAAGTTGCTGCCATCGTAGCTGACCGTATCAACATCCGTGCCACCGTCGAAGCTATCAGTACCCGCTCCACCAAACAGGATGTCATCACCGACATCGCCATTAAGGGTGTCGTTACCCCCTTCGCCCCGCAGAATATCGTTATCCGCTCCACCACTGAGTACGTTGGCGTTTACATCACCGGTGATATCATCGTTCTGGTTGGAGCCGGCCACATTCTCGATACCGGTCAGGGTATCGACATCACTGGTGGTGTCGGTGGCCTGACCGGTAGTCAGGTTCACGTTGATGGAGCGCAGGTGAGTACTGTAGTCCGCGGTATCACCGGCGGTCTCGCCAGTATTGCCACCGATGAGGGTGTCACTGCCCTCACCGCCTCTCAGGGTATCATCCCCATCACCACCTTCCAGGGCATCGTCATCCCCCAGTCCGGACAGCACGTCGTTACCAGCCCCGCCCACCAGGGTATTGGCAACACTGCTACCGGTCAGACTGTCACCGGCACTGCCACCGGTCAGGTTCTCGATGCTGTCCAGGGTATCGGTCGCATCACCGGCCACACTGGCCTGGGGGGATACGGCCGACAGGTCTGCCGTGACCACCGTGGTGACATCGCTGTAATCCGCGGTATCAATCCCGGTACCGCCGCGCAGGGTATCCGCACCGGTACCACCTTTCAGGATATCGTTGCCGGCGCCACCGTCCAGCACGTCGGCTTCCGTTCCACCATCCAGGGTATCCGCACCGCCACCGCCTTCCAGGGTGTCCGTGCCGGCATTACCGGTCAGGGTATCGTCCTGGTCGCCGCCGCGCAGGGTGTTGGCGAAGGTACTGCCGGTCAGGGTGTTGGTAAAGCCAATGGCCCCATCCAGGTTCTCAATATCAAACAGGGAGTCGGATGCTTCTCCGGCAATAAGGGCCTGGGGCAACCCAACAGACAGGTCGATGGTGACTGCCCCCGTCGCGCTGCTGTAATCGGCGGTATCACCCACGGCGGTATTGGTACCACCGCGCAGGGTATCGGCACCCAGACCACCGATCAGCGTGTCATCACCGGCACCGCCATCCAGAACGTTACCCACCACCAGGTCATCACTGCCGGTCAACGTGTCATCACCACTGCCGCCGGTGAGGTTCTCGATGCCGGTCAGGGTATCGGTCAGTACCCCCCCTTCCGTTGCACGCACCGTGCCTGCCGAGAGATCCACCACCACATCATTGGTGTTGTCGCTGTAATCCGCTGTGTCATTGCCGGCGTCACCATTCAGGGTATCTGCACCGGCACCACCGTTGAGGACATCATCGTCATTGCCCCCGTTCAGGGTGTCGGCACCGTCATTCCCTTTCAGGGTGTCGTCCTGGTCCCCCCCGGTCAGAGTATTGGCATCGGCATTACCTGTCAGAGTATCCCGGCTGCCCGTACCGATCACATTCTCAATATTGATCAGGGTGTCTGTGTAGGTCGAGCCTTCCTTGACCTGGTTGGTGGTTGCTGACAGATCAACTTCAACCCCAAAGCTGTTCTGGCTGTAATCGACGGTGTCACCACCGGCACCATGGGCACCGCCATCCAGGGTATCCACCCCGGTGTTGCTGCCGATCCCGCCCATCAGGGTGTCATCACCGGCATTACCGTTCAGGGCGTTATCACCCGTGTCACCGGTCAGGCTGTCATTGCCGGCACCGCCGGTGACGTTCTCAATGTTCTGGAGGGTATCGGTTTTGTTGAACTGGTCGGTGGCAGTGCCACTGGCCAGGTTGATGGTGAGGTTCTGTCCGGTCGTCGCAGCACTGTAATCCGCGGTATCCCCATCGGTCTCGCCACCTTCACCACCGTTCAGGGTATCGGCACCGTCACCACCCACCAGGGTGTCATCACCGGTTTCGCCGGTCAGCAGGTTGGCATTGGCATCACCGGTCAGGCTGTCATCGCCACTGGTGCCGGCCAGGTTCTCGATATTCTGCAGGATGTCACTGCCACCTTCACTGTCCGTCGCGGTTCCGTCCGCCAGGCTGGCAGTCACGCCGTTAGTGCCATCACTGAAGTCAACGGTATCACCAACGGTGCTGTTAGTGCCCCCATCCAGGACATCATTACCGGCACCACCCGTCAGGGTGTCGTCACCAGCACCACCGATCAGGGTATTACCCACGGTGGCACTGTTGGTACCCGTTAAAGTGTCATCCCCGCTACCACCGATAGCATTTTCAATACTGATGAGCGAGTCATTTCCACCGCTACCATCATTTCCAGTGCCATTTTGCAGGTTGACAGTTACATCAAGGGAAACACCATCATAAGTGACAGTATCAAGGTCAGAACCACCGTTTATGGTATCGCTACCGGTTCCCCCAGAAAGGGTATCATTTCCGGCATCTCCCTGAAGACTGTCAGCACCAGCACCACCACTCAGGGTGTCATTACCACCATCACCAGCCAGCTCATTGTCAGCACTGTTGCCGATTAGCGTGTCACCATACCCAGAAGTGCCAGTCAGGTTTTCAATGTTGCGAAGGGTATCAGTTTCAGTACCACCAGCATCCGTTGCTGAACCATCACCAATATCCACTAATGTGGCAATAACACCCCGTCCATAGCCCAGGTACGAAGCTGTGTCCGTATTGGCTCCACCATCGAGAATGTCATCACCAGCAGCACCATACAACAGGTCATTACCATCCCCACCTTCCAAGGTATTAGCTTCAGCAGAACCACGAATATCGTCATCACCGCGACTACCCGTGACACTTTCAATGCCAACCAGGGTATCTTCACCGCCATCGCCATCATTGGAGGCTCGTCCAGCTGCCAGATTAACTGTGACGGCATTGCTGGCCTCACCATAATCGGCATAGTCATTAGTGCCCGTTCCACCATCGAGGGTGTCATCACCAGCCCTGCCAGCAAGCGTGTCATTTCCCCCTTCACCTTTGAGCTCGTTATCAAAGACATCACCGGTAATATCATCATCACCGCTACCTCCGGTAATGTTTTCAATTCCATAAAGGAAGTCACGATCACCAAAGCCATCATCACTGGCCAGCTGATTACCGAGATCAACCGTAACATTACCCGTGGCCTGGGAATAAGTGACTGTATCACTGCCCTGACCAGGAGGGTTGGTGCCCGCAGATTCAGTTTCTCCATAAAAGGTATCATCACCAGCCCCACCACTTATGGTGTCATCACCGGTATTACCACTGAGAATATTATTGTCTGCATTACCAACGAGGATATCGTTGTTGCTACCACCAGTAGCATTTTCAATGTCGATGAGGGTATCGATACCAGAATCAATACCATTTGTGTTTGTCAGTGAACCATCCAGAGCAACTGTAACAACACCAGTGCTGCCAGAATAATCGACCGTGTCCCCCAGGGTTTCGTTACCTTCTCCACCATTTAACGTGTTACTGCCTCCAAGGCCACGAAGAGTATCGTCACCCGCCCCACCCAGAAGCTGATTATCTGCACTGCTGCCATAGAGGGTGTCATTACCACTGCCTGCAGTGATGTTCTCGATACTGGTTAATGTATCACTGCCACTGAGCAGGCTGCTTGCTGTACCTGCAGCCAGGTCTGCAGCCAGATCTGTAGAGTCGGAACTATAAATGGCCGTATCACCATTGGTTTCGCCGGTAGTTCCACCATTTAAAGTATCGTTACCACTACCCCCCGTCAGCTGGTCATCACCTGAGCCACCCAGCAGTGCATCAATCCCCTCTGCGCCGACAAGCACATCATTACCATCATTACCGGTCAGGGTATTGTTGTCGGCATTACCTGTCAGCTGATCTCCGGCAGAGCCTCCAACAACATTTTCGATTCCAGATATCGTGTCTTGAGTACCAAAACCATCATTGGCAACATTTCCGCTGGTCAGATCAACCTGTAGAGAAATAGAGGCGGAGCTGTAGTCTGCGGTATCACCATTGGTTTCATCACCTTCCCCACCAAAAAGCTGATCCGCTCCAGCTCCACCGATCAGCGTGTCATCGCCATCATCACCATAGAGGGCATCAATACCTCCTCCACCAGATAGCTGGTCCGCTCCAGCATTACCACGCAGAGTATTTCCTTCTGAACCGGTATCTGCGGCGGTGATCACATCATCGCCATAACCACCGGTTACATTCTCAATGCTGGTCAGGGTGTCTGTGTTGTTAAAGCCGTCATTAGTCGCAGTATCATTATCCAAATCTACAGCAACCGCTCCTGTGACTCCCGAATAATCGACGGTATCGCTTTCAGCGCCGGTACCACCATTGATAGTGTCACTGCCATCACCACCGATAAATGTGTCCGTTCCAGCCCCACCTTCAAGGGTATTGTTTGAGGCATTTCCAATCAGAACATCATTGCCGGCAGAACCTGTTGCATTTTCCAGATTCTGGAGGCTATCAGTGCCACCTTCACCATCCAGCGCAGTATTGGCTCCAATACCGTAAGAAGCGGTGTAGTCAGTACTGGAAAGATTGACCTTTACATCAGAAGTGGCATTACTGTAATCAACCGTATCCCCTGATACCCCGTTATTACCACCATCCAGAGTGTCATTACCCGCACGCCCTTCAAGAATGTCATCTCCATCTCCACCATTGATAACATTATCTGCAGCGGTTCCTCTAAGCTCATCATCCCCGAAACCACCGGATACATTTTCAATGGAAACCAGTGTGTCCTGACCGCTTGCAGTCACGACAGGGTTAGATGTGTCATTGAGGTCTACGGTAATACCTCCGGTTTCACCGGCATAGCTGACGGTATCGCTACCTGCTCCACCATTAAGGGTATTTGTACCCCCACCGCCGCCAAGGATATCATCGCCATCCAGGCCAAAAATCTCGTTGTCGGCACTATTACCCAACAGCGTATCGCCCTGTGCCGCCAGGTTGGTGCCTTCGAGATTCTCTATAGAGTCAATGGTATCGGTTCCACCCTGGCCATCATTGGAAATACGGCCATCACTGAGGTCTACACTGACAGCATTGCTCAGGGCTGCAAAGCTGACAGTATCAGTTCCGCCCCCCCCCTGGAGATCATCATTACCAGCGCCACCGTTCAGGGTGTCATCACCCTCACCACCCAGAAGGGTATCGTTTCCTGCTCCACCGTCCAGCGTATCATTCCCGATACCTGCATCAAGGGTGTCCTGACCATCTCCACCACTCAGGCTGTCGTTACCACGGCCACTACTCAAAACATTGTTCAGGTCATTACCGATCAGGGTGTCATTACCATTATCGGTAATGACATTTTCAAAACCAGTGACTGTATCTGTCCCCGTGAACAGCCCTCCACCATAGCTTTTATTGACCGTAATCGAGCCTGAGCCATCTGGGGAAGCACTCAGATCAACGGTGATATCGTCGGGGGTATCAAGAGGACTGGTGATATTGCCGACCATATCCAACGTGTCTAACCCGGAACCTCCATTCAGCGTATCGTTACCAAAACCGCCATGAATAGTGTCATCATTTTCACCACCATTTATGGTGTCATCACCTTGATTACCATTGATCGTATCGTTTCCGGAACCACCATTAATGGTATCAGTACCATCTCCACCAAAAATGGTGTCACTACCACCAAGGCCATTTAAAACATTTGCACCGAGATCACCAAAAATCTGGTCATCTCCTTCGGTTCCCGTTGCATTTTCAATATTACTGAGAGTGTCAACATCACCATTACTGCTGGTCGCACTTCCGGTGGAAAGGTCAAGGATTACAAAGCCACTTTCATTACTGTAATCAACGGTGTCAGTTTCAGCACCTCCGTCAATATTGTCTGAGCCTGCCCCTCCTTTCAGCGTGTCTGTGCCAGCTCCACCCGATAACGTATCATTCCCTTCACCACCATCCAGCAGGTCATGACCATCGCCACCATTGAGAGTGTCAAGACCAACCCCGCCAAACAGCTGATCATCACCACTCAGGCCACTGAGTGTGTCATCACCGGTTAAGCCAGTTAGTGTATTTGCACCAGTATTGGTGGCATCAACGTATTCACTGCCAGTAATAGTGTCGTTATGGGAGGTACCCACAACATTCTCAAAATTGCTGATCGTATCAGCTGTGCCATAACCATCATCTGCTACAGTACCCGCCCTGAGATCAACAGAAACACCGTTGTCAGGGCTATAGGTGGTCCCTTGATACTCAAAGCTGTACTGAATGGTGTCTGAACCAGCGCCACCATCCAGCTGATCGTTCCCCGCACCGCCTGAAACAAAGTCGTCCCCCCCTGCGGCATCAACAATATCATCACCGACACCAGCATGAATGGTATCACCCTGATCCCCAGTAATAATTTGATCATTGGTCGGGCTGGAGTCGAGAACCAGTGGGTTAAGCCCTGTTGAGGTGAGAACCAGTTCATCCGGAGTATCTGCATCTCTGCGAACCACTGGCATGCCGTAGTCATTGGATGAACCATCGTTAAAAACAACTTTAAAAGAGAGATCAACAATCTGACTATCAGACTGAGATGGAAAGGTAAGAACAAAATTGGTCAGACTGGGCAGTAACCAGCTGCCTTCTCCCTGGTCAGCACCACCAGCTACGCTCCAGCCATCGGGTATATTTTCAACATAAATTGCTGCAATATCGGTGATATTTGCATCATTTTGAAGAATAAGTTCTTTACTGTTTAAGGAGCTACTGAAAAGTGTCGGATCATCCCCATATATCTCCGATCCATTGTTTTTATTAAGAGAATTATCAGGATCCTCACCGTTTTCACCCTCCCCAGAACCACCAAAATACTCTGTTCCCAAATGAACCTCGGGGTCAGCCTGGGTCACTGATGGACTGTTGCCACCACCACCCAAGACCAGCTGTCCAGCTACACTTGAGCCAACATTGGTGACAGAAACGGAAAACGAAATATCAATATTTGATTCTGCGAAAGAGGGGCCAATATCTTCTTTACTGGAAGAGGAAGATGATGCGCTGGTTGAAACCTGAACTTCTTCAGCCTCGCCATCGCTGGGTTCAACCTCCTCAACAGGCTTCTGCTTAAACTCTTCCTCATTTTTCTTTATTTCTTTTGTGGATTTGGATTGCTTCTTGGCATCCCCTTCACTGTATGATTGCTTTTGCTGTTGTGTTGAATCCTCTTCAAATTCTTCTGATTCTCCCTGCTCTCCTTTGAGCGTATTTACTGGAACCCCTTCAGACTCAGCAAAGTTAGCCTTTGCAATAAAGTCATCACCGGTAACAACGGTTCCATCAGCAAATTTAAACTCAATAGCCTGCTCTGTTGCAGTCATTACGCCCGCAAGCAGTAGAGTTACTTCAATCCCACCAGGAAAAACAAGGACAAAGTCAGGCCCCCTGACTTCCATTTGAATGTCATCTGGATTGACATCAAGCAGATACTGAGTATCACCAGAGGCAGTCTTAACTACCGATTTTGATAATGCTTCATAACTAACTTTTTCTACTTTTTTGTTATTATTTTCAGTACTTTCCTCTGAACTTCCAGCGGCTTCCGACTGCTGATCACCACTGGCGCCATTATCTTCGGCCATGGCAACTTCCCTGTGTATTCTTTTTCACTAATTGCAAAGAAAAGGAACAACCTATCAATATTGATTGATTATTGATTTTTTAATTATCGATAATTCCCGCCGGCACTATTAAATAGAAAAACTCCCCTTTAAACTACAGACATCTTAATAAGGTATAGTTATTCGAGGCCATTAATTCAAAGAATAAAAATAAGTGCATTCTCCAAAACATGATTCATAATTAAAAAATATTTTTAATAATTATTATTAATAAATTAGTGTTAATAAATCATGTCTAATCGATCTCCTTCTTGGGGGGAGCCCGCTCCCTGGTTTCATGCTCACACGGTTTACAATCCTCATTTTGCCTTTTCAAGTGTCGCGGGACGCTTTGTCGGGCTTATTTTTCTAGGTAACTGCTCAGCACCGCCGGCTATAACGTTTCAAGAGAAAATTAAAAAATCAAAGTTAATTACTAATGATGATAACAGTGTCCGTTTTGCCGTTTCACTGAACGACAAAGATCTTGATAATCCGCTCACATTATCCGCATTTCCGAAGCAACGCATATTTCACGATAAAAATGGCAGTATTTCCAGAGAATACGGAGCACTGGGTTATGATCATGCTTCACAGAAAGAAACCTTCTCCCCATACTGGCTAATTCTCGATCCAACCCTACGCGTTTATGCCAAAGGCGGCATTGACCAACCTGAAGCGTTTATCAAAGTCATGCAGAGCTTACCTGAGCCTGCACACCATGTCTCTCCAACTATCGACCTCTGGGCTCCAGTGCTACTGGTACCAAGAGTACTGGAAACTGAACTCTGCGAGACCCTTATCCACTATTACCAGGAAGGACAGGCAGAACCCTCAGGCTTTATGCGTACGGTAGATGGGAAAACGCTTGAACTCAGAGATAATAAGGTTAAACGTCGTACCGATGTTAATATTGATGATGAAACACTACAAATTGCACTACGACAAAGAATTAAGTCCCGTCTGGTTCCAGAAATTGCCAGAGCTTTCCAGTTTCAGGCTACACGCATAGAACGCTATATTGTTGCCTGCTATGACGAAAACAATGCAGGCTTCTTCAAGGAGCACAGAGACAACACGACTAAAGGCACTGCTCACCGCCGTTTTGCAATAAGCATTAACTTGAATAGTGATGATTACGATGGTGGGGAGCTCTGGTTCCCAGAATACGGAAATCGTCGATATAAGCCACCCACAGGAGGGGCCATTGTTTTTTCCTGCTCATTGATGCATGCAGCAACCCCTGTGACCAGAGGAACGCGCTATGCCACTCTTCCCTTTCTCTATGATGATGCGGCAGCAAAAATACGGGAAGCCAATAACCGTTTTCTAGGGGATGGTGTCGAGCCTTACCAGTGTGATGAGTAAAACTATTTATTGTTGAGAACCAGAAGGAGGGCAGTAAGCAGTGTTTGCAAATATTGGTATTGAGCAATGAATTCACTAGTCAGGTACGCGAGCAAGACGCGAGAATTCAAAAAATGGGAGTGGTGACGGAAAGACAACTGTTAAATAGATGCCCGTTTAATTCTCTACCGACCCGACAGTTAGCAGGTGAAAAACCCAGATAGCAAAAAGCCCGAAGTGCTTACTAACGCTTCGGGCTTTGCTGTGTATGGTGCCGGCACCAAGAGTCGAACTCGGGACCCACTGATTACAAGCAAATTAAGGACTTTTGTACAAAGTAGTATCAATACGCCCACTGTCTCACACCCCTATCACTTATTCAATAAATACAGCAAGTTATGCTTACCTCAAGAAAAGATCAGCGTATCACTAGATAACAGTACTTACGTTCATGTAAGCTAAAAACAGCCACTTAAACAGCCACCAATACTTGACTGGAACCCAAAAACAGCCACCTTGTCTGATAGACCAGATAACAATAAAAGCAGAGATAAGGAGACAGTATGGAAACAATAACCGATGCTGCGCTTGTAGAAATTCAAGCCGAAGTTCAGCAATTCCCACTGAAGTGATTCGAGATAACAGCACCAAGGCTTCCAGCCAGTT
>OODV01000313.1 GCA_900299555.1 uncultured Endozoicomonas sp.
TTGGAGCGGGAAACGAGGTTCGAACTCGCGACCTCAACCTTGGCAAGGTTGCGCTCTACCAACTGAGCTATTCCCGCAATGAAGATCGATTATAAAGGCTCTTCTAACCTTTCTCTCTATAAAGAGAATAAGTGGCGTCCCCTAGGGGACTCGAACCCCTGTTACCGCCGTGAAAGGGCGGTGTCCTAGGCCACTAGACGAAGGGGACACAAAACCTTCTAATTCAAATGATACAACGATCACTTAAACCCTAGATTTGGAGCGGGAAACCAAGTTCATTCTTGCCACAAGAAAGTGCAACCTCAACCTTGTCAAGGTTACGTTCTATCAGCTGAGCTATTCCCGCAGTGAAGATGGATTATAAAGGCTCTTCTAACCTTGTAAATAAGTGGCGTCCCCTAGGGGACTCGAACCCCTGTTACCGCCGTGAAAGGGCGGTGTCCTAGGCCACTAGACGAAGGGGACGCAAAACCTTCTAATTCAAATGACGCAACGATCACTTAAACTCTAGATTTGGAGCGGGAAACGAGATTCATTCTTGACACAAGAAAGTGCGACCTCAACCTTCTCAAGGTTATGCTCTATCAGCTGAGCTATTCCCGCAGTGAAGATGGATTATAAAGGCTCTTCTAACCTTGTAAAAAAGTGGCGTCCCCTAGGGGACTCGAACCCCTGTTACCGCCGTGAAAGGGCGGTGTCCTAGGCCACTAGACGAAGGGGACGCAATCCTTCTCACTTAAATGATACAAACATCACTCAAGCTCTAGATTTGGAGCGGGAAACGAGGTTCGAACTCGCGACCTCAACCTTGGCAAGGTTGCGCTCTACCAACTGAGCTATTCCCGCAAACTTCTTACAACAAAAATGGTGGAGCTAAGCGGGATCGAACCGCTGACCTCAACACTGCCAGTGTTGCGCTCTCCCAGCTGAGCTATAGCCCCAAAACCTTCGCAGCAACAATACTTAATGTATTTAACAACTGCTTTTGCTTTAGCACCTTTCGAAGAACTCTTTGTTTTGCCCCCCGAAACGCAGGGCGAATGATATGGATGCCCCCCCATCCTGTCAAGCGTCGCTTATAAAAATTATGATCAAATAATAGTGCAGTTATATATGCATCTATAAAAAGGCCGGTATTTTCACCGGCCCCAAAGCAAAACAGAGTCTCAACTTAAAGCGCTGAAAACTCTTTTTCCAGACGCTTAGCTTCTTTTTTGGAAACGCCCCCCAACACCTCTACAGCATGACGGAGGCGTGCACGTGTCATGTCCGGTCCAAGAATCTCCATAGACTCCATAACAGACCAGGAGTTTGGTGTTCCGGCAATAGCGACAAAAATCGGGTGATTGAAATCTCCCAGCTTGATGTCCATTGCTTTGGAAAGCCCTTTAATTTCAGAGAAAATCTGGTCACGCTGCCACTGACGCAGCTGTTCAAGCTTCCAGAGAGTGAACTGCAGCACCTTTTTCACATCACCCGCTTCCAGCTTTTTATGGGCAAAGTCTTCAGGCGACAGGTTCAACATACCAGAGAACATAAAGGCCGCAATGGGTGCAAAATCACTGAGCCGCTCAACACGCTCTTTTGCCAGAGGCAAAAACTTCATCATGTAGTCACGGTTAAGCAACCACTGACTTAATCGGTCAGCAAACTGTTCCGTGGTCAGGTTTTCGCGAATCCAACTGGCGTTCAACCATGACAGTTTTTCCTGATCAAAAATTGGACCACCCAGGGAGACACGCTTGATATCAAAATTTGCCAGCATCTCATCCAGACCGAACTTCTCTCTCTCGTCAGGCATGGACCAACCCATACGACCAAGGTAGTTCAACAACGCTTCCGGCAAATAGCCCATATCACGATAGTAAGTAATACAGGTCGGATTCTTCCGCTTCGACAGCTTGCTCTTGTCAGGGTTTCTCAGCAACGGCATGTGACAGAGAGCAGGCATATCCCAGCCAAAGTACTCATATAACAGCTGATGCTTAGGTGCAGAGTTAATCCACTCCTCACCGCGAATAACGTGGGTGATTTCCATCAGGTGATCGTCAACAACATTAGCCAGATGATAGGTTGGCATGCCGTCAGCCTTGACCAGAACTTGCATGTCCACCTGAGCCCAGTCAATTTCAATGGTGCCACGAAGCATGTCTTCAACCTTGCAGACACCACTTGCAGGCACCTTCATTCGAACAACATGCGGCTCACCTGCATCCAGCTTAGCCTGAACCTCCGCTTCGGAAAGATGCAAACAATGACCATCATAACCCGGCATCTGTTTATTGGCTGTCTGTTCAGCTCTCAACTCATCCAGACGCTCAGAAGAACAGAAGCAACGGAAGGCATGCCCCTTATCCAGGAGAATCTGGCTATGCTCAGCATAAATCTGACGACGCTCACTCTGACGATAAGGACCATATGGGCCACCTACATCTGGACCCTCATCCCAGTCCAGACCAAGCCAACGCAGGGAGTCGAGAATTTGCTGTTCAGACTCGGGGGTGCTTCTGACCTGGTCAGTATCTTCTATACGCAGCAGGAATTGCCCCCCCTGACTCTTGGCAAACGCCAGGTTAAACAAGGCAATATAGGCAGTACCGACGTGGGGATCACCGGTTGGGGAAGGTGCAATACGGGTGCGAACAGTCATGGATTTGCTTTCTCAATAAAACCTGCCTCCTCGATGAGGGAGGAGGCAGGCAGAATGCCAAAACAACTATTATAAAGCGGAGAGCCAGTAGCACCCAAATATTGATTCACTTCAAACAGGCTCAAGCCTGTCTTTTTATCCCCAGACGAGACATCAACCAACCAATGGTTGTCCCTTGAACCAATAAGGAGAAAAGAATAACAGCGAGTGTCATCTCAATAATCATGCGTTTTTCAGGCATTGAGTCTGGAATCGACAACATCAGAGCAACTGGCACGACCCCTCTCAGCCCTCCCCAGAACATGACCTTCATGGAACTACCATCCACTTTGCCACTTAGCGGAATCAGATTACTGATGGGAAGCAACAGATAAACAACCAGAAAACGTGCCAGCAATACAGCAACGACAGCAATTAGCAGAGTGGGATAGAACATACTGAGATGTTCTATATTTCTTAGCAAAAAGTCTTCACTCAGCCCAAGAAGAAGAAAAATAAAGCTATTTGCAACAAACGCCATAAATTCCCAGTACGGATCCAAATGGCGAAGCGTCATAAAGTCAGCCATTGCCCGCCGACCATAACTGCGAGTGATAATTCCTGCAGCAATCACTGACATCACACCCGAAGTCTCAAAGACATGATCAGCAATAATAAAGCTGGAAAAAGCAAGAATCGTTGTCAGAGCAATATGCACATAAGGCATGCCGCGAGACAACCGCAGCAGCAACAACATGGCTGCGCCCATAGCTGCACCGACAAAAATCCCACCAAAAAACACCCGGAAGAACTCTATAATCGATGCAAAAACGGCTCCACCTGTTATGCCTGTACCTGCCTGAATAATTGAAAGCACAATACCAAACATAACAATGGCTGTTGCATCATTAAGCAAGCTCTCTGCATCCATTAGCAAAGACATTCGCTCAGGTGCTTTTACCTCTTTAAAAAGAGCAATAACCGCCACAGGGTCTGTTGCAGAAATTAATGCTCCAAACAGTAGCGCACCTGCCAGAGACAACGGCGTAAGCTCTCCCAGAATGACACCAACCACCAGCGTAGATAGCACAACCCCAAAGATCGCCAGAATCAGCACAGGCACCAGCTCTTTCATCAGAGCTGATAATTTAATATTGATGGCAGCCTCAAAAACCAGGATGGGTAACAACACATACATAATCAAGTCATGCGTCAAAGACAAACGAAGGATCGGTGCCAGTATTTCACAGTATTCAGCAGCGATTCCAAGCGCCATTCCAATAACGACCAGACCAATTGTATAAGGAAAGCGTAACTTTTTCAGAAGGATTGCCGAAATGGCTGCCAGAAGAAATAGGCCGCAAAAAATCAGCATGGGAATGGCAAGACCTGCACCAGAATGTGTTACCGACATTTCCTGTTCCGTTTATACATATAAACACCACCCTGATTAGAATATTAAAAAGGGCGGTATTTGAGGCCATGACTGCTATCCACTCATGACCATTTCGACCAGTCAGCCCACAAATCGGCAAACATCAGGAATGGCGAGGTGAAAAGTAAAACCAGAGATAGCGTATGGCAACATACAAAACGATTGCCGTCGCTACCAGCAGTTCGAAGCCGGCCAGATTGTTAATAACATCACAAACTTTTTGATAGCCCTGTTGATTAAGTATATCCGCCAGCTTGAACAACGCTGTAGCCCCAATCACCATAGGGAACGTAAAGGCCGCATAACCCGGTGAAAATGGCAGGCGCAACAGACGAACAAACGCAACATAGACCAGACTCGTCATAAAAATAGCCAATGGCAGCAAGACTGCAACCAGTAAGTAGTTTGGCTGGTCAGTTATTGATAAATAGCCCGCCAGCGAAAGACTCGCGGGCGCCGCCATGATGGCAAACGTTGGCAATGCCGCATCCGGGATCGCTTCCCTGAATATCAATCGATACAGCATGACCGGCAGCTTGATGAAGTAGCAGCACAGGCCAAATACAAACAGTATAAAGACAAGCTTTTCATGCCCCATACCAGCACTGGTCACAGCTGCCACAATGATTCCCACAGGAGGCACAAACCAGCTTGGAACCATATGGTGCAATCGGAAATCAATCAGCCTGTGAACCGTAAAGCCTATAAATAAAAGAAGATGCACAATAACGGCCAGTAGCCAGAGCCCCCTGGAAAAAACCGGCAGGACTGACAGTAATGACTGGGCAATGACCATCGTTGCCATGGCGCAGGTGGGCATAACACTGCTAATCACAGGGTGCGCCAGATCCTCTCGAAAAAGATCCGTATTAGTAACAAACTTCAGAATAATGGCCAATACCAGAATCCCACCGACAAAGGCAGAAGTCAGCTTAAACCACTCCGCATACAGGGGCAGAACAAATGCCCAGAGAGATCCAAGACTGGCAATACCCAGAGCAAGCCCCCCTAACGGAGTAGGTACCTTCCTGAGACGGACGCTCAAACCTGTTTTATGCATTAGCAAGCCATCTTCAAACTGACTAACAACAGCCACTTGCGCTCATCTCCAGAAAATAGTTGGAATAAAGATATAACCCAACCTAAGATAAGAAAAATCAAACTTATGAATATATAGATTAAGTTTTACTTATACTTAATAAAGCTCAATAAGATAGCTAAAGCACTAAAGCATCAACACCATGCATATCACGCTAAGACAGCTACAGGTTTTCAGAGCCACAGCCACACTCGGTCAGGTTCAACTGGCAGCGCGACAGCTATACCTGTCCCAACCGGCAACCAGCATGGCCTTGTCTGAACTGGAAAAACACCTGAATAGCCAACTGTTTGACCGGACTGGCAACCGCCTGATTCTGAACTCAGAAGGCAAGAAACTACTGCCTCTTGCCTGTGAACTACTGGACCGCAGTGAGGAAATCACCCGCCTGTTCAGCCATAACGACCACCACAGCGGCAAACTCACTATTGGTGCCAGCACCACCATTGGAAACTACCTACTGCCAGAAGAACTGGCCCGATTTGAAAGAACTAACCCAGAGATTTCGGTAGAACTGGATATCCACAACACCACGACCATCATTGAAAAACTGGCAGCACTGGAAATTGATCTGGCCTGCGTTGAAGGCCCCTGCCAGCACCCTGAAATAGAAACCATTCCCTGGCGGGAGGATCACCTTATTCTCTTTTGTGCCAGCCACCACCCATTGGCAAAACGTAAAACAATGATGATTGAACATCTTGAGCAGGCGGAGTGGGTTCTTCGCGAAACCGGTTCAGGAACCCGCATGCTTTTTGAGCTGCATATTGGTCAGCATTTACGTCAAAGGCACTTGAAGATGGAGCTTAATCAAACCGAAGCGATCAAAAGCATTGTACGGTCAGGCATCGGTATCAGCTGCCTTTCAGAACTCTGCATTGCCAAGGAGCTGGCACAGGGCGAACTGGTACAACTCCCTTTCCCCAAAGAGCCCATGAAAAGACAGCTGTGGCTAACCCTGAATAAAAAGAAATATCGCAGTGAATTGGTTAATCGCTTACTGAAAAGCCTGCAAAGCGAAACTGTGACAGAGCCACCTAAATCATGCCCCCTTATCAGGAACAATTGAAATTAATTTCAAACAACTCCATTGACCCATTAATTGGCATTGGACAAAAAGTCATATAGGACTACGTTTATTAGCTGATCAATAAAAAAGCGGCTTTCCTGCAATGAACCGGTTTTTGAAGCTACTCGCTTTGTTGATGACCATTGGATTTGGCTCTCTTGCAGGCTGCACAGCTGAAAGGCACCCAAACATGACTCCTGAAGTTGCCTACACCGCTATACCAGAATCCATGCGGCAATACATGCTACAACGGATAAATTCTGATGAGGCTGATCACTTAACTCCTGAAGAAAAAGAAATATTTAAAAAAGAAGTTTCAGCATTCTCACATCAAGTAAAAAAAGAGTACCCAAAAGATGATGCACTAGCACGCCCATTAGTAGTTGGCTATCAACTTAAGCACGAAGAAACCATAATTGATAAATATAAAGACAAAACATTAGATGGATGGAAAATCACCATTGTTTTTGTCACCCCAAAACCGGTGACTCCACTCTCTATAGACCCCAACAATGAAAAAACATGGGAAGGGGCTATTACCGAAGAGGTAAAAAATGATCCAACTCGCCTTCATACTGTATTAGGGCGCTGCATTACAGTTCCCCAGCTGATGAAACTTGGACACAACGTAACTGTTTATGCATTTTACCCTGAATCAGGATTTCTTAAACGCGAACCAGCCCATCAGGAGATATACAAATCCTTCAGGGATCGAGAGGATATTAATTTCTTCGATGAACCCATGAAGTATATAACAGATCTGAAACCTGAAGAGGTTGGTGCTATCTATGTTATGCAGCCACCCGGTACATTCAAAGTCAGCACCACCGTAAATTCTGGACTTGGAAACCCTCTGCAGATTATTGAAGACGAGTTATCAGAATTACAAACAGAAAATAATGAACAAGACCTCAAGAGTCAGGTATTCATTACCAATATCGGTGCAGGTCAAGCAATTGATGCAAGCAGGCCGAACACATTTTCGCTACGCTCAGGCCCTCTGAGCAACCCTGAAACACATGAGAGCTTTAATCTGAGAAAGAATACAATCGCCTCTGGAACCACTGCTGCATCCGAGCCAGCAAAAAGTAGCTCAGAAAATTAGAATCAGGGGCCACTGATGTTTCACTGTAAAGCACAGTAGCCCAGATCATGTACGAAATACTTATGCAGCGTATGGCTATACACAAGCAAGCCTGACAAAGATGGCGCTTTTCTGTGCCTCCCGGTAACATCAGGCCTCACTCTATGACGCTGTTTCAATACTTTAAAAGGCAACCACCAACCAGGAGCATCTGATGCGCTGAGCACACAACAAAACGCCAACAGATCCTTGTGATTTTTTTGGTGTAGATAGTAAGAAAAATCCGGATTCATACTTGAGCCGCTAGAAGCTACGATAATCGAACCGCTCAAGGCAGCCTGACTTTTACCTTACCCATTATTCCGCTGGAACCATCTACACCCCCAACACAAGCTAAGTATTTGTACCAAAATACATCCATTCATTGACTTTGATCCGATGACAAACATAATCAGCATCTCTAAAATTGCGCCCCTTTCCCTAAACAAACTGGCTTAATTCTCATGGAAAAAGTGATTGAAACTCCTGATGCACCTCCAGCCATTGGCCCTTACTCTCAAGGTATGCGCTTTGGCAACCTGGTGGTAACTTCCGGCCAACTTCCAATCGACCCGGAAACCGGGGAAGTTTCCGAAGATACCAAAGAACAAGCTCACCAGTGCCTGAAAAACCTGAAAGCAGTACTGGATGCTGCTGGCAGCGGCATGAACCGTGTGAAGAAAGTCACCGTTTTTGTCCGTGACATGGAAGAGTTCAGTAACATCAATGAAGTCTACAAGCAGTACTTCAAGGTGCCTTTTCCTGCTCGCAGCCTGGTAGAAGTGGCTCGTCTGCCAAAAGATGTCAAAGTGGAAATCGAAGCTCTGGCTACTGTCGATTAAAAAACGACTAAGCAGCCGAGCTGCTCTCAACGAAAAGTACTTTGAGAGCCTGATATTAAACGGGGGGTTAGCCCCCGTTACCACATCAGATCGTCTGGAATCTGGTAATCAGCATACCAGTCTTCTTCTTCCTCGGTCAGATCACCAGACTTGTCATTTTGCATAACAATTGCTTCCGGTTTTCGCTCAGCTATTTTACTGGCCACTGGAGCAGGAATTACCAGAAAACCCTCACCAAGCACAGCCAGAGCCAGAAGTCCCCGCTCCAGCCTAGCCAATTGATCGTTAGTTACATAAATCTTCTTAATCTTATTCTCAAAGACAAACTTATACTCCGCCTCTCCTCCGTCCCGGGACAATGCATTCACTTCAATCAACTGTCGAACCTGTGCCTCTGAAGCCTTACGCTGGCGCTCCTCTTCAAGCTGCCGATTAAGCTCTCTATCCTTTTCTGCCTTGGCCTGCCTTTCACGCTCCAAGTCTATACTTCTTTTTTCCTGATCGGTCATATCCCCCGATTTAGCTGCCTGCTTTTTTTTCTTCTTATTACTGGTTTTTGCCTGCAACGCCTGCTGCTTGGTCGCCAGACCCGCCTTCATTAGCTGGTCACGAAGTGATTTACTCATACCTAAATCCTGCAATCCCAATTTCAAAAGGTCAAATAGAGGAATGAAACATGGC
>OODV01000148.1 GCA_900299555.1 uncultured Endozoicomonas sp.
GCTGCGAGGCCTGGAACAATCTATGCGGCGAAGCTGGACGTCTATTCAGTTTATGCTCTCGCCAGTGGGCAGTTATACAGTAGTTAGAAAAGGCAATTGGTATTATTTTTGCTTCACCTCCGGAAATGTGACAGAAGAGATGATCAAAGAATGCCTGGAGCATCATTTTGAATCGAGAGTTGATGATAACTCCAGGACTGAATCATAACGCGTCTTTGACGGGTATCCGGACTTTCAGTCCGTAATACTTACCCACCGGCTTTAGCCTGTGGTTGTTGAGTTTTATAGCAATATACCCGCTAACCAAGCCACACCAGAATTTCGGTGATCAGCAATCCTGCAAAAGATCCAATCATTGAGCCAATCAATGCCATGATAATGGCAATGGGCATCAGGTTTTTATCGTAGGCCGCGGCAACCACTGCAGCAGAAGGTGCACTGCCAATATTGGCAATAGAGGCGATGCCACAGATATGAAGGTTCAGCTTTAACAGGCGACCCAGTAACAGCAGCAGAACGCCGTGAATGGTCAGGATCATCACTCCGGACAATATATACAATGGCGCTTTGGTTATCGCGCTCAGGTTTACTTCCGCACCGATAAGGGCAACGATGACGTACAGCATGATGGTGGATACTTCATCTCCACCTCCCATCTTACCGAGCTTGCTGGGTGCCAGGATCATGCCACTCAGGGATGAAATAATGATGGCCCAGACCATGGCACTGAATAGCCCAGTGGCAGCAATCAGGCCACCAAAATAGTGGGAGAGCGCCGCAATGATCAGTGAAAGGCCAAGCATTAACATTAATGCCTGAAAGTCAGGCTTTTCGTTGCTACCTACATTTTGCAGTTGCTCCAGCACTTTATCCAGACCGCTGTTGTCCGCTCTTAGAAAATGGCTGAACTTAGCCTTAAAGGGCTTCATGGCGATAATAATAATCAACCATACTGAGTAGCAGAGAGCGCCCATCAACAGGGTGTAAGCAATAGCTGAATCGCTGACCTTCAGGGCCTCTTTTACAGCCACAAAATTCTGAGTGCCTCCAGTCCAGCCAGCGCTCATAACACCAAAGGTATAGGGGGTTTCATCACCGAGTAAAGGCCCCATAATCTGCTGAACAATAATAAAACCCAGCATTATGGTAATGGTGGAGCCCAGAAACATGGTAATCAACCGGATACCCAGTTTCCGGATGATGGAGAGGTCGAATTTCAGTGACATAAGAAACAGCATGGCAGGAATCAGGTTGTCTCTGACTGAGGCTCTGGCTGTTTTTACTTCAGATGACATTTCCCATAGGCCGAAAGTATAAAGTGCCATCGAACCAAACATGACCAGGACAATACTGGGGAACCATTTGAAGAAGCGACTGGGATACTGTTGCTCTATCCATACCAGAATGCCGCATAACCCTGCCATAACGGCAATAAACGGGAAACCCGTGGTGATCATGCTGTTACCCCCAACATCAAATTATCATTATTTGGAAAAATTCTTTTTTTAAGGTTATGGGCTGAGTGGATATGCTGCTTTGATACGAATCAACAAGACAGATGTTGCAACTGGTTATGCTTGGCGCATCGACTTAGGAGGGAAGATGATGCAGGCAACGATACAGTGGCTGGGTAATAAACGATTTGTGGGGCATACCGAATATGTTGAAGGCGAACATTCATTGATCATGGATGCGCCAACGCAGTTTGGTGGAAAAAACAGCGCTCCTTCTCCTATGGAAGTTGTGCTGGCTGCAGCCGGTACCTGTGCCTCTATGGATGTGACATCCATTCTTACCCAGGCTCGCCAGGATATTCGTGACTGTAAGGTCTCACTGACTTCAGAGCGTTCTAAAACACCACCAACGGTGTTTACGGCTATTCATATGCATTTCGATATTTATGGAAAGGATCTATCTGAAAAGCAGGTGGATCGTGCATTAGCGTTGACGTTTGAAAAGTACTGTTCGGTTTCTATTATGCTGGCGGAGTCCGGGGCTAAAATAAGTTGGGATTATATGACCCATAGAATCTGATTTGGTATAAATGTAACTTAATATAGAGTCAATTTAAATTTTCAATTTATGCTTTAACAGCCTGTTATTACCATCCAGTCTGACTGGTTTGGTTGTAATTAGAGGCTGTTTTTTTTATTTATTAGTGAAGTATGATCTTATTAATTGTTTGTGGGGATGTTTTTTTATTTTGATAGTTGGGTAATACATATTATTAATTAATTTTTTCAGTAGAAACTATTTCCAGTTAAGAATGTCTGATAATAGTTGACTCATTATTAGGTTTAATTTGATGCAGGCCTCTAATTTTAATTCTTTCTCGTCATCTGTCTCGCATAATAAAAATCCAAGTGACGTTCCCTCCACTAAATCAAAGGTATTTGATGGGAATAAGGCTGTTAGTCAGTTTAGTAGGGGAGGGCTTGAAACTACGACTAAGTCTGGGCTTTTTATGGCTAATGAGATTGATTTACCTAGCAACTCTGGCACATGCTTTTATCGTGACTCCGTCCTTAATAATAAGGTATTAGCTGTTTCTGTTTTCGCTCAGAGTCAGAAGGTGCGGGATGCTCATTGCCATGATGCGGCCAGCACTTATAGAAATGGCCATAGGATGCGTGAGCCCACAACGAGTCATTCATCCGATACTGCCGGAAACTCAGGGAGGCTGTTCAAAAGTCAGACTAAGCTGACATTAGAGGAACATGCTTTTGATTGTCAGCGCAAACCATTATGCCAGGATAATTCATTTGTTTCTTCCGCTGTCGAAGTTTCCGAAAATAACGCTTCTGCAGGTGATTCCCCATATCTGAGTGGGGAGAGTGTAACTGATCATAGGGATTTGTCTGTTGACCATCAGATTCCATCAATGCCTGCAAATGAAAAGAGAAAAGGAAAAAAACTAATGAGGCTCTTACTCTGGGGCCTTGGACCGAAAAGGAAGATAAAGAACTTCAGCATATGGTTGAATTACATGGGGCTAAGAAGTGGTCAAATATTTCCAAAGGGGTACCAGGCCGAATAGGTAAGCAATGTCGTGAACGCTGGCACAATCATCTTAATCCGTTTGTCAAAAAAGGTGCCTGGACGATCGAGGAAGATCAGACAATAATTCTTCTTCAACGAACACTGGGTAATAAATGGGCGCAAATTGCTACACAGCTACCGGGGAGGACAGACAATTCGATAAAAAACCATTGGTATTCAACGCTGAAGCGTGTGGGATTTTTTCCAAGAGAGAAAGCCTGTGTAACTCCATTGGCTACAGGGCTGTCACAGAAATCATTAAAGGTGGAGAAAAGTTCTGATTCTGATCAAGCTATGGTAGCAGCAGGACAAAATAAACCTCACCTTCCTGCTTATTATATGGATAATTATCCTAATGGATCAGTAGTGTCTGGCTCTGTTTGGCCAAAATTGCAGCCCATGGATGATCAAGTTGAAAATACTGGTGATTGGGTAACGCCTGATTGTAGAGGGGGGGGGCATCTCGGTGATGACCATATCCAGCTTTCATCACGTGTTGTGGGTTCAGAAATAAATTTATCGGAGCCTGTTAAAACTGATATGAATCCAACGTTATTAACTGCTGAGGAGCATGAGCCAGAAGATTTTGGTTTATGTGGTGATTGGGAGAAAATTGAAATAAATGACTTACCTTTTTGGTCGGATAGCAGTATTCCGATAGATATAGATTCGTTATTGTGGGCAGGAAATAGTAATACTTTATGATAGTTTTCTGAGGAAGTTTGAAAACATCTACCACTGAGTCAGAAAGGATAGTGGTAGATGCCTTTATCAGGCTTTTGAAATACTCTTATTACTGGGAATCCCCGTTTCGTAATAGCTCTTCATATTACGGGAAATTTTGTTAACAGCTGTCTTTCACCACCCCTATCAGGAATAAACCGATTCGTAAGAAATGCCTAAAATTTGGATGATCGTCCACTGCTTTTCCTTCAAACCGACCACATGCTGTTCCTGATTATTGACCGTTAATACATTAATCCCCTGAAAGCAGAAGAAGACCCATCTTGCTGTTGGATTCTGGCAGGGCTTCTTTTTCTGGTTTGGAAACACACGACTCCGCTTTTTCAGTTCGTACCTTATTCTGTGCTGGATAGCAGCATAGACCATCAGGCAGAGTGTCATCACCATCAACAGCGCTTCAATGCGCTCCGGTTTCTTCAGATAGAGTGAAGAGACCAGAAAGTCCGGGCTTTTCAGGAAACGAAAGCC
>OODV01000314.1 GCA_900299555.1 uncultured Endozoicomonas sp.
CTTCATTTACAGGATATTGCAACTTCGGATCGAAGAACCTTTGCAGGATTTAGGTCATAGTGTTTTATATACCAGAGGGAAAACAGAAAACTGGAATCTTAGCAATCCATCTTGCTGCCAGCCAGTGATTATCCCCCCACTCCTTAATTTCCCACAACCCAATTTTCCACACAGTAGTGAGAGCATGAAATGAGAGTAAAGGATTCCAATAAACCAAAAACCTTCCACCACAAAAAAGGCCGGATTACTCCGGCCTTAGATAAGTTTAACTGATCAAAGAAGAGTTAATGCACGTCTTTCCAGAACTCACGCTTAAGCAGATAGGCAAATACCAGGAATACAGCAAGGAACAGGAATACATAAATACCCAATTGCTTCCGCTGCTCCTGCATTGGCTCTGCAGAATAAGCCAGAAAGTTCGTCAGATCATAAGCCATCTGGTCATACTCTGCGGTAGTCATACTCCCCTTACGATCAGGGTCAATAGTCAAGCCACAGATTTTATCCCCCGTGAGCGGATCACGTGCTGTTGGATCCTCATCACCACAGTTGTCGATCTGAACCCCCTGAAGCTCCAGGAGCACATGAGGCATACCAACATCAGGAAAGACCTTGTTGTTTACCCCATAAGGGCGGCTCGGGTCTTCATAAAAGGTTCTCAGATAGGTATACAACCAGTCAGGACCACCTTTCACACGGGAAACCAACGTCAGATCCGGAGGCGCTGCACCAAACCAGACTTTGGCCTCTTTTGGATCCATGCTGTTTTGCATCAGGTCGCCAATCTTGGCGGACTTATCAAGCACAAGGTTTTCCATCATCAGGTCATGGGGAATACCCAGGTCGTTCGCTACACGCTCATACCGCTGGTACTGGGTCGCATGGCAGCCTGCACAAAAGTTCTGGTAATACTTCGCCCCACGCTGCAAAGAAGCCTTGTCAGAAGGATCAACATTCGCCTCATCGAGAGGATATCCCCCACCGGCTGCTGCTGCTGCTGCCAACGATGAAAACAGCACCGAAACCAGAAACAACTTAATGGTCAGTATTATTCTTTTCATTAGCCGGTAACCCTCTCCGGTACAGGTTTGGTCTTCTCCCATCGAGTGTAGAAAGGCATCAACAGGAAGAACGCAAAGTAAATCAGCGTACAAATCTGGGCAATGAGCGTGTAAGTCTCAGTAGCCGGCTGCGTTCCAAGCCAAGTCAGTAGAATAAAGACAAAGGCAAACACCACAATACTGGTTCTGCTGATAATACCCTTGTAGCGCCATGATCTAACCGGGCTGCGATCCAGCCATGGCAGAACAAAGAGAATAGCAATTGCACCACCCATGGCTATCACACCACCCAGCTTGGAGTCGATTGGCCCAATATCAAAGGTAATCGCCCGGAGGATGGAGTAGAACGCCCCAAAATACCATACTGGTGCAATATGCTCTGGCGTCTTCAGGCCGTTAGCCGGCTCAAAGTTGGCATGCTCAAGGAAGAACCCGCCCATCTCAGGGAAGAAGAAAATAATTCCACAGAAGACGAACAGGAAAACCACAACACCCACAATATCTTTAACGGTGTAGTAGGGGTGGAAAGCGATACCATCGAGAGGCACACCATCAGGCCCTTTATTTTTCTTGATTTGAATACCATCCGGATTGTTTGAACCGACTTCATGCAGCGCCAGGATATGCAGAACAACCAGGCCCAGAATAACGATCGGTAGCGCAATGACATGCAGCGCAAAGAAGCGATTGAGGGTAATACCGGAGATCAGGAAGTCACCACGAATCCACTGCTGAAGATCCGGACCAATAACCGGAATAGCTCCAAACAGGGAAATAATAACCTGAGCACCCCAGTAGGACATCTGCCCCCAGGGCAACAGGTAACCCATAAAGGCCTCACCCATCAGCGCCAGGTAGATTGCCATGCCAAAGATCCAGATCAACTCCCGTGGAGCTTTGTAGGATCCATAGAGAAGACCACGAAACATGTGGAAGTAAATAACCACAAAGAACATGGATGCGCCGGTAGAATGCATATAGCGGATCAACCAGCCATATTCCACATCCCGCATGATGTACTCAACAGAAGCAAAAGCCGCTTCAGCACTGGGCACATAACTCATGGTCAGCCAGATACCGGTCAGGATCTGGTTAACCAGGACCAGCAGGGCCAAAGAACCAAAAAAATACCAGAAGTTGAAATTTTTGGGTGCATAATATTTGCTGAGATGCTTCTCCCACGCCTGGGTGACGGGAAGTCGGGCATCAACCCAATCCATTATTTTATTTCCCATCACGCATTCTCCTCATCTTTACCGATAATCAGAATATCATCGCCTTCAAAGGAGTAAGGTGGCACGACCAGATTCGTTGGGGCGGGTACTCCTTTATACACACGACCAGCCAGATCGAACCGCGAACCATGACAGGGGCAGAAATATCCACCCTTCCAGTTGGCATCAAACTCCATGGGTTTGACTTCCGGCAGATATTTTGGAGAACACCCAAGGTGGGTACACAAACCAACCAGTACTAAAACGTCTTCCGTGCGTGAACGGTAAGGATTGGTGGCATACTCAGGCTGATCCGAGTTTTCGGATTTAGGGTCGCGCAAACGACCATCCTGTGATGGCAGTTCATTAAGCATATCTTTGGTACGGCGCAGTACAAAGACTGGTTTACCCCGCCATTCATAGACAACCTGCTGACCAGGTTCCAGCTTACTTAAATTGACTTTGACAGGTGCACCGGCAGCTTTTGCTTTTGCACTCGGGTTCCACGACTTCAGAAAAGGCGTAGCAACCCCTACAGCCCCGGCAGCCCCCACCACCGAAGTCGCTGCCACGAGAAAGCGGCGCCGGCCTTTGTTTACGCCGTTGTCACTCATTAACCTACTCTCCCCATCCAGGCTGAATGCCCAATGACTTCTTTTTGTTCATGGGTGTGATAACTGGAGCCACAAAGCCCCACTGCAAGAGTTCTCTAATACTGCAACCCGAAACGAGCTTCCAGCTGAAACCCCAAACTTTATTATCGGCAGGACATTCTTTCTGTCACAAAGCCAAACAAAATACACCAAGAATGATAACAGATTTACTTATATTACAGGGCTTTTGTTAGGCAATAACACTACATTATTTTCGACAGAACCAACGGTAATGAACCAGAGGCAGCACAAAAGCTGGAATCTCCCCCCACATAATAAAGCCGCCACCGCGTTATACGTACCCACATAAGCGGCAGTGCGTAATGATACTGGTTTTAGCGCATAAAAAAAATGCCCATAAGAAAAACCGGGCATTTCTTCTCTAATAAAAAAACAGGCACAAAAAAAACCTCCCAAGGTGCCACAAAAAAAAGAAGCACCATGAGAGGTTTTCCAGTAATCCGACAGCCTGCAGGAAAAACCGGCAGACTGTTTGAGCACAATATCAGCGCTTGGAGAACTGTGGACGCTTACGAGCTTTACGCAGACCCACTTTCTTACGCTCAACTTCACGAGCGTCACGGGTAACGTAGCCAGCCTTACGCAGAGGAGAGCGCAGAGTCTCATCGTACTGCATCAGCGCGCGGGTGATACCGTGACGGATAGCACCAGCCTGACCAGAACCGCCGCCACCAGATACAGTGATCTTGATGTCGAACTTTTCAGTCAGCTCAGTCAGTTCCAGTGGCTGACGAACTACCATTCGAGCAGTTTCACGACCGAAGTATTCATCAAGAGTACGGCCATTGACAGTGATACTGCCAGAGCCAGCTCTCAGAAAAACACGCGCGGTTGAGGACTTACGACGTCCAGTTCCGTAGTATTGAGTTACAGACATAACCACCCCTGATTAGATTTCCAGTTGCTGAGGCTGCTGAGCAGCATGTGGGTGCTCGCTTCCAGCATAGACCTTCAGCTTGCTGTACATGGCGCGACCCAGAGCATTCTTGGGCAGCATCCCCTTAACAGCCAGTTCGATTACCAACTCAGGCTTGTGTCCGATCAGCTTATCAAAGCTCATGGACTTCAGGCCGCCGATGTAACCGGTGTGGCGGTGGTACATCTTGTCAGTAGACTTACGTCCGGTAACACGTACTTTCTCGGCGTTTACTACAACGATGTAGTCGCCAGTGTCCACATGAGGAGTGAACTCTGGCTTATGCTTGCCGCGCAGACGCAGAGCAATTTCTGTTGCCAGACGACCCAGCGTTTTGCCTTCGGCATCCACTACGAACCAGTCACGTTTTACGGTTTCTGGCTTTGCACTAAAAGTTTTCATTAAATTCGCCTCTATGATATCGCTCACGCGATACCTGTTCCTACACGGCCGTTCCCTGCTGGGCAAGAGCCAGGCTAATAGCCCCAGATCAGCAATACCGGCCTGTTCAAAACATTGGGCGCTCAATCGGGAAACGGGAGCGGTATTATACCGTTTGGCAGGAGGAAATAAACCCCCCCTGAAACCTGATGCACTTTAAACATTTAGAACTCTATTTTCTTGCCTTTTGCACCAAGCCTAAAGAGCCAATTACGTTAAAGATTGGTACAAAATATTTCTATATCATTGTTTTACATAAAAATAGGACTTACGCATTGATGACCCTTGCGAGTTTTGGCAGGAGGTGTTCTTTCCCTTTTGTTTGCGAAACTTTCAACGAAGGCACCAACGGTCTCCTTAAACAACTCGCGCTGGTGCTGATAAATATTCATAAACTCTTGTGCTATCTGCATTTTCTGGAGATAAACAAAGGCTAAAATTGCTGCAAAAATGTGATTTCTGACAGGCTGTTCACTGCGTACCTGGAAGTGTTCGATGTGGCAAACCTGCTTGATCGCTCTATGGTACTGCTCAATCTGCCAGTGCGGTCATGGCTTTTGGAGAAATCATCGCGCTCAAAAGGGACCTCCTCTGGCAGGTAAACCACGTAGTGGTGATGCTGGTCTTTCAGCATCGTCCTGAAAAACGCAACCTTGCCGAAGTCTTTCAGAAATACATCCAGACCATTATCAGGTATGTCGAGTTCCTGAACCCGCTGCCACTAACCTTTTACCAGTGATACTGTCCTGTTTGTCTCAACGGCAAACATAAACCCTGACTGATTGTTTTTTATCGTCTTCAAGTTTTTGGTGCAGATGTACCAGGAGCCACCGGTTACAAATGCCGGTTTCAGCCCCCAGGCCAGCACGTCAATCAACATTTCCTGAAAGCAGCCGTTTTTTGTCTTACCTTCAGGTTTGTCATATATCCTGCAGTTTACCGGCATGTGTAACCCTGACATGTCGGTGTAATATAAGGGGGATGAGGTTAATGCCTTTAATGAGCCTGTGATGCTTACCAAACCAGAAATACCCCACAAGGGCCACAGAGTAGCTGTAAGGTTTATCGAGAACACGGTCATTAACACTCAAAGTGCCACCGGTTGGGTTCAAGACTTCCAGAGCTTCGTCGTACATATCTTTCGGTTGATAATTTTCACGATACAGGAACCGGTTTGCGCTGTGATGAGAGATACCTGTCACTTCTGCCATCCTTGTGCATGTTGATGATTTAGGTTCGCTGATCAGAAAACCCATGTACTGCGGAAGAGTGCAACAAGCGGTAGTGGGTTGACTGGTACTTCTCACTTTCATCCCTGAAAAAAAACAACAATTTTGAGGGCTATCAAATTTTACAAAGCCCTGCCAATGCGTAAGTCCTAAAAAATTTAAAAGGCCTTCACTATTTCAAAGCTGACTCATTAATAGATGGCATCCAACTCCACACCGGAGGCCCTAAGGACTTTTAAGATATGGCGCCCCTGAAAATCAGGGTTAAACTGGAGACCATCCGGCAGAATCCTTCTGGCCAGCGTTTGAAGTTCCAGGGAAGCAGCGCTCGTGCGAGCCTCTACAGCCAGCAAAAGAGAACTCACCAAAAAGCCAACAATGCTTTTATTCCAGAAACTCACACCGAAACCACCCGCAAGAGCAATGTAAGTAATAGCTTTAGACATTCGATTGATAAACCAGTTCTTTTGATCACTGTGGTACCCAGTCACCATTCTCAACGGAGGCTGAGTTTTATCATTATCAGTAAAATTAAACCCGACCCCTTCAGACACACCATTGATACTGAAAGGCCCTCCAACATCTAAAAAGAGTTCATTATCCTTGGGGAAATTATAATAACGGTAACCATACCCCCCCCCCGACCTGCGCCACTGATATGAAGCGATTTCAAATCCATCCATTCCAGACTCAGAATATAAAGACTTCTTTCGGGAGAAAACATCAAATCAAGGCTTGATTGGTGCGTTGCCAGAATGGAAAAAAGCAATAGAGGGTTTTTCTTCAGAGGAGTAGGCATCACTCTTGAATCAATTCTTTTTACAAAACGTTTAACTTTATTCTCCGTTGTAAACAACACCCTGTAACCAGACACTTCAGAAGCAGAGTCAATCAAGACTTCTTCAAAGCTAACAAATAATGACTGCCCGGTTCTTTTAAGATAAGAAAGATAATTAACATAACCAAAAAATTTATCATCAACCTCCTCCATTTCATCAATTTCCTCAGCCCTTGATGGGACAGAAATTTTTATTCGACACGACTCAGTATCACCCAGCAAACACCCCCCCGTATATCTCAACTCTCCTTTAACACCATATATATCCCTCAACTCAAAAGATCCTTCATAAACTTGATCCTGAGTTTCATCAGAAAGGCTGTGATAGTTCGCCTGTAACTGACTCGTAATCAAGAATACGATACATCCCCCCAAAAAAAACAGACACCTCCATCCCAAAGCCTTTGAAAAAAACAAATATGCAACTTTAATTTTCATCACAAGCCTCATTAAACAGAAATAATCAACCCACCACTTCATAACAATACTAATTAATAGAATCTAACCCCCAACTATAGACACGCAATAAACTCGAAAGATAATTTACAAAAAAATAATATAACCACAATCAAATAGTTTTAGTTTCAAAGTACATCAATATGAATACCGGACAATCAATCAATATGAAGAACAATGGTGCTTACAAGTCTGGGAACATTTTTTACGCCCTCATATCATCAGTCATACCTGACAGAACAGTGGCAACCAGTTACAATCGCCAAAAATCTTACACTGGCAGATCAGGAACACCATGCGCGACTTTATTATTGCCCCGAGTATCCTTTCCGCAGATTTTGCCCGCCTTGGCGAAGAAGTTGAAAATGTTTTAGCCGCCGGTACCGACTGGGTTCATTTTGATGTAATGGATAACCATTATGTCCCGAATCTCACCCTAGGCCCTATGGTATGCAAGGCGCTGAGAAAGTTTGGCGTCACCGCACCCATAGATGTTCACCTAATGGTTAGTCCTGTAGATCGTATCATTGGTGACTTTATTGAAGCGGGTGCCAGTATGATTACATTCCACCCGGAAGCATCTGAACATATTGATCGCAGTTTACAACTTATTCGCGAAGGTGGTTGCCAGGCTGGACTGGTACTCAATCCAGCAACGTCTCCCGATGTGCTTGAGTATGTGATGGACAAGCTGGACATGATCCTGTTGATGTCGGTAAACCCCGGCTTTGGCGGTCAGAAGTTTATCCCCTCTACACTGAAAAAACTGTGCCGGGTACGCAAGCTGATTGATGATAGCGGCCTAAACATCCGCCTCCAGGTTGATGGCGGTGTTACAGCTAATAATATTCGCCAGATCGCTGAAGCAGGCGCCGATACGTTTGTCGCTGGTTCTGCCATTTTTGGTGCCGAAAATTACCAGCAGGTAGTTACTCAAATGCGCTCTGAACTCGCTGAAGTAGTGGCGCTATAAATCATGAGCCTAACATCTTCTAACGGCCACCCGTTTCTGAACAACCTGTCACTGGTTATGTACGACCTCGACGGTACCCTGGTCGAGAGCGTGCCAGACCTTGCGGCCGCCCTGGACAAAATGCTTACTGATTTGGACATGCCGGTTGCCGGTGAGTCTAAAACCCGATTATGGGTTGGCAATGGCATTCCTGCTCTTGTTAAGCGTGCACTCGCTGACGATATAAACGGAGATCAACCAGGAAAAGTGGACCAGCCACTGTTTGCAGAGGCTTATGAGCGCTTCTGCTTCCATTATGATAAAGAACTTGGCCTGCACAGCTATCTCTATCCGGGAGTTGTAAAGTTTCTTCAGGCAATGAAGAAGCGCGGCATACAGCAAGCAGTCATTACCAATAAAAGTGAACAGTTTACCCATCACCTGCTAAAACTGATGGATATTGACCACTATTTTGACTGGGTGTCAGGCGGGGACAGTCTGTCAGAAATGAAGCCACACCCAATGCCCTTGCTTCATGCCATGAAGTCACTTGGCGCTCCGACACATCATACCCTTATGATTGGGGACTCCATCAATGATATTCGTGCCGCAAAAGCAGCAGGAGTTAAAGTGATTGGCCTGCCCTACGGCTACAACCACGGGCTCCCAATAGAAGAAGCCAACCCAGATCTGGTTGTATCTTCTTTAACTGAACTTCTCTAATCTCTTAGTTCAGAGATACTCTATTTTAATATGTAACCAGTGTCAGTCACTCAACCGGTGACTGACGCTATCAAAAATTAGCGCACCCGAGAGGCTGACAGAGAATAGCGTCGTCAAACCACCCCGCAGCGAGGATGGCTAAAAATTGAAGATAAGAATTCAAATTTGTGAGAAGGGCAGCACGACGCTTGACGAAGAACAGCAAATCTTTAAATTGATTAACAGTCACGCACCCTAAACTTTGAAATAATGAAATATGAAAAACGCCCGCCATTCAAGGTGGGCATTGTCGGCGGCGGAGTAGCAGGTGCCACAGCCGCTTTAAAAATGGCAGGGCTCGGCATAACAACCCATTTATTTGAAGCTAAAGACAGCCTTGTCAGTGGTCCGCCTATCTGTCATCTACACGCCGGTGGCAATTTATATCGTGAGATATCTAAATCACAATGCATCGCTCTATTGGAGCAATCCATTGACACTATTCACGCCTTTCCTGACACGGTGAACTACAGACCAACAGTAATAGCCATTCCTGCCTGCGATCCTGAAAAACCCGAGGCGATCTTACTCCGTTTGAAAGCACTGAGGCAGTATTATCATCAGATGGTAATGAGCAACCCTGAAAATGAAGTACTGGGCAAACCAGACGATTATTTCAAGCTCTACCATAAAGAAGACATTTTGCAACTGGCAGACCGTCCATTACCGCAGCAGCCAGCTACCGCTGATGATTGGATCGTACCCGTTGCCCGGTTTATAAACCATGAGCAGATAAAATTCCCCTTATTCCTGGTACAGGAATTTGGTTTGAGTATATTCCGGCTAGCGGCGACCACTTCAATGGGGCTGGAAGCTTCGCCAAATGCTCATCTCCACCTGAATCACCGGGTTGTTAAATTAGCGGAGTCTTCTAACGGTTGGACCATAGAAAGCCACGACAAGCATGGCCAACGATGCCAGTTTCAGGTGGATTTTCTCATCAATGCCTGCGGATTCCAAACCGGCACACTGGATAACATAGCTAACCGGACACGCAGACGCTGGGTAGAATACAAAGCTGCCTATATAGCACACTGGCCATCGCAACAGGGTGTGTGGCCGGAAGTCATCGTCCATGGGGAGCGGGGAACGCCTAATGGAATGGCGCAATTTACCCCGTATCCCCAGGGTTTTATCCAACTACACGGAATGACCAAAGACATTACTTTGTTTGAGGGCGGCCTGGTGGCAAGTGATCACCACAATGCCCAGCCATGTTTACCTGACACATTTCTGGATAATATTACGCATGGCTGGCAGTGGGCAGATACCTGCTCACGCACTGAGCGAGCGATTACTCACTTTAGTCAGTGGGTACCAGAATTCAGCAACGCAGAAGTGGGTGGGAAACCCCTGTGCGGTGCACAACAGATCCCTGGAGATGATCCGGCTCTTCGTGCCGCAGATGTCTCCTTTGATGGACTTCGTTATGCCCGTCTTGAGATTGTCAAGGCTTCATCGGCATTATATGCCACCCAACAGATAATTGAGCATTGTAAAAAGCAAGAATGGATAGAACCACAAGAAGGATGGCAGAAACCGTTGCTTCCCTTAACCAATATGCTTGATAACACCACGATTATTGAGAAAGCCAAAGCCATTGCCAAATATCGCGGGTATCCAGAAGCTCTGGCACAACCATTCCCCGCACTACCCGATTAATACCGGATTACAAAAGAATCTATTACCGGGAGATACCCTAAGCTATCAGCAGATAACAGCGCCTGCTCACCTGCTGATACACCGGGATATTTGCAATACAACGAGTGGTCATATAACCTTTGGTCTACAAGAGAACAAGCAATATTGATTAGCTCGGCCTGTTACCTGATTCGTAGGGAAGCGGGCATCCGGAGTCTGCAGTGAAACACTGTTACCACCAACATACCTTTCAATTGAGGAACAGCAACCATAACTGCTGTCCCGATACGCGCTTACCTTCATCATCCCTCCTTTCTGTTTCCTGGCGCTGGCAAAGCTGGCCTTGGGCCCGATAACTATTTCAGCCCAGCCGCAACATGGTTGTTGCCAACATAGATAATTCAAATTAATAAATATCCATCAACTTTATTCGAGAGACCTACTATGACGCCTGAAGTATTCGCGCGTCTGGCCAGCGAAGGATACAACCGTATTCCGGTAGTACGTGAGATTCTGGCAGACCTTGACACCCCGCTAACCACTTATCTTAAGCTTGCCAATGGCCGCTACTCCTACCTGCTTGAGTCAGTAGAAGGAGGAGAGAAATGGGGACGCTACTCCATGATTGGCTTGCCCTGTCGTACCCTGCTCAGGGTGAACGGTGATCATATTCAGATCGAAACCGACGGCCAGATAGTTGAAGAGCATATGGCAGCCGATCCTCTGGAGTTTATCAAAACATTCCAACAGCGTTACCAAGTGCCGGAGTTGGCAGAACTCCCCAGATTCACCGGCGGTCTGGTGGGGTATTTTGGCTATGACACTATTCGCTATATTGAACCCAAACTGGCAGAAAGCGCCCCAAAGGACGAGCTGCACACACCAGACATTCTCTTAATGGTCTCCGATGAACTGGTGGTATTCGACAACCTCAGTGGCAAGCTGATACTGATTACCCACGCCAACCCTGAAGAACCAGCCGCACTGGAAAAAGCACAATTTCGCCTGGACAACCTTGTGCGCCAGTTGCAGACCAGCAATATTCAACCACCGGTTCAGGCATCTCTGAACCCCGCCAGTGAAGATGATTTTCAGTCAGGCTTTGGTGAAGAGTCCTTCAAAGCTTCTGTTGAAGCTGTTCGTGACTACATTCTGGGTGGTGACGCCATGCAGGTGGTGCTCTCCCAGAGAATGTCCATCCCTTTTGACAGTTCCCCACTGAATCTTTACCGGGCCCTCCGAAGCACCAACCCTTCTCCTTACATGTATTACATGGATCTGGGTGATTTTCATGTCGTCGGCTCTTCTCCTGAAATCCTGGCCCGGCTGGAAGATGGAGAGGTGACCGTAAGACCCATTGCAGGCACCCGAAAACGAGGTGATACCGAAGAGAAGGATAAAGCTCTCGAGCAAGAGCTGCTCAATGACCCCAAAGAGCTGGCAGAGCACCTCATGCTGATCGACCTGGGAAGGAACGACGTTGGACGTGTAGCAACAACAGGCTCCGTAAAGCTGACCGACAAGATGGTCATCGAGCGATACTCCCACGTTATGCACATTGTCTCCAACGTAACCGGTACGCTAAAAAGTGGACTGGATGCCCTTGATGTACTAAAAGCTACGCTACCTGCAGGGACATTGAGTGGCGCGCCAAAAGTACGTGCCATGGAAATCATTGACGAAATGGAGCCCGTTAAACGGGGAGTCTATGGTGGTGCGGTCGGCTATCTGGCATGGAATGGAAATATGGACACCGCTATCGCTATCAGGACAGCGGTTATCAAGGATCGTCAACTTCATATTCAAGCCGGTGCAGGTATTGTTGCCGACTCCAGCCCTGATCTGGAATGGAAGGAAACCATGAATAAAGGACGAGCCATATTTCGTGCCGTGGCCATGGCTCAAACCGGCTTTATGGGTCGTGGCCAACCAACTTATGGTGCTCAAAAACTAAATAAGCGCTCTTCAGAGGTGAAACACTGATGCTGTTAATGATCGACAACTACGACTCATTCACCTTTAATCTGGTTCAATATTTCGGAGAACTGGGCGCAAACGTTGAAGTCCATAGAAACGATCACATTGCCATTGCGGACATTGAGAAACTGAAACCAACCCATATCGTCATCTCTCCTGGTCCATGCACGCCCAATGAAGCCGGCATATCAATGGAGGTCATACGACACTTTCAAGGAAGAGTTCCGATTCTTGGTGTTTGCCTGGGCCACCAGAGCATTGGTCAGGTTTATCGAGGCAAGATCATTCGAGCCCGACAGGTCATGCACGGTAAAGTTTCTCCGGTCCACCATCAAAATTCTGGTGTTTTCCGGCACCTGGCTAACCCCGTCACAACAACCCGTTACCACTCCCTTGTTATTGAAAAAGAAAGCCTGCCGGATTGCCTTGAGGTAACCGCATGGACTCAGCGTGAAGATGGCAGTAATGACGAAATCATGGGGGTTCGCCATAAAGATCTGCCCGTTGAGGGCGTTCAGTTTCATCCAGAATCCATTATGACTGAACAAGGCCATGACCTACTGGCCAATTTCCTCAAACAATCGGTATAAAAGACTCAGGGAGTGACATCATGCAAATAAAAGAAGCTATCGGTCGGATTGTTCAGCATCTTGATCTCAGCCGGGATGAAATGGTCGATGTGATGCAGCAGATAATGACCGGCCAGTGCAGTGACACACAGATTGCAGCTTTTCTGGTTGGCATGCGGATGAAGAGCGAAAGCATCGAGGAAATTACCGGAGCGGCAATGGTCATGCGACAGCTCGCGACTCCAGTACAGGTGAATACTGATCACCTGGTGGATATTGTTGGTACGGGGGGCGATGGTGCCCACCTCTTTAACGTATCCACTGCTTCTGCTTTTGTTTGTGCCGCCGCCGGCGCTAGCGTTGCAAAGCATGGCAACCGGGGGGTTTCCAGCTCAAGTGGCAGCGCCGATCTTCTGGAGCACGCCGGGGTCAATCTGAACATCACCCCAGAACAGGTTTCCCGCTGTATTGAAGAGGTGGGCGTCGGTTTTATGTTTGCACCAGCTCACCACTCAGCCATGAAAAATGTCGTTGGTGTGCGTCGGGAACTGGGCATTCGTACGCTGTTTAATATTCTTGGACCAATGTCCAATCCGGCTAACGTGAAAAATCTACTGATTGGTGTATTTACCAAAGAGCTATGCCGCCCCATGGCAGAAGTACTCCGTGAACTCGGTAATGAACATGTCATGGTGGTGCATTCAGTCGATGGACTGGATGAAATCAGCATTGCCAGTGAAACTCACGTTGCTGAGCTGAAGGATGGCAAAGTCTTCGAATACACCCTGAAACCAGAAGATTTTAATATTAACTCACAAAGCCTGATTGGACTGGATGTGAAAGACAGTAATGAATCACTCACCCTGATCAAGGATGCACTTGGCAAACAACAAGGACGATATGCTGAAAAAGCGGCCAGTATGATTGCCCTGAATGCAGGCACCGCCATCTACCTTTCAGGCGTCGCCAGCCGCCTCGAAGAAGGCATCCTAATGGCTCAGGATGCTATCGACAGTGGCCTGGCTCTGGAAAAAATGAACGAACTGGCCAGCTTCACACGTGTTTTTTCAGCAGATGCTCATTGAGGACAGGTGCATGCCATTACCGACCATCTTAAATAAAATCATCAAGCGAAAGCATGAAGAAGTTTCTGAGCGCAGCCTTGTAAAGCCTTTGGATGAAGTGATAAGGCTTGCCAAAAACAGCTCACCTACAAGAGGTTTTGCTGACAGCCTTTTCGCAAAAATTGAGAAGCAACAAGTAGCAGTAATCGCTGAAATCAAAAAAGCATCTCCCAGCAAAGGGATTATTCGGGAACACTTTGAACCCGCAGACATCGCTAGAACCTATGAACATTCAGGAGCCAGCTGCCTGTCGGTGTTAACAGACCATGACTTCTTTCAGGGTAGTGAAGCGTATTTGCTAGCCGCGCGGGAAGCCTGCTCCCTGCCCGTACTCAGAAAGGATTTTATGGTGGATCCCTACCAGATATACGAGGCGCGAATGATTGGTGCTGATTGTATTCTGTTGATCGTTTCCGCTCTCTCTGATCAACAACTCAGAGAGTTTAATGCGCTGGCACAATCACTGGGAATGGATGTTCTGGTTGAAGTACATGGTGCGGATGAACTGGAGAGAGCCCTGCCACTTCCGGGAGCAATTCTAGGTATCAACAATCGCAACCTGCATACCTTTGAAGTCAGTCTGGAAAATACTTTTGAACTGCTGGGCTCAATTCCCGATGGTCGACTAGTGGTAACAGAAAGTGGCATTCATACTAAAAATGATGTGGAATCCATGATCGAGCATAATGTGAAAAGCTTTCTGGTGGGCGAGGCGTTCATGCGACAGGAAGATCCTGGTCAAGCCCTGAACGAACTATTTGGTGCTTATTTATAATACTGGCCGACCCTAAAGGTCGGCTACTCTTCCCTGACCTTCCATCACGTTTGAATTACTGAATAATGCCACAGGCTATTCTGGCACCACCACCGCCCAGAGGAGGATTATCAGAATAGTTGTCAGCACCAGCATGAATGACAAGAGAGCGCCCCCTCAGCTCTGATAATGAAAGTCGGGGAGCCTCCACAGGGGTTACCGCATTCCCGTAATCATCAACCATTAATGCGGGCAGGTCTCCTAAATGTCCATGACCTTCAGGCCCGTCATGGTGGCCAGTCTTCTCGGGATCATAATGACTACCTGCGGCTAGTGCAGCAACTTTCTGACCACCTTTCTCCCCAGGTTCACAGGAAGGATTTTCGTGAACATGAAAACCATGCATCCCCGGCGGCAAGTCATGAAGCGCAGGCTGAAGCCTGACCCCTTGAGCAATATCATCATCGTCAGCGTAATGAATAACTACTTTCCCCACCATGGGCCCATTACCTGCCGAGGTCACCTGAAACATCACAACTTCGAGCTTTTCCTCAACTCTGCCCGAGTTATCTGCGTGATTCGTATTATCCGAGCAACCAGACACTAAAGCAGAAAATATGATCGGCAGGGTCAGGAATCTGATGTCTCTGTTAACCATGTTACGTAACCTCTGAGTATATTTATAAAACTCAGTATAGGTCTCAAATACGTTTACTTAATAGTGCAGACAGTGCTGGTAGCTATGATACCCAAGCCCTCACAAGCTAACGAGTACCAAAAACAACCATGGTTTTTCCTTTAACAGAAACAAGCCCTTGGGCTTCGAGACTTTTCAGCACCCGACCAACCATCTCACGGGAGCATCCAACAATACGGCCAATTTCCTGACGCGTTATCTTAATTTGCATGCCATCAGGATGAGTCATCGCATCTGGTTGACGACAAAGATCAAGAAGCGTTCTGGCCACCCGACCAGTAACATCAAGAAACGCAAGGTCTCCCATCTTCCGGGTAGTATCCTTCAAACGGGTTGCCATCTGACCTGACAGCAGCATCAAAATATCAGGATCTTTTTGAATCAGCCCCCTGAATTGCTGGTAGCTGATTTCAGCTACTTCACAGGGAGTCTTTGCCTTAACCCAAGCGCTTCGTTCAGGAAGCTCTTCATCAAACAAACCCATTTCACCAAAGAAATCGCCCTGATTAAGATATGCGACGATCATCTCTCTACCTTCGTCGTCTTCTATAACAACAGATACTGCCCCCTTGACGATATAATAAAGCGTCTCAGAAGTATCACCTGCGCAAAGTATTGTGCTTCTTGCTGGATAGCTTTTCTGAGAGCACATGGACAAAAAGTGCTCCATGCTGGGACCTGGTTTGACGGGCAAATTCTTTGTCAACATCTCCTCACCACAACGACCATGTTTGGTTAATATCATACCGCAAACTATTCTTTCGTTAATTGTGAATGTCTTTTTTCTTGACTGCCTTGGCACAATTCACTGAAAAAAAACCTGAAATATAAAGTGATCAACTTCTATATATGAAAAAAGCATTAATCTCTTCTATGCTCTTTGCTTACCTTTTACCCAAACCAAAGGTAATTTACCATGAAAGAGCTGCCTGCATTTTGTTCAATTCACCCATATTTCCGAGTAAAGCCGGAAAGAATGGACAGCTTCAGCCAGCTTATGACCAACTTCGTCGAAAGAACTCAGAACGAAGAAGGCGTTATATTTTATGGCTTCACTTGCCACGGTAACGAAGTACTCTGCAGAGAGGCGTATATCAATGCCCATGCATTTCTGCACCACCTGGATAATGTTGCTGATTTACTGGATGAGGCCAGTAAAATTGCTGAGCTCACCCGTCTGGAAATCCATGGCAGTGAAGCAGATATAACCCACCTCAGAGAGCCTTTAGCCAAATGGCAGCCTGACTTCTATACCTTTAAGCTCGGATTTATTCACTGAAAAGGTAGAGGTATTGGCTAAATCACTCGTTTTCCTCTGGTAATGGTTGTTTTCATTTAAAGGCTATAGAATGGCTCGAAAAAGAGAAACAGCCTCAATTACCAGAACAGGAATTTCGAATGCGGGCACAAGTAAAGTGGGTCGATAGCCAGCGTTTTCTAGGACTGACTGCCAGTGGCAACTCAGTGGTTATGGATGCAGACAAAAACCAGAAAAACGCTCCAAGTCCCATGGAGATGGTTCTAATGGGCTTAGGTGGCTGCTCCTCTGTCGATGTAGTCAATATTCTGGAGAAAGCACGACAGAAGGTCACCGATTGTCATGTAGATATTGAGTCAGAACGTGCTGATGCCATTCCTGCAGTGTTTACCAAAATACATCTGAACTTTGTCGTCAAAGGCAGCAATATCAAAGAGTCTCAGGTACAGCGTGCCGTCAATTTATCCGCTGAAAAATACTGTTCTGTCGCTCATATGCTCGGTAAAGGTGGTGTAGAAATCACTCACAGCTACGAGATTATTGAAACTGAGTAGACTGCTTGAACCACGAAGCACGCAACGAGCACAGAGAAAGACTCTAAAAACTTGTGTGCTTCGTGGTTAAAAAATCAACCTGGAGGCCACTGCATTTGACGGCCAGCCAGCAGATGAAGGTGTATGTGATACACTGACTGCCCACCATGGCTGTTGGTATTCAGGGCAAAGCGAAACCCATCATCATCAACCCCTTCCTGAGCAGCGATATCTTTTGCCACCAGCATCATCTTGCCAAGCAGTGACTGATCTTCTGCTACTGCATCATTCATGGTTGCAATATGCTTTTTCGGGATGACCAGAATATGGGTTGGGGCCGCAGGATTAATATCCCTGAATGCCACCACCTCATCATCTTCAAACACCTTATCCGCAGGAATATCCCCTGAAGCAATTTTACAGAAAAGACAACTCATTCAATCCCCTCCTTTATTTGCCTTTAATAAAACTCACACTGCTGCATTTTTCTGTTCCATTTCACGCTCCCATAACAGGGAAGCACCAACGACTGCAGCTGGAATAATCAACAAATTAATCAATGGTATTAACATAGCCAGATTTACAATCGCCCCAAAAGGCCAGGACTTTGATATTTGTGGCTTCAGTCTGGATAGCATATCGGAAAAGGAAACGCCTCGGTTATCCGCAGCATAATCGCAATATTGGATAGCCATCATCCAGCCATTGAATAAAAACCACAGCACAAAACCCAGTACAGGAACAAAGGACAATAGTAACAGTACTATCGCACGTGGCAGATAATAGAGCAGTTTGCGCAGCTCTCGACCAATACTTCTCGGGACAATGACCAGCCAGTCAGCCAATTGGAGGTCTGGCAAATCAGCCCCCTCCATACGCTGCACTTTTTCTGCCAGAAGTGCATTAAAAGGAGCCGCAATAAAATTCCCAATAATGGTAAAGGTAAAAAACATGACCGCTGCCAGTGCCAGAAAAAACAGAGGCCACAACAGGTATTCCAGAAACGCCAACCATTCGGGCATCCAACCTGTGAGTTGTGACATCCACAAAGAGAAGTGGCCCGATGCCCAGTAAATAATCCCACCAAACACCAGAATATTGATAACCAGTGGAATCAAAACAAACCATCTCAACTGTGGCAGTACGATCATTTTCAGGCCCTGAATAAAATAACCGGGGCCGGATAAAAGGTTGTTATGTGTCATCACTCTATTTTAATTCTTGCCAGAAGCTGGAATATTACAACAGCTAAAGCCATTTCTCTTACTTTCTTCTGCTTTCAATAGCGTCAGGCAATACAATCTATCATTTTTGCCAATTGCCATGGCAGAAAGGCAATAGCTATTATATGCCCATTTAATCATTACCCCTTCCCCAATGGAGTACATAATGAGCACAATCAGACACTCCCGCCTGCTGATTCTTGGTTCCGGGCCAGCTGGCTACACTGCGGCTGTCTATGCAGCAAGAGCTAATCTCAACCCCGTCATGATTACCGGTATGCAGCAAGGTGGCCAGCTGACCACCACTACAGAGGTAGATAACTGGCCTGGCGGACAGGAAGGGCTTCAGGGGCCGGGCCTCATGATGGATATGGAAGCCCATGCCAAGCGCTTTGGGACTGAAATAATTTTTGACCATATTGAAGAAGTGGATTTCAGCAAAAAACCTTACACCCTCAAAGGAAGTCATACATACACCTGTGATGCCCTGATCATTGCAACGGGAGCCAGTGCCCGCTACCTGGGACTGGACAGCGAAGAAGCCTTTAAAGGGAAAGGTGTTTCCGCCTGTGCCACTTGTGATGGTTTCTTTTACAAGAATCAAGATGTCGTCGTCGTTGGTGGAGGCAATACCGCCGTTGAAGAAGCACTTTATCTTTCCAACATTGCGAAAACCGTTACCGTGATTCACCGTCGTCAGGAATTTCGTTCAGAAAAAATCCTCCAGGATAAAATGATGGATCGCGTACGAAATGGAAATATTAAATTAATACTTGACTCTGTTTTGGACGAAGTACTGGGTGATGATATGGGGGTTACCGGCGTCCGTGTTAAAAATGTACTCAACGGTGAATCTGAAGAAATATCGGCAATGGGCTGCTTCATTGCCATTGGCCATACCCCCAACACTGGTATTTTTGAGGGTCAATTGGAAATGAAAGACGGCTACATCAAAGTTCACAGTGGACTTGAAGGTAACGCCACTCTGACTTCAAAAGAAGGTGTATTTGCTGCAGGCGATGTAATGGATCACGTATATCGACAAGCAATTACATCCGCCGGAACGGGCTGTATGGCTGCATTGGATGCGGAGAAATATCTGGACGCTTTGGAAGCATAATAAAATCAATATCGTTGGCTTCTTCAAAAAAGAAGAAGCCAACAAGCCAGACTACTTATCCACACTCGCCTCTTTCACAGGCTCACTGCTATAACCATACTCTTCTGCCAAAGCCCCCTGCTCATCCGGACTGGATTTAGGCGCATAATCCTTTGGTTGCTCAAGCGGAGGCGTGCGTTCATTCCGACGCTTATGAACCTTACCTGATAATAACGCATTACTGCTCAGCAAAGAGTCTCCAAGCCGATTACGAACCTCTTCATCCTTACAGAGGCCTTCTGCGCCATTGGCAAGATGCTCATGGACATCCCGGTAAGTATCGGTGAGTTTGTTAACCAAATGCGCAGATGTGGTGAAATGGTCTCCCACGCGCTCCTGATACTCCTTGAACTCCTGCTGCAACTCATCCAGCTGGTTTTCCAACTTGCCATTACGGGATTTCGACCCTGACAGTAGATGGTAAACAAGCGCACCACACAAAATCCCCGCCAGAAACGCCAGACTACCGACAAACCAAAGTACGTTCATGTTTTCCACAGTATCGCCTCACTCAGTGGGGCCCGCGCCCTTGTCATTAAATCACAACGCCATGTCCTTAAGCGCCTATTGTATAGATTCCATTGAAGTTGGCCTAGTCCATAAAGGCGCAAGTCAGATTCGAGCAGAATCCACTTGCTCTGTCCACCACTCAGCCCCTGATTTACTTTCAATATCCAGAAGATTGGGGAAACAGTGCCTGATGCTTCTACCATGGGCATCTACATATAAATTCAGTGCAATTGCAGGCCTCTGATCAGAAGCTTCCTGCAAGCGGTGCGTATTGTTCTTTTCCGACACAAAATACGCTTCCGGTTGAAAAACCTTTAACCTTCGGCTCCTATCCAGTATTGCAATACCTGTCCCGGAGTTCTGCAATTTATCGGTATATCCATAGAACTCTAGCGCCTCTCCATAGATCAATAACGGCCCACACTCTACATCGTGATCATGGGTAACCGCACTCTGGCCGGAAGACAAAACAATAGCAACAATAGAGAAAGAAGCCGAATATTTGCAAAGCCCCTGGGAATCAAGACTTCGGTATAACACTTCGCGATAATATGCTTTCCTGCTTACCTTTAGTAACAGATCTTCTAAAACGACAGGAGACATCGACAGATTAATACCCAGATAACGCCATATCCACCTGGGCATTTCATCCCCAAGCACACCCATCTCAGAACCTTTCGTTATTGCCGAATCGACCAGACTCTGAAACGCCAGACTGAAGCTACTCAAATTAAACACCTGAAAACCAACAAGCCCGACAGCTTTGTATAGCTCTTTTCATCAGGTTGTGAGGAAAAAATAAAGCGCTTCCCAGAATCCATTGCAACAGCCCAACCACCTTGAAATCGGTCACATTGCCAGCCAATTATTCACACACTATGTTGAAGTTATTCATGGAACAAACTACTGCCAAGAGGTTTTCCTGATGACTCCTGGCATAATGAGAGCTGTTCGCATCTTTGAACATGGTGACACAGGTGTACTCAAGACTGATGATTATCCGATACCGGATCCGGGTGGAAATGATCTTCTGGTAAAAGTCATAGCAACCGGCGTTTCCGGCTGGGATATCAAATATCGCAGAGGAGACTTTCTGAAGCACTTCAATCAGTCTGGCCTCCCCGGCAGAAAAAAAATTCCCATTACCTCAACAACCAGGTCGTGAAGCATCAGGAATGGTAATGAAAACAGGGTCACGTGTTACACGCTTTAAAATGGGTGATGCTGTACTCAGCCTGGTTCACCCACAAAACGATTATTGCACGAATACAATGAGAGGTCTTGGCAAGCTTTCGGAGGCGACATGAACGATAAGTCACTAACCTTTAAAGTCATGGACTTTACCAAGAAGGAAATGACCGTCCTGGGCATTCGAGACTCCCGTCTTAATGATCAGCGAATCTACCTTGATGCATAGGAATTTCAAAGCACCGATAGATAACCGATTGGCGTATACTATCGGTTAATTTCTCTGACTGATCGATTATCTGTATTTTACCAAAACTGCAAATACCGGTTAATACGAGATTAAATTACGCTATTAATATCAAATGCAGAGATATTGACTGCATCAATTTATTCCAGGCACAACTATCCTGTTAAGCCAGAGCAATAGGCCTGTTCAGAGCCAGCCTTTCATGACATTGATGCAACTCTGCCATTGTTTTGCCAGGCACGATGCCGGTCAGCACCATCCGTGATTTGCACAGAATACATTCCAGTGGATCAATACCAAAACTGCTTTTCATCATGATGGGGAAACGAATAGGAATGGCTTTTCTTTCGGGTTGGTCCAGCAGGTCGTAAACCGTAGGCAGCAGTTTTGATCGTACACGGGTGGCAAGGAAACCATAGTAACGGATCATTCGAAAGCCTGTGTCCGGAATGTGTTGCACCAAACGCTTAATGAAGTCCTCTATTCCGCTGGTAAAGCCCAGATATTGTTTTGTGGTATGGTTCAGATAGCTGAAGATTACCTCCTTACTGTCATAGTGCTTCAGGCGGCTGATGGACAGGGCTGGACGCTTTAAATAACGTCCAAGGTATTTGATGTTACGGTGATGGTTCTTACTGGGCCTAGCAAAGTGAACGATCCACGATTTCTCATAATGTTGACTCAACCATCCGTTAAACGCGGTTTTGGTGGTGCCGGTCTTTTCCAGGCATTTGGGAAGAGCCAGATCTCCACGGTCGAAAGTCTGACGAAGTAAATTGATGACTTCGTACCGCCACATAGGCATGAGTGCTTTTTTACAGAAATACAGAGTCTTCCATTGTTGATTATCATTGGCCTAACCACCGACGCTCAGCTTTAGAGCTTAGGTATTACGGACGTTTGAGAAGTTTATTTCTGAAATTAATAAAGCATTTCCAGTGTAACTTCTGAACTGGCCAATTCTCTTATATTACCGACTCTACAAGCAGTCTATGCTGCTCTGGGTTTCGAGCTTAATGTTCG
>OODV01000410.1 GCA_900299555.1 uncultured Endozoicomonas sp.
GCAAGGCCCGGTCACTGACCCCTGCCATATCACCAGAGAGCAATTCATAGGGCAGTCCCATACCTGCAGCTATTGCCATAATCTGCTGCTTCATAAAGTTCGGGTAATCCGCAGCGGTGCCGGGAGGGCTGTTAAACTCCACTTCTTCGCCCGGTGCCAGCTCCTGCATAGTGCCGGGTTCCATGGCCACTATTGGCATGCCATCAGCACCAAACACCAGCGGTTTGCCGGTCAGGGGATCAATAGGGTCCTGCTCCGGGGATGACTTCTTGATAAAGCCGGTAAACAGGTTGGCTATTTCCTGCCGCAGCAAGGTCGCATCATCAAACTTGTCCAAGTGGTAGAGCCTGACTAATACCTGTGTCAGTAATGGCTGGCCCCGGAGTTGTCCCGGACGCAGGGCTTCAAACACATGGAGGACGTTTTCCGCAGGCACCCGCACCAGCTTTGTGCTGTCAAAGGCGAACTCTGCCGGATGCTCCCGATGAAAGTAATACGCTACCCGCTTACCAATCCCGTTAAACTCAATACCTGCCTTGATGATGTTGCCGTTATCGAGCTTCTGGTTATATGAGATAGGAACGTATTCTGCTTCAAGAATTTGCAGTTGGAGGGGGACGGATAGTCCGTCTTCCAATTTCCGAGGACGGAGCCTGACAAAGCATTCACCACCTTCGAACATCGCTCGGGTAATCAATGACTGCTGCCCCGTAAAACTGAGCAGACCATCAGCGTCCGATTCATCGGACCATTGCAGGAATAACGTCTGCAAATCTTCCCGAAGGCTATCGTCGTTAACCAATGACTTTGGAGTAATGCCACGGCCGATCACATTGCTGACCAGTTTCTCCAATCCACTGCTTGCCCACGGATCATTGCGTATCGCAGCCCGTGATCGGTTAATCAGTTTGGATAAGTCACTGATCAGAGCGGCATTGGGCGAAAGCGCAGGGGCATACCAACTTTTCGTTCTTCGGCCCATTCCGGCAGCTGTATAGGCACTGTTCCTGAAGCGCCTTGTAAGGTTGGCAATAAAGCCCATTCTCAAACTCCTTTTGATGAATAGATACCGTATTGCTTGGGGCGTTTTTGTTGCCTGGCTAACTCACGCTCAATGGCTTGCAGCCGCCTCTCCATTTCAGCAAAGCTGCTGTACTCCACCTTTCGGCCTTCAAATTCCACAGTGCGAGTCTCCCGCAGGAGCACCGCCCGTTTCAGGGCTTGATATTCTGCGTCGGTAATCATTTTTGTTATCTCTGGAGGTATGAACTGCGGGATGAGCGACGGGACGGTTTTTTCACCGGTTGAACTTCTTCCTGATCTTCTTCCGCTAAAGCTTCGGGCGTTGGTCTTGAGGAAGCTAGGTTCTCAAGATTGATTCCCCTGTGTTGCTGCAAAATACGAACTGCTGCGAGGGAGTACACACGGCAATCCAGTGCCTCGTTTCTGCGGCCTTTGGCATCCCATGTGAAAAACGGGACACCGAATTTGAATTTCTTCAGCTTCTCTTCTGCCGTGGCCTGCTTGAAATAGTCCTCATCAAAGCAGTCTTTAATTGGCCAATGACAATAACCCTGACCCGGTTCTAATATCCGGTAACGCTGGTATATCAATTCTTTTGCGGTATCGGTGCCAATAATAGTGAGGTAGACACCTTTCTTATTTTTGGTTTTTGGGAAGGTAGCGATAGGCTTTCCGGCCTGTGATGAGCCTTTGATGGGGATAGCCCAATCTGCGCCTTGCTTGCGACAGAAGGCATACACTTCATCGGTGAAGTGTCCGCCTGAGTCAATGCAAAGCTGCGCCACGTTCATTTTCACCCCGTCCTGCCGGGTGAATGTTCTACGCAGCATATCGGCCAAGGCATCCCATATCGGCTGACGGGAAAGGTCACCGTATAAACGCACGTAGTCTATTGACCAGCTTTCCTCACCTGCACCCCAGCCGGTGATTTCAAACTCAAAGCGATCATCCTGCACATCGCAGCCAACGGTGATAATTTCTACCCACCAAGGGACCTCTGCCGGGTAATGCTCTCGGCGTTGGTAGAGCAGGGCATGCTCGACAGTTTCGCCCTTTTCAACCCACGTCTCACCAAGAACGGTATTCGTCCAGTCCTTGAACTCGACCGGCTTTTTCTTCGCCTCTAAAAAATCCTCGACCGCATTCTGCCAGCTGTACCAGCCATTCGGGCTATAAAGCGAATTCAGGTGAAAGCCAGCAACCCGGGTGCTCTTTTCTCCTTCAGCTATCCACTGACCATTACTCAATAATTTGGGCTTATCTTTTTCAAAGTGCTTATGCTCGCACTTGATACATTCAAAGCGAGTGGTGGACGGGTCATTATTATCAAAACGGATTTGTGCCCAAACAATCGGTTGCAGGTGACCGCAAGCATTACAGGGGACGTGATAGCGACGTTTATCGCTGTTCTCATAAGCCGGCTCTATTTTGCTGGTTTCTGCAATGTTCGGAGTGCTGACCAGCAGGATTTTTCGGTTTCGGCTAAAGGTAGCTGTCCGTCTAATGGCCAGATTGACCGGACTTCCTTCGCCCTCTACATCTTCGTCGTAAGCGTCGATCTCATCTAAAAACAGGAAACGAACTGGCATCGAGCGCAGGCCTGCCGCCGAGTTGGCCCCGGCAAACACTAGCACGCCATTGGGGAACTCCTTGGAGAGAACGGTATTGCCGCTGTCCCGGCTCCGTGGGTCTTTGACCTTGTCCCGGAGGTTGGGCATTTCCTGAATCATCGGAGCGATCCGCTGCCTTGAGGTTCGCTTGGCCAGATCAAGGGTTGGGAGCACGTACATCATCGGCCCCGGTGTATGGTCGATGACATAGCCCAGCCAGTTATTGCCGCATTCGGTGCCGCCGACCTGTGCTCCTTTCATAAACACCACCTGCTGAATAGGTGATGATGGTGAAAGGCAATCCATGATCTCCTTCAGATAAGGCGTTCTGGCCGTTCGCCAGCGACCCGCTTCCTTGGTCGCCTTCGTAGGGAGGATTCTTTTCTGATCGGCCCATTCGGAAACGGTAAGACGAGTATCCGGCATGAGCCCTTTGAAGAAGCCTTCAAGGTAAGGGCTGCTGTTGTTTGGGTTGGCAATCATCCTTGTTTGCTAATCCTGTTCAGCACCAGTTCCAACTCATCAAAAATTACTTTACGTACCTCTCCAGGATCATCCTCTGCCGCCAGCACATCGGCTAAACGATCCGGTATCGCCAGCAGTTCATCCCGAATGATCCGACCGGCTTTGAAGGCATCATTTCTAACCTTGGAGGCATCGGTTAGCTTTTTGCTCTTTTCCTCATATTCCAGCTTGGCCAGCTTTGCCTTGAAGGCCTCCCGCATGGTTCTGGCGGTGATAAAGTCCACGGCCCCGGCAGCATTGCCACCGGCTGGTATCACCTCTGGCGGATTTTCCTCTCTGAGCAAGTTTGCCGGGTCTGCGTTTGCCTTCATCGCTTCCATTGCCTGCGCTGTGTCTACCTTGCCATTGCGGAGCTTGATGATCCCTTTCTTGACCAGCTTGTGAATGTACGGTTTGGAAACGCCTATCTGACGGGAAAATTCTGCCTGACTTATTAACGCCATAAGGAACTAACGCCCCTTCTTTTTCGGCTTAAAAATTATTTTTCTTTTTGCCTTGCACTGCGGGTGTCGTTAGCCAAGCTCAGGGCAGGCGAGAGCCGAAAGGACCCAAAAGCGAAGGAGCCGCACGATGAATAAAAAACTCACCCCAAAATTGAAGGCAGTTGTTATGTCTACTACCAAAACCGGCAAAGTCCCGGCCAAGGTTGCCAAGGAAGAGCCGAAGGCTTTGGAAAAATTGAAGGACCAAGGGCTTGCAAAGACTCAAAAGAGCGCTAACGGCAAGACCGAAACGGTTCTAACCAAGGCTGGCGAAAAGGCCAAGGCCGAGGCCACTGAACCTAAAAAGGCAAGCCCTAAAACACCTGAAAAGGACGTTAAGGCCAAGGACGAAAAGCCCGAAAAGGCAAGCCCCAAGGCGGAAAAAAAGGACAAAAAGCCCACCGTCCGCAAAGACACCAAACAATACACGATCTTGAAACTATTGTCCCGAAAATCGGGAGCCACCATTCAACAATTACATGAGGCAACGGGCTGGAAGCTAACCACGTTACGGGGCACCCCCGGCGCACTGAAACTGAAACTCGGCCTTGAGATAGAGTCCGAGAAAAGGGAAGGCAAAGACACCGTATACCGTATAACTGGCGGGTTGGACGGCCTTCTATAAGGCCGGAAACTGAGCCCCTTTAAGGGGCTTTTTTTTTTGCCTTTTCGCCTTGCCTGAACACCGTCGTCGGCCAAGCTCGGAGTGTACAAAAAGCGAACGGAGACGAATAAAAATGAAACCCCACGACGTTGAAAAGATCATCCGGGAAGTAGCCCTTGAGAGCCTTGACCGGGAATTTCTGGAAGCCCACCAAAAAAGCCTGCCTGACGGAGCGATGGAGTCCATAGCAGAGGCCATGGTTCAGTCCTTTTTTGCCGGATATGCTGCTGCAATGGTTAGCACCAACAAGAAATTCAAATAGCCACTGGATGGAGAAGTACCAATGAGCAAACTCACGCTTTATAACGACCGCTGCAGACGCTCGATGATTATCCCCGGTTCCGCTCAAAAGTTGCGGGATGAAGGGTGCCACTTTCAAATAATGATGACCCAAGGCTTCAAGGCCTTCATTGAGGAAAATGACGAAACCGAGGTCATTATGGCGATAGCCCTCTTTGATGACTTTACCGAGGACAACGACCCGTATGGTGAGCATGACTTCATTATCCTGAAGTACCAAGGCCAGAGCCTCTATGCCAAGTTCGACTATTACGACCGGAGCCTTGAGTATGGTTCGCCCGATCCTGCCAACCTTGCGGTAACCTGTCGGGTTTTAACCCTGATGCTGGCGGAGGAATATTAAAGTAAAACTGGCTTGCCTGAACGGTTGGGTGAGCCACTCTAATGTCATACGAATAAACATAAGGAAACCGGACATGGAATTAATATCTGATAGCCAACTTAAAACGCTTTTGAGCACCTTGGAACTAAATACTACCTGCCTGCTGGTTTCAGGGACGACCTCGGAGCCGACAACACCAGAAAATGCAAATCTGAAAATTCATAAGGTAGTTGGTGCTCGGCCTCTGAAACCTGATTTAAATATCTGGCGTGATACTCTGAATAACGGCCATACAGTTAGGTTTGATACAGATGGAAATGTAATAGAAATTTTGGAGCGCCTTTAAATTGTAGAAGTTCAGACCTGACCTGACAGTTACCGATTTTCAAGAGGGTGTCTGTCAGGTCAAATTCAGGCTATGAACTTTTCCTTCCAGATCTCTTTCCC
>OODV01000316.1 GCA_900299555.1 uncultured Endozoicomonas sp.
GTACTGGCGGTTTTTCTTTTTCAAGAGTACCTCTGCCGCGAGCCCCTTTAACCCTTCGTTTTCGTGGTTTACGCCCCGGTTTTTTTAATGGCTTCGGGGTGACCTTTAATGTAAACCTCGTCAAATTTGGGCATCAGATCTCAATTTACTATACAGAAGTTATTTTGCTTAAGCTTCAAAGGTTTGATTACGGAAAGAGTCGTGCCAATATTGGACTATTAAAATATCAGGTACTGGCCAAGGATGAATGGCTAGACATACTGATAACCATCAGGGAACTGTGCGAATGCCATCGATTATAGAACTTCTTGAGACCTCAACACCTTACCTGGTTTTTGTTCTGGCACTTGCTGGATTGATTGTAGGTAGCTTTCTTAATGTGGTGATTCACCGGTTACCCATAATGATGGAAAGGCAGTGGCAGCAGCAGAGTGAGGCTATTTTGTATCCCGAAAAAGAACCTGTGCCTCTCCCTGCTTATAACCTTGTGGTTCCCGCATCAACCTGCCCTTACTGCCAGCACAAAATCCGTGCATGGGAGAATATTCCGGTCATCAGCTATTTATTCCTGAGAGGTAAATGTTCCGCCTGTCGAACATCGATCTCCTTGCGTTACCCTGCCATAGAGACTATCAGTGCAGTGATGACGGTAGTGATTGGTCTGACCTACGGTTTTACATTACACACTCTGGTTTTCTGTCTGTTTGGCTGGTCACTGCTGGCCCTGACCATGATCGACTACGATACGCAGCTGCTACCTGATGATATTACGCTTCCCCTCCTGTGGGCTGGCCTGATTGTAAACAGTTTCGGGCTTGTGGTAACCCCTGAGCAGGCCCTGTGGGGAGCCATCGCCGGTTACCTGTCCCTGTGGAGCGTCTACTGGATATTCAAGCTGATTACCGGTAAAGAAGGTATGGGCTATGGAGACTTTAAACTGCTGGCAGCACTGGGAGCCTGGCTGGGCTGGATTAAACTGCCCCTGATCATTCTTTTCTCCTCTCTGGTTGGTACCATCGCTGCTGTGCTATTGATCGTCACGAAGCGTCAGGAGCGATCAAACCCTATCCCCTTTGGGCCCTATCTGGCCATTGCTGGCTTTATTGCCCTGGTCTGGGGCGATAAGCTGATTAATGCCTATCTCAGCTTTTCTGGACTGGGTTAATGAAAACAGGAATCTTTCGGCAACATCGTCCTTTCACCGTGGGTGTAACCGGTGGTATTGGCAGTGGAAAAACGGCAGTGACCGACTTTTTTGCCAGCAAGGATATTACGGTTGTTGATGCGGATATTGTGGCGAGGGTTGTTGTAGAACCGGGAAAGCCTGCTCTGGCTCGGATTACACAACGCTATGGCCCAGATATTCTTATTAATGACAATCTTGACCGCAGAAAGCTGAGAACCATCATTTTTGATGATGCCGATGAGCGCAAGTGGCTTGAATGCCTTCTGCACCCTCTCATTAGAGAGCAAATTGTCCATGAGCTAAGTAGTGCGGAATCAAGTTATGTCGTGTTGGTTTCCCCCTTGATGCTGGAAACCAATCAGAATGAATTGGTGGATCGTGTGCTTGTGGTCGATGTACCGGAGAGCATTCAGATTGAACGAACCATTGCCCGCGATCAAATGACAGAGGAGCAGACCCGACAGATCCTCAACAGCCAGATTCAGCGAGAGCAGAGAGTAGCGAAAGCCGATGATATAGTGGATAACAGTGGTTCATTAGATCAGCTGCATTATTCACTGGAGAAACTGCATCAATTTTACCTGAGCCTTGCTTGAGGCTCAGGTTATTTAGGACTTTTAAACCCCAGGTCTCCAACCATTAGTTATCGGATAACGGCGATCCCGTCCGAAGCCTCTAGGTGTGATTCTGACACCAATAGCAGCCTGACGACGCTTGTATTCGTTGATATCCACCAGCCTTAAAACACGATAAACCGTATCCCGGTCAAACCCTTCTTTGGCAATGATGGACTCTGCACTCTGATCCAGTTCAATATAGAGTTCGAGAATGCGATCCAGTTCATCATAAGGTGGCAGACTGTCTTCATCGACCTGATCAGGTGCCAATTCGGCTGATGGTGGGCGATCTATTACCCGCTGAGGAATCACATACCCCCGTGTATTTCGGTATTCTGACAGTTTGAACACCAGCGTTTTTGGCACATCCTTCAGAACATCAAAGCCCCCGGCCATATCCCCGTAAAGTGTGGCATAGCCTACGGCCATTTCACTTTTGTTACCCGTAGTGAGAACCAGATACCCCTTTTTATTGGAAATCGCCATCAGCATGACACCACGACACCGGGACTGAAGGTTTTCCTCAGTGGTATCTCGACTATAGCCGGCAAACTCAGTATTCAGGGTTTCCATAAAGGCATCAAACATCGGTTCAATTGGTAGAACCTTATATTCAATACCCAGAATTTTTGCCTCTTCTGCCGCATCCTCAAGGCTCATATTGGACGTGTAGCGATATGGCATCATTACGGCCTGAACCCGGTCTTTACCCAGAGCATCGGTGGCTACCGCCAGAGTCAGAGCGGAATCAATCCCCCCGGAAAGGCCAAGTACGATGCCTTTAAAACCATTTTTATTAACATAATCTCTGACACCCGTAACAAGGGCATCGTAAACCCTTGAACAAACCTCTGGTATTTCAGCTATCTCACCTTGATCAAAGGCCATAGAACCTTTATCAAAAGAAACATTAAAGAGTTCTTCGGTAAAATAGGTAGCACCAAAAGCCATTTCACCATCACCATTCATGGCGAAAGAGCCTCCATCAAACACCAGCTCATCCTGACCACCGACCAGGTTGCTGTAGAGCACAGGAAGGCCTGATTCCTGACAGCGCTCTCTGACGACCTGATGGCGAAGAGACTGCTTATTCATATGGAAGGGTGAAGCATTCAGGCTGATGATCAGGTCTGCGCCGGCTTCTTTAGCCCTGCGAACCGGTCCCTGATACCAGAGATCCTCACAAATCAAAAGCGCAATATTTACCCCTTTGCAGGAATAAATAACCGTATCCTGACCTTTAACAAAATAGCGTTTTTCATCGAAGACCTGATAATTGGGCAGATGCTGTTTCCCATAACGGGCAAGAATATCACCGTCACGCATCACCAGCGCCTGGTTCTCCAGACCATGAGCCCCCATCAGTGGAACACCGATAATCAGATCAATCCCCTTAATCACTCTGAGTCGACTCAGAGCCTGTTCAACCCGAACAATCAGGCTGGGCCTTAACAACAGGTCTTCCGGCGGATAACCGGAAAGGGTCAACTCTGGAAAGACAATAACATCCGCATCCAGCTGATCCCGGGCCTGCTCGGCAGCCTCAATGACACGGGTAGTGTTCCCGTCAATGTCGCCCACTACCAGGTTGAGCTGGGCTATGACCATATTGAGCTTTGCTGACATGGAAATACCTGTCTATCCCTTTTTTAGAAACATCAATCATCTCAGGGGCGGTATTGTCTTGTAAGTATTCGCTTCTGTAAATTGAAATACCATAATGCGGGCTATAAACCCATTAATCTGAGGTAGTGAAAATTGAAAAAATAAGGGAGGAATTAGAGAGATGTCAGGATTAACCATCCGACCCGAAATCGAAATCCATACGCTCCGAAGGGGGCTGCATATAACTTCCCTGAATAAAATCAGCACCAAACTGCCAGACAGGCGTCATTTCTCCTGCTGTTTCAATACCGGGCACAATAACCTTTCTTCCACTTTGACTAAGGGCTTCAATCATTTTCTGCAACTCTTCTGCATTATCACCATCATTAATGTCTTCAGTGAACGACGGATCAAGCTTGACCAAATCAACATCCAGGTGAGCAATGCCTTCCAATGGATTCAAACTACAGCCAAATTCACTGACAACCGTCTGGCAACCCATGTCTTTGAGAGATCTGAAAAAATCAGGTATCACCTCTGAGTAACGGGCAAGATTTTGCTCACTCAATTCGATAGCGACAGCGCCTGCAGGAATTCCGGCAGCCTTGAGAGCAACTTTCATCCAGGGAAGAAACGTATCATCTGTGGTTGAAAAGCCGCCAATATGCATCAGCAGGCGAGTATCACTACCCTCCTTTCTCTTGGTCATCAGGGCTTTACTGGCCTCAATGAGTTGCCATCGATCCAGCTTATTCCACAAACTGACTTTTTCCAGTTTCGGTCTGAAAGCCGATGCCTCATGCTCCCTTCCCTGAGCATCGGTCATAACAAAAGAGACTTCGTAATATTCAGCGGGAGAGCCTGCAAGAGAGATAACAGGCTGATAACTTAATCTGAACTTTTTATGCTTTAACGCCTGGCTGACCATACCAGCCAACTGCTTTTCAACAGAATGAGCCGAGCTAACTTTGCGTTTCTGGTAAAAGCATAATTGATTACCACCTTCTTTTTGTGCCTGCATTGTGGCCTGACGACTCTGTATTATCAACGTATTGGCATCGCTTGTGGTGTCACTGAGGATTACGGCCCCTAAAGATAGCTTAACTGACAATAAATTTTGATCAATGACGATATTTTCGCCCGTTACAGCAGTCAGCAGACTATCGGCCAATACTTTAACTTCTCGCTCTTCTCCCTCCCGAAATAGAGCAGAAAAATTCCCACCTCCCATGCTGGCCACCGGGTGCAAACCTCCCAGGTGAGAAGTTACTTTTTTAGCAATTGCTTTGAGTAGCTTCTGGCTAACCTCCTTGCCGTGTTGCTCGTGAATTGCTTTCAGGGTCTCTATATGAAGGCAGCATAATGTAGCCTTTCCTTTCCCTGCAACAGCTCTCTGAATGGCAACATCCAACTCATGTTCAAACTGCTTTCGGTCAAAGAGCCCTGTTTCACTGTTCGGAGCTGACTTTTCAAGGGTTTTATCCACACCTGTTTGCTCAGTATCCTGCTCATTAAGTTTAATTTGCAAACTAAGGGTGAATTCGCCATTAAATGATGTCGGAGAGATTACCGCACGAGTAGGAACTTCTGAGCCGTTTTGAGCAATTAAAGGACATTGAATGACTGCCAGAGCCTGACCACTCTCTTCAATACCAACCAGAAACTCTTCAACGTCCTGCTGATCTTTGGTGATGATTAAATCCTTGAACAGCTTTCCATCCAGGGACTCATCTTTCGAAAGCCCGAGCAACTTTAGAAAAGCGGAGTTAACATATTGAATCCGGCCATTATTAACGTATACAACCGCATCAACCTGATCATCCAGTAATAACCGCCGCTGTTTTTCTGATTCGTGCAAGGCAACACTCATGCGACGGTGGTGTCGCCTGATTTTCAGGTCTTCCAGCTCTTTTTGAGCAACAGCCAACAGGTACTCATCATGACCCAGGGGAATAACCGCCCGGGCTCCCATTTTCATCAGAGAGAGAGAGTCGCTCTTACCATCTGGAGAGGTCAGAATTATCCCGGGGAGATCCACATCTTTTTGGTTTATATAATCAAAGATTTGAGAAAAGCTCAGAGGTGGAGGAGGATTTGTCATTAGTAACAGATCCCAGTGCTGATGGCCGGACATTGCTGTAGTCAGGTCATCCAGAGAGTTGATCAGATTTGCACGGGTTGAGTAGCCGGACTCACGAAAGATATTCAGGAAAGTCTCCGCCTCTCCGGGAGATGAATCAATAATTAAAAAGCGAACTGTATCCTTACCACCCGATGCCATAATTATGCTTACCCTCGTTAGCTTAGAAAGCTATCGGCGGTTACCACACAAATTATATACTGCAAGTAGTATTATCAGTACCCAGCGGGTGTTTTTACCCCACAGCTATTCAGAGTCAGGTTACTATCACCAGCCTGGTCTCCCTGAGCAACAGCAGTTAACAGCACACAATGGTTCAGGGGGGGGCTGTACCACACTTAGCAGCATTGATCGTGTAAGTACCATTTACAGATGGCGGATTTACGACAGTAAACCCCAGTTGAGCCAGGGTGCCGGTATAAGTTAACCGTTCAGAATAGAACCGCTCCAGTGTGCTGTTCGAAGAGTCTGGCAGCAGGATGAAAAAAGTGAAAGAGTATCTGGGTACTCGTTATCCCGCACTGCTCAGGCAGAAGAACGAGATACCATCATCTTCTTTCTCGATGAATCTACAGTAAAATCCGAGTGTCATCGTGATAGGACATGGGGCATAAAAGGCCTAACCCCGGTTGTAAAAACAACAGGCTCCAGACACAGGTTGAACATTGTTTCAGTAGTGAGTTCAGAGGGTATTCTGAGGTACCGGACATTTATCGGGAAAATGGATCGGTACATGTTTGCTGGCTATCTGAAGTCATTGGTAGGTAGTGTTGACAGACTCGTCATCATTATTTCAGATGGCCACCCCGCACACCATGCAAAATACATGCGGAATTATGTAGAGTATGAGCCGAAGCTGCCTGGGCTGCACTTGTTGCCAGGATATTCTCCAGAGCTGAATCCTGATGAACAGGTATGGAATCAACTCAAGAAAAAGCTGGGAAAAACCGCTTTAAAGATCAGGGATGATTTCGTAGGTTTTGTTCGCAGCCAGGTGCGGAGGCTTCAAAAAATGCCTGAAGTAGTGAAAGGGGTCTTCAGGTTGCATGATACCAGCTACGCCTGCAGATAGTGTAACGTATAATGATTATAAATCAGTACTGCCAAAATGGAATTATACAATTGTTCTAGAATCGGAGTGAAATGGGCATGTTATTTCGGGACAGTTCCTAAAGTATTACATGTGTGGCAGATAATTATATTAAAAATGTTACTTTCAATAGTTCGGACAGTTTCTCAGGGTAAAAACATGAACTTATTTTAACCATTTTGTTGTATTTATAGCCCTACTGTCCCTTGAATAATGATGCAAAATCTACAGGCTTGAGTGCAAAACCGGCTTTTGGATATGATCAGGAGGCATTGTCACTAATTAACGTCGTCAAGCGCTTGATTTTGGTTGATATATAGACAAAACATAGCATGAATCAGCAATTCCCGCTCAACCTAAAGACCCTTAATATCAAAGGGGTGTAGCTGAGTTTAGTGTTGAGTAAGTTGTAGACTTTTTTGTTTGTTATTGGTCAGAAAAGCCGTCTTTTTTATGAAAGTCGCCGTCCATCATGGGGATAGCGCCTCCAAAATTCAGCCAAAAAATGCACAATTAAGCTCAGCGGGAATTGCTGAGCATGAATGAGGACAATACATGTCTGATTAGTTGTACAAAGAATACTCGTGTTTTGCTTTGTACAGTTTCTCGTAAAATGGCAACCATGGGATAAATCAACAAGAGTAGAGAAGTCAAATACCCTCCGTTGATACTTCCTCAAATAGAATTCATAATTAAGACTGCCTTGGACAGTATCTCCATGGTCAAAAAGCCTCAAAAGTCATTAATTTTTCAGCTATTCTCTACGCCTATCGTCGTAAAGGGTAAAGCCACTTTTCTTAACATGAGTCGTTACGGCTCTATTTCAATTGATAGTGGAAATGCGCTTAAATCTCAAAAAAGAACACTGAGGGTCAGATTAGATTCTTCTCCAGCACCCTGGAAACAGGAAAAAATAGAGTTATTCACTATTAGCGAAAACAGAGCCAGTGAGAAACGTTTCAGGCGCTGCTATCGGCGAACCTCTGATTTTTTCATGATCAATTGGCCTGTGTTGCCCAGCGTACTATCAAAATCGTCTAAAAAAATAGCAACCCTTGATACCACTTTCATAACAAAAACTGGTGACAAGACCAATGGACTCGTTAAGTGCTGGCGTGATTGTACCAGTCGGTCTGAGCAAGGTCTTGAGTTACCTTTATTTGGCGTCGTTGACCTAAATTCGGATATAGCCTATGACCTTGAAGCTCTGCAGGCCATTGATGAGGAAGATAAATGCCGTGTTGATTTGTATGTAGAGCAAGTTGTCAGTCATGCCAAAATACTTCTTAAACAAAGCATTCAATACTTTGCGGTAGACGCTTACTACTTTAAAGAGAAGTTCGTAACTGCTGTTGTGGAAACGGGCTTGCATGTGGTTGGCAAGTTAAGAAATTATGCAGACCTAAAGTGGCTATACAATGGGCCGTACTCTGGAATAGGTCGCCCGAAGGTTTTCGATGGTAAAGTCAATCGCTTCGTAATAGTGTCCGGAGTATTGACTTTTATTCTTAGGGAAAAATATGCTTTCTTATGATCAGAGGAACGTTGAGTGAAAGAATTTGGTTGTGATAAAAATATACTATCTAAAAATCAGGTTTTGATAGCTCTCTGGTGCTTTATTATATATATGTTGTTGACAGTTCAGTTGAAGGCATCTGAGCATGATGTTGAAGAGGCTAGTGAATATGAAAGGATTCTAATGATTCCAGCTTCAGAAAAAAGAGGAATTATCGAAGCGAAAAAGTGTCAGTTTTGTCCGGTACGAATATTTCTTTACGATGAATTCTCAAGGTTTGAAAATATTAATGGTGATGTTTTAATGGATGCCACTTCTACTATTAATGGTAATCCTGCGACAATAACCTGGAAATCTGGTTCTTCAAAAGCAAGAAGAGTGATTATATATCATGACTAACTCAGTGCTAGCTCATTTTAAAATCAGTGTTTTATTGATAGCTAGCCTTTTTGTTATTCATTCCCAAATTAGCAAGGCAGAAGATATAGATCTGTTTGTACAAGACCTTGATGAATCTATTCGTGGAAATGTTCTGTTCGTGATGGATAACTCCGGTAGTATGGGAGCAATTGCCGGATATAAGTTCGGCCGTCCATTTACACGAATGAAAGCTGTTAAAGATTCCATGAAACGTTTTATTTCCAGTGCTGAAAATATTAATTTCGGACTAATGAGTTTCTCTCGTTCAACTCAGGGAGGGAAGGTTGATCTGGCAGTTAATCCAATTGAAGGACAGCGGGCAACAGCACTGAGTATTGTTGATGGTTATACTCCCAATGTGATAGCGACACCTCTTGCAGAAACACTGTACGAAGCAATGCTTTACTTTCAGGGAGAAATAGCGAGATATGGAAGATCGGAAAGTGCTTCTGGCTCTATAGCTGGTGGACGCTATATCAGTCCAGCAGTACAAGAGTGCCAGAAAAACAATATTATTTATTTTACTGATGGTGAGCCATGGCGTGATAGAGATATTATTGGCAAAGTGCATGACCTGCTTAGCGGTAAAACTTTGCCATCATCTCTTGACCCCAGGTGTAACGGTTGGGGTGTGGCTGGAAGCTGTTTTGATGAACTCTCATGGTATTTGAATAACACAGATTTAAGAGACGGTCTTCCGGGTAATCAAAATGCGCGAATTTTTACCATTGCAGGGTTTGGTGCAGCTTGGGAAGAGCTTATGCGCAATGCAGCAGAGCATGGTGGTGGGGAGTTTTATAGTGCGCTAAATGAAGTTCAACTTGATAATGCCCTAGCTGATATTCTTTCTAAAGTCAGAGAAGATGCTTCAATTTTTACAGCTCCTGCAACCACTACTGATGCTTTCAATGCCTTAGAGACTGGTGATGAAGTCTATTTTGTTATGTTTCAGCCAGTAGATGGCAAGAGATGGAAAGGGAATTTAAAAAGATACCGTCTTGGAGATGATAATCAAATTTACGATGCTGATGATAATCTGGCTATAGATCCAGTGACCGGATTTTTTCGTGATTCAGCAAGAAGCTTTTGGAGTAGTGAGGCTGATGGGCAGTCTATTGAGTCTGGGGGGATGGCGGAAAATAGAAATCAGAATGCACCAGCTTTTACCAATATTGGTGGAGACAGGGATGAAACTCTTTCCTTACCAGTTAATAAGCTTCATGAGATAAACGGAAAGATAACAGAAGGTGTTCTTGGAGTGTTAAGTGCCAGCAACCGAGAAACAGTTATAAAGTGGGCTAGAGGTGTTGATGTTGATGATGAAGATAATGATGGTTCTAATACTGATAATAGGTTGACAGTAGGTGACCCCCTTCATACACAGCCAGTTGTAATTAATTATTTCAGTAATGATCGGACTGTATATTTCTCAACAAATGATGGTTTTTTATACGGGGTAAATGCTGATAATGGTGCAACAGAGTTTTCTTTTATTCCCCAAGATCTTTTAGGTAATTTAAGCGAATACAGAGGGATTGATGGCAATGAGTGGAGGGTAATAGAAACATTTTCAGTAAGTGGCAGTTTATCATATACGACAACATTGTATCATAATAGAGTTTATAAGGCCGGGTTTCCTCAGGGTGGTAGTAGCCAGAATATGGAGCTAAGTGCTGGAAGGTATGACATATTTGACGGCTCTGGAAGTTTAACAAATCGTGAAGTCAGAGTTGTCAATGGAGGAAAAACATTAGAATTATCGACAAATGGAACAGACTGGAGCCAATATCAGCTGACAGTTACAAAAGGTTTCTTTAGTAATTTTGGAAAACGTATTCAGTATGTACTCTCTGAGCCAAGAGATAACCAGAATAAGATTTATGGCTTGGATGGACCTATTGCTTTCTGGGTCAATGATCTTAATGGTAATGGTCGAGTTCTCAAGGAAAATAATGGATTCAGAGAGTCTGGTGAACATGTATATCTATATTTAACCATGCGAAGGGGAGGGAATAATATTTATGCTCTGGATGTAACAAATCGAACTTCACCAGTTTTAAAGTGGGTGATTCGTGGGAATGATAATAATGGAAGTGATTTATCAGGTGATTTTGGTCATCTTGGGCAGACATGGTCAAAGCCAAAACTAACTACCGTCAGATGGAATGGGGAAAATAAAAAAGTTCTATTTTTTGGTGGTGGGTATGATCCATCAATTGATACACCTAATGTTGATGTTACATTGGGTAAAAATTTATTGTTACGATCTTGGCAAACAGACAATAATACGGAAACAATAGAGGCGCTCCCTGCAACAACTTACGGTCCTGGTCTTGGCTCAGTAATTGCCTATGAGATGGAAGCTGATAGCGATGACACTGGTAATATCTATCAATATATTAAAGCTAATAAGGGAGATACAGTAAGAGTTACGTTAGATTACTCCGCAAGGGTTCATGACCCTGGTGATGGCTCAACACTCTATGTTTATTTGGGGAATCAGTGGCTTGATGTTTTGTCAAGGCCAACTCATGGTTGGCATCGATATACTTATGATTTGGTAGTCGATCAGCCTAACCCTCGGTTCGAATTCCATGCTAAAGATCCAAGAGGAAATAACAGTCTTGGTGGAATAATCAACTCAGAAACACTGTCAATTGTGAAAATGGCTTCTGCCAGTGGTGGAGGAAGTAGTTCCTCAGTTATTATACCTAGTAATGTCGGAAATGCTGTATTTATGGTTGATGCTGAAACAGGTGATTTGCTGTGGAAGGCATCAAATAGTGATGCTGATTTGAATATACGTGGAATGGAACACAGTATTCCATCTAATGTTACTCTTGTTGATATTGATAGGGATGGGCTTACTGACTACTTGTTTGCTGCAGATACTGGTGGGCAAATAATTCGTATTGATATTAATGAGGATAATACTCGAGCGTCAAATTTCGCTACAGGAGGAGTGATTGCCAGAATTTCTGGAAAATCAGAAGAAAACGCAAGACGATTTTTTCAGTCACCAGACGTAAGCATTTCAAAAAGTAATGACTATTTGAATATTGCTATTGGTAGTGGTTTAAGGCAAAGCCCATTGGATACTTCAGTCAGTGATCGTATGTATGTGATTAAAGATTATCATGTATACCAAGCTCCAAGTAGCTATAATTATACATCTAGTGGACTGATAACAGAGTCTAATCTTTATAATGCTACATCTAATGTTATACAGGACGGAAGCATAGCTCAGAGACAATCGGCTCAAATTTTACTTAATGATAGTCATGGATGGTATATTGTACTTGAGGAGGAAGGGGAAAAAATTCTCAGTGATTCTAATACTTTTAATGGTGTTCTCTTGTTTTCATCATTTGTCGTTAATAAGGACTCTGCGAAAAGTTGTTCATCAAAATTGGGTGAAAATTATTTTTATGCTGTAGATATTGAGAATGCAAGTTCAGTTCTCAATCTGGATGCAATTGGTTCATTGGATGAATTGAACAAAGGGGATAGAAAAACGATATTGAAACATGGAACAATTGCTCCAGGTCCATCGGTTATAAATCAAGGAGTAGATGGCTATGAGATTTGTATTGGCTTGGAATGCTTCAAAGATACTTTACAAAGTATTGGTTCTGTACCTGTGAAAAGTAGATTTTGGCGGGAAAATCGATAGGGGATGAAGGTTGGGGTATTAATTTATAAAATTACTGTGGTAGTCTTTTTCAATATTTAGTTTGTCATAGAGGTGAAGGTTCAGAAGAGTTGATGACTATTAATTAAACCGAAATCTGCTACTATGCCGGTCTTTTGTTCTGTACTGCCATGGCTTTTATTGAAGTTGTCTGTATTCACTGTCGTAAACCTGATGATATTGTCAGAAATGGAAAGGCCAGATCAGGGCTCCAAAGGTTCCTGTGCCGAAGTTGCAACAAGACCTTTCAGCTGGATTATCTCTACAACGCTAACCAACCAGGTATACATGAAAGGATTGTTCGGCTAACCCATAATGGCTCTGGTGTCAGAGACATTGAGCGATACCTCAATATCA
>OODV01000198.1 GCA_900299555.1 uncultured Endozoicomonas sp.
TTACGGTTCTTTTTCTGGCTGTGCTGTCGGTGGATGCGACAGGCAGGCGCGTTCTCTGAACAACGCTCAAGGATCAGGTCATCGAGAATAACGGGAACCGGTTCCTCTTCAGGTGCTTTGGAACTGACTAACAGTGTCAGTTGATGAGCAAGATTTCGCCAACGCCAGCACCCGAAGGCAACCCAATGATGATAGCTGCTCCAGACTTTATCGTACTGGATGGCAAGCAGAGCCTGAGTCAGGAACCCCTCACCGGAGAGCATGCTACCAATGAGCAATTCGCAAAACACTGGTGCAGCTTTCGCAGAAACAGCTCTGGTAAGGAAAGTAATATAGAACGAAAGTTCTTTTAATATTTTTGTTTGTTCTAAAGAGTACATCACAACCGCCTGGATTTATTATGTGTGACGGTTGGTTTAACTCATATAAAAATTAAATCGAATGTACCAGTGAAGCTCTAAAGCTGAGAACTTTGATGAAGGGAAAATTAATGCAGTTCATGTTGAACTACCTTGCCGTAGCAGCAGGGGGTGCTCTTGGAGCATTAGTACGCTCGCTTGTTTATGAATGGTATGCGAAATCCGGTAATGACCAGCTATTTCCGCTGCCCACCTTAACCGTGAATGTCGTTGGCTCTTTTCTTATTGGTATTGGCTGGTATTGTCTGGTGGAAAAAAGCCTGCTTCCCCCTATCTGGAAAGATTTCGCTACCGTTGGCTTTCTTGGCGCATTAACTACCTTTTCGACATTCTCACTGGATATTTTCCGGCTTTTTCAGTCTGACCGCTTTGTTGAGGCTATTGCTTATATGCTGGCCAGCGTCATTTTGTGTCTTGTCGGAACCTGGCTGGGTTATCAGGGAGTCCGGGTGATCCTGAACGGATAAATATCACCGTTTCAATCCACTATCTTTATCGAATGTCCCGGGCTCATGGTGTATGATCAGCAGTCTACTCTGGACAGAGGTTTTTCGCCGGTCAGGGTAAGAAAACCATCATCCAATCAGTTAATTTGGTAGGAATATGCTAGACCCTAAAATCGTTCGCAGCACTCCTGAAGCTGTGGCGGAACAGCTGTTAAAGAAACACTACAAACTGGATGTTGAGCGCCTGGTTTCTCTTGAAGAGCGTCGGAAGTCGCTACAGGTTAAAACTGAGCAGCTGCAAAGCGAACGTAAGTCGGGTTCCAAGGAATTTGGCAAGATCAAAGCGCAGGGTGGTGACGTTTCGGCTCTTAAAGAGCGCATGGATCAAGTCAATGCTGCTGTTAAGGAAAATGAGCAGGCTCTTTCTGAACTGCAGGACGAATTGAATAACCTGTTGCTGGAAGTGCCTAACCTGCCAGATAGCTCCGTTCCTGAAGGTAAGGACGAGAATGATAATGTTCTGGTTCGTACCTGGGGAGAGCCCCGCAAGTTTGAGTTTGAGGTTAAAGACCATATTGATCTCGGCGAAAACCTGGGTCTTGATTTTGAGTCAGCGGCTAACATCTCAGGTGCGCGCTTTGCCATGCTTCGGGGTAAGATTGCCCGACTTCATCGTGCACTGGCTCAGTTCATGCTGGATGTTCAGACCACTGAGCACGGTTACGAAGAAGTCATTACACCTCTGCTGGTTCATGACAAGGCTCTTTATGGCACCGGTCAGCTGCCCAAGTTTGGTGAAGACCTGTTCAAGACTGCCTGTGACGACGATACTGGTACGGAACAAAAACAGTTTTTTCTGATTCCAACCGCGGAAGTGACGTTGACTAATCTGGTGCGTGATCAGATTGTTGAAGCTGATCAACTTCCAATCCGTCTGACTGCGCATACTTCCTGTTTCCGAAGTGAGGCTGGCAGCTATGGTCGTGATACTCGCGGCTTGATTCGTCAGCACCAGTTTGAAAAAGTTGAGATGGTGCAGATTGTACATCCGGAGAAATCTTTTGAAGCACTGGAAGAGATGACTGGGCATGCAGAAGCCATTCTGCAGAAGCTTGGGCTGCCATATCGTGTTGTCGCACTGTGTGGCGGTGATATGGGTTTTGGTGCAGCCAAGACCTACGATCTTGAAGTCTGGTTGCCAGCTCAGGATCAGTATCGTGAGATTTCTTCAGTCAGTAACTGTGTCGATTTCCAGGCTCGCCGTATGATGGCCCGATTCCGAAATGAGTCTGGCAAACCAGAACTGGTTCACACCCTTAATGGTTCAGGCCTGGCAGTAGGTCGTACTCTGGTTGCGGTACTGGAGAACTATCAGGATGCGGAAGGTCGTATTCATGTGCCTGAAGCACTTCAGCCCTATATGGGTGGATTAACGATTATTGAATAATCGATAAAATCAAAAAAGGCTTCCTGAATGGAAGCCTTTTTTAATCTGACCGATAACTCTCTCAGGCTTCAGCCTCTACCGTCAGGTTTTTCAGCCAGTACTTAGCCAGCACGCGATAAAGTACCAGAATGGCTTTAGTTACTTCTTCCATCAGTGCGCAGATAAACACCAGGTACAGTGGCCAGTTCCAGATAGTAACGGCTGCCCAGGTCAGTGGTACACCCACAAACCACATACCAATGATATTGATTGCTGCAGTAGCCTTTACATCACCGCCACTGCGCAGCACTCCAACGATGCCAGTCAGATTGATTACTCGAATGCACAGAGCAAAACCGGCAATGATCAATACCTCACTGGCCATTTTCAATGTATCACCTTGAAACTTGCCAAACATTCTGACGATCTGCTCATTGAAAATCAGGGTAAGAAAACCAATCAACAGGGCAATGGCTGGTGCTGCCAGCATGAAATAGCGGCTTTGTTTCCAGGCCAGTTCAAATTCACCGGCGCCAAGCTCTTTGCCAAGAATAATCGAGGTGGCGATGGCGAACCCGATAAACATGGATATCAGAACTCCTTCAACGGAAGAGATGGCGCTCATTACCGCCAGTTCGACAACACCCATCTGGGCAAACATCAGGTTGTACAGTACGAGACCAAATGACCACAGGCCATCCTGGATCAACATAGGTACACAGATACCAATATATTTAATCCAGTGTTTACGATTTTTGCATTGCAGCAAGTCTGCTCTCACTGGCTTAAGGCCTGGACGGACTTCAAGAATGTAATAGATGAGCAGTCCAACCTGGATCAACCGGGAAATTGTGGTTCCCCATGCAGAGCCTGCAACACCAAGGGCTGGCAGGCCAAAGTGGCCATAGATCAGCAGGTAGTTAAAGAACACGTTCATGAGAATGGTGATAAAGCCAATACGCGTCGGTGTTTTTGCGTCGTTATTGGTTCTCAGCAGTGCTTCCAGGGGAATTGTGATTGCTACAAAAAGAAAAGATGGTGCCGTGATTACCAGGTAGCTACTGCCCAGCACCTTAAGCGTTACATCATCACTGACCAGTCCCATGATCTGCGCCGGAAAAAGCAAATAAATAATGGCGAATGGTGTGGTGATTGCCAGTGCAGCAATAATGGTCTGTACCAGTGTGCGGCGCACGCCATCCATATTCCGGGCGCCAATATACTGTGCAGACAGAATACTCATTCCACTGCCCAGCGCGGCAATCAGTATCAGGTTAAAGAAGAATATTCGGTTACCCATGCCAACAGCTGCGACTTCCGTTTCTCCTAGCTGCGACACCATGAAAATATCGATCAGACCTAATAATGAAAACATCATCGACTGAATAGAGATCGGCAGAGCCAGTTGCCATAAGTTGCGTAGGAACTCCCTGTTGGGGGAGCTGTTTTCACAGGTTTGAGTGGTCATAGAGTGACTAACAATTATTGGTGCCAGAAGCGTGTTTCAATCCATGAAGGAGGGGGAGAGTCTCATTCGGATGTAAACGTTATATCGTCATATTTGATATCAACTGTACTCTCATAGTCGCATCAGATATAAGTCGGGTTTTTCCCTATCCAACATATATAACTTTTAAGAATAAATAGTAAGGAAACATTATTATATTTATTCTGTCGTATGCTGGTAAAATCTTGTGATCCATGGTCCGGATTGAGTGTGCCGCAGGCCATCAGGTTGTCAATGCCGTCTGATGTCCTTGAGTGAATCATAAGTAATAACGAGAACAACATGGACTATCTACCATTATTTCTACAGGTACGTAACCAGAACTGCCTGGTCGTGGGTGGTGGAGATATCGCCCTGCGGAAAATTCGACTTCTTAAGGCTTCCGGTGCCATCGTCAGGGTTGTTGCCAGTGAAATTTGTACGGATATTCGAGAGTTTCTAGCTGATGGGGATGATCAGCTATTGAATAAATCGTTTGATGAGCAGGATCTTGAGGACGTTTGCCTCGTTATTGCCGCGACGGATGATAGTGTTGTGAACCAGCAGGTGGCTCATTCTGCCCAACGTCGTCATCTCTTTGTGAATGTTGTTGATGATGCGGATGCCGGAAATGCGGTAATGCCTGCTATTGTTGATCGATCCCCGGTAGTTGTGGCTTTTTCTACTGGCGGTAAGGCTCCTGTACTTGCCCGATTGTTGCGCCAGAAGCTGGAAACGCTTTTACCCCAGGGATATGGCCGGCTCGCAGCGTTGGCGGGTGAGTGTCGTGACTTGGTTAAAGCAAAGTTCAGTCATATTAACGACCGCCGCTATTTCTGGGAGAAAGTCCTGGTCGGTCCTGCTGCAGAAAAAGCACTGACAGGGGACCTGAAAGGAGCCCGTGAGTTGATTGAGCTGACGCTTCAAAGCTCATCTGAGCAGAAAACCGGGGAAGTTTACCTGGTTGGTGGCGGCCCGGGTGATCCGGATCTTCTTACATTTAAAGCACTACGGTTGATGCAACAGTCAGACGTGGTTCTTCATGATCGCCTGGTGTCTGAAGATGTTCTGGCTCTTTGTCGTCGTGATGCTGATTACATTTTCGTCGGTAAAAAACGGGATCGTCATGCTCGTCCCCAGAAAGAGATCAATGCCTTGCTGGTTCAGCTTGCCAAAGAGGGCAAGCGGGTTCTGCGGCTGAAAGGTGGTGATCCATTTATTTTTGGCCGGGGTGGTGAAGAGATTGAAACACTGGCCAGTGAAGGAGTCCCTTTTCAGGTGGTTCCGGGTATTACTGCTGCTTCTGGCTGTGCCAGCTATGCCGGTATTCCTCTTACTCATCGTGACCATGCCCAGTCTGTTCGCTTCGTCACAGGACACCTGAAAGATGGCAGCTATGCCTTAAACTGGAATGAGATGCTGGATCCTGGACAAACGCTGGTGTTTTACATGGGGCTACTGGGGTTGCCACGTATCTGTCAGGAGTTAATTGACCATGGACGGGATGCGCAGACACCGATTGCATTGATTCAACAGGGCACAACCCGGAATCAAAAAGTTTTTACCGGCACCCTGGCAACAATTAATAAAATTATCGAGTCTGAGAAGGTAAAGGCTCCCACATTGATCATCGTGGGCAGTGTGGTAACCCTTCATGAGACATTAAACTGGTATAATAATGATAAACTCCTGAAACAGTAAGTTTCAGGAGTTTTGGCGTTAGACTAGACGTTCAGTGCTTCCAGTGGGTCCGGATAAACAAACTGGTAATTAAGGGCTTTTTTCAATTTATCGCAATTCACCAGCCGATAGGGCATGGGTTTATCGATAAAGATGGGAGGCGCAATACCCATGATTTCACAGGAACGGGTATAAAGCTGGCGTCGGGTAGGGTGCTCATCTGCGGATGCATTGAAGACTTCTCCAAACAGGTTTTTGACAATAATCTGCTCAATGATTTGCAGGCAGTCTTCACGGTGGATCATATTCACTGGATCGTCAGCTCCTCCCAGCTCTTTGCCCGAAAAGTAGCGGCCTGGTTGATATTCACCGCCAATAAGCCCTGAAAAACGAAGCACTGTAGTTTTCAGATCGTCATGCTGGGTGAACAGTTCTTCAATATCCAGCCATGCGGTGTCAGAGAATGGAGATTCAATTCGAACGGCATCTTCTTCCGTTACTTCATCGTTATTTTGAGGGTACACGGAGGTTGCACTGATCAGAATGATTTTTTTTACTCTGGATTGCTCAATATTTTTGAGCAGTTCCTGCATTTGGCGCAGGTAGAAGCTGGGTTGCCCATCACCTTTTGAGGGGGGGATATTAATGAAGAGAATATCAGTATCAAGAAACGATTGAATATCACCCTTTGGTTCCGGTGAAAGGCCGATAATATAAGGGTCCATCCCAGCCGAAGAAATCGCTTCCTGTTTTTCTTCCCGGGTGGTAGAACCATTGACTGGATAGCCATCGTTTACCAGTCGTTCGCCCAGAGGCATGCCCAACCAGCCACAACCCAGAATGCTGATGGTTTCTTTCATTATTAATCTCTTTCTTGTCGATGAATAGCGGTCGATGAATTGTAAATGCGAACTATTCTCGCTGATTGTTAAAACAAAAGGAATAGTTGCTGAATAACCGAGTTAAGCGGTAGGGATTCTCTGATGCGTCCCAATGTCATAGAATAGCCTTGAAGTTAATAGAGGAAGTGTTGCGTTGAACATTACATTCACTGAAGCCGCACAGAAATATCTTGCAAAGCTACTAGAAAAACAGGGTGTTGAAGGGATTGGGGTGCGCCTGTTTGTCAGCAATCCCGGCACGCCTCATGCCGAGACATGTCTGGCCTACTGCAAGCCAGGTGAAGAGAAAGAGGAAGATATTACACTGGAGCTTGAGTATTTTAATTGTCATGTGGAAGGTCCCAGTGAGCCTTTCCTTGAAGAAGCGGTTGTGGATTTTGCTGAAGATAAGCTGGGTGGCCAGCTTACCATTAAGGCTCCTAACGCCAAAATGCCAATGGTTAATGAAGATAGCCCACTGGATATGAAGGTAAGTTATTTCCTTCAGACTGAGGTGAACCCTGGCCTTGCTTCCCATGGTGGTGTGGTTTCTCTGGTTGAGTTGGATGATGGTGTTGCTGTGCTGCAGTTTGGCGGTGGTTGCCAGGGTTGTGCTGCCGTTGATATGACGCTTAAGGATGGTGTTGAAAAGACGCTCATGGAGCGAATCCCTGAATTGAAAGGGGTGCGTGATGTGACGGACCACAGTAATACTGAGAATGCTTTCTACAAATAATATAGGCCCTTCAGGAAAGGGGAGTTGTTATTACTTCCCTTTTCCTGCTGCTCACTCACCGTTGAATCCCGGTTTCACTGTATGAAGTACCCCCTTATCACCCGTGCAGGTAAAGAAAAGCTTGAGCAGGAGTTGCGCTATATTTGGCGGGTCAAGCGCCCTGAAGTGACTCAGGCGGTTTCTGAAGCTGCAGCACTGGGTGACCGCAGTGAGAATGCTGAATATAAAGAAGGAAAGCGGCTGCTGAGAGAAATTGACCGTCGAATACGGTACCTCACTAAACGACTCGAAATTCTTAAAGTAGTTGATTATTCAGAGGAGCAAGAGGGTAAGGCCTTTTTTGGCGCCTGGATTGAGTTGGAAAGTGAAGAGGGTGAAATTTTACAGTGCCGAATTGTTGGTGCCGATGAAATTGATGTTAAAAATAATCACATCACCATAGACTCTCCTATGGCTAGGGCGATGGTTGGACGTCAGGTGGATGATGAAATCACAGTGCATACTCCGGGCGGTCCAAAAATCTGGTTTATTAACAAAATACAGTATCAGCCATTCACATCCTGATATCGCCGATTTTTCTCTGTTTTTGTGGTAATCCAACCGTGGGTGATGGTATTTTTACTTAGTGGTAAAGATACCGGTATAACTATCTGAAATAATGGTGTATCTTCTCCCGCCTTTTTGAATTCTTCATCTCATTTAATCACTCTGTAGTCCGACGGAACAGTGAAGCGCTATAAACAGACCATTTTATCCAATTTTTTTGTCACCGAAGATGGCAGTGCTGCTCGTCATCTGGTCGAGGCAAACCTGGATATTGAGTCGAGAAGTGACCGTACGCTGTGTACCGAGGTGCTTAATAATGAGTGTCGTTATGAGGTGCTGGTCAACAACCATCTATCCAGTGTGTGTATGATCTGCTCAGCCATACTCGATCGCAGAATCAGCAATATGCCGGTTGAGCGTAAAATGAGCTATGGCAAAAAGCAGACATTGGAAGTTTATACACCACCCGATAGCCAGTTGTGTCTGCTGGGTATTGTTGAGCCTGTTCAGGCTGATGATAATAAAGTCATCCTTTCTAAAGAAAAACAGCCCGAACAAATCGAGCTTTTTATCTAATTGAAAAAAGGGCTTAGAAGGCCTTACTTGCGTCGATCTGGCAATACATTCTTCAATTTATCCCTTATGCTACGAAGTGTTTTCTCTGTGGTGTCCCAGTCTATACAGGCATCAGTAATGGAAACACCATACTGAAGGTCTGCAAGGTCATCGGTCATCTTCTGGCTGCCCCAGCCAATATTGCTTTCCACCATCAGTCCAACGATCGACTTATTGCCTTCAAGAATCTGATTAGTCACATTTTCCATAACCAGTGGTTGTAGGGAAGGGTCCTTATTCGAATTGGCATGAGAGCAGTCCACCATGATATTGGGCTTGATGCCTGCTTTTTCCAGCTCCTTTTCACAGATTGCAACACTGACAGAGTCATAGTTGGGCTTACCGTTACCACCTCGCAATACGATATGGCCATAAGGGTTGCCTTTGGTATGCGTAACCGCAACTTGCCCCAGGCCATTAAGACCCAGAAAACGGTGAGGGCTGGAAACAGACTGGAGGGCATTGATGGCCACTTCCAGACCGCCATCGGTACCATTTTTAAAGCCAACGGCAGAAGAGAGGCCGCTGGCCATCTCACGGTGAGTCTGGGACTCGGTGGTTCTGGCACCAATGGCTGACCAGGCTACCAGGTCTTGAAGATACTGAGGTGAGATTGGATCCAGAGCTTCGGTAGAAGCGGGAATTCCCATTTCGGCAACATCCATCAGCAGGCGACGGCCAATGTGCAGGCCTTCTTCAATTTTAAAAGAGTCATTCAAATGAGGGTCATTGATAAGACCCTTCCAGCCCACTGTTGTTCTTGGCTTTTCAAAATAGACGCGCATAACCAAGTATAGAGTGTCGCTCAGCTCTTCGCTGAGCTGCTGCAAACGACGGGCGTAATCTTTTGCGGCAGCAACATCATGGATTGAGCAGGGACCAATGACGACGAACAGTCGATGGTCTTTCCCGTCAAGAATATCCCTGATGACTTCACGGCTTTCAGAAACTGTTTTTGCTGCTACTTCAGTCATTGGGATCTCAGCTTTGAGCCGCTCTGGGCTTAATAGTACTTCCTGAGATTCAATATTAAGGTCTTCAATGGGTAAAACAGCCATCTATACGGTTCCGTTAATTAAAAAGTTTTTTCTATAATCTCCCAGTCAGCGGATTGAGTGCTTGCAGACAAAGTAAAATGTGAATTCAGATCATGGGTTCGTTGATGTAGAACCTTTATCGAAACAGGTGCAATGAAACAACAGGGTCCGATTGAACTGATATTTATTGTGACGCTTTCTACTTTAATCCTGTCGCTGCTCACTGTAATGCCTGATGAAAATGGCACCCATACTGACAGAATGTGACCTCAATCCTTGTATAAAACCCGCTTGGTTATGGGTTTTCCATTGGCTGAATGAGGGTTTTCCACTTTATTCAAACTGACCCGAGGCTGCAACCCTGAAAAGCGCTAAAACAGGTATTTCAAGCCAAGTCCGAGCAATATCATGGCTAAAATGATCCGCATAAACGTATCAGGTAGCTTCATGCCTACTTTAGTTCCGGCGTATATGGCAGGAATTGAGCCGATTAACAGACTGCCTAAAAGAACAAAATCAACATTACCAAGCCAGATATGGCCAAGACCAGCCAATAGAGTCAGGGGCACTGCATGTGCCAGATCACTGCCCACAACTTTAACGGGTTTAAGAAGCGGGTAGAGCAGTACAATAGCTGCTGTTCCGAGAGCGCCTGCACCAACCGATGAAAGTGTTACCAGAACACCCAGGAAAATACCTGCGATAAATGTCAGCGTCGTCTGAAATTTACCTGGAATTATTGAGATACCAGTAGCCTGCCTTTTCTTTAACAAAGGACTCATAAACAAGGATAAAGCGGTCAGTGTCAGCATTATCCCGAGGCATAGTGTAAGGATCGGGCTATAATCAACGCTTCTGTCAAAAAAAACCTTGAGTAGAACAATCGTCAGGGCTGTAGCAGGAAGGCTGCCAGCACAGAGTGTTTTGACCAGAGTCCAGTCAATACTCCTCTGACGGTGGTGGATGATGACACCGGTCGACTTGGTAATGGCTGCATACATCAGGTCCGTTCCGATGGCGATATGAGCCGGAAAGCCGAACATTAACAGCAGTGGTGTCATCAGTGAACCACCGCCGATACCTGTCAGGCCAACCGCAAAGCCAACGCCGGCACCGGTGGCAATGTATGTTAGAAAATCCATAAGCATCCTGAAATTTATGGTCTAAAGTTATAAGTAGCCAAGACGATGTTTGAAAATATTGACTAAAAATCGATGATTCGCTGGTAACTATATTGACTGGCTTGTATTCTGGAAAAGAATTTAATGTCATTCTTTTATGCTTTATAGAACTAACGGATCCTGTTTCACTCTGTTCATTTTTGTCAGCACCACCTGCCTGACCGGAGGCTATCAATGAAGCTGCAACAACTGCGCTATATCTGGGAGGTCGCCCACCATGATCTCAACGTATCAGCTACTGCGCAGAGTCTATATACTTCTCAGCCTGGTATAAGTAAACAAATCCGTCTTCTGGAAGATGAGCTGGGTGTTGAAGTTTTTGCCCGAAGCGGAAAGCATCTGACTCGTATTACGCCTGCCGGAGAAAAAATCATTGATACAGCGGGTGAAATTCTGCGCAAAGTAGAGTCGATCAAGCAGGTTGCTCAAGAGTTCAGTGACGAGCGTAAGGGTAGTCTTTCTATTGCTACCACACATACTCAAGCCCGCTACGCCCTGCCAGGAATTATTCAGCAATTTATTGGCCAATATCCCGATGTTGCGTTGCATATGCATCAGGGTACTCCCATTCAGATTGCTGAAATGGCTGCAGATGGTTCTGTTGACTTTGCAATTGCTACTGAAGCGCTTGAGCTGTTCAATGATCTGGTTATGATGCCATGTTATCGGTGGAACCGCTGTGTCCTGGTACCTAAAGATCATCCACTGGCCCAGATTTCTGAACTGACGTTAAAAGACATTGCCCGTTTTGCCTTGGTTACTTACGTCTTTGGCTTTACTGGACGCTCGAAGTTAGATGAGGCCTTTATGAATGAAGGGTTGTCTCCAAGAGTCGTCTTTACTGCTACGGATGCTGATGTAATCAAAACTTATGTACGTCTGGGTCATGGCGTCGGCATCATTGCCAAAATGGCTTACGACCCTGAGTTAGATTCTGATCTTGTTCCTCTAAATGCTGACCACCTGTTTGAACCAAGCATTACCAAAATTGGATTCAGACGGGGTACCTTCCTCCGCGGCTTCATGTACGACTTCATTGAAGAGTTTGCTCCCCACCTGACCAAAGATGTAGTTCAGGAAGCGATCCTCCGCCATAACAAGGCCGAAGTTGATGAATTGTTTTCCCACGTTCAGCTGCCTAACCGGTAATGATATATAAGCGGCCTGATTTAAGCCGCTTTTTCAAGTATTTCCTTCACCAGCTTGAAATAAATGGTGTAAATAACCGGCTCCCTGCCTTCTTCCTCAACGATAAAGAAGGGGGCTTTGTCCACCTGATAAAGCTCCGCGAGCAGAGTTCCGGTGCTACCAGCATCGCCTTCATCCGCAGTGATGAATTGATCGATCCTGTTGATGTGCCCTGAACTCTCCAGCCTCTCCTGTACTTCCTGACATTTCTTGCAGAGACTTCCATCGGCCATTATTTTTTTGACCATGGTTATTTTCATGATGCACTTCCCCTTGATGATTGTTTCCAAGTATCGCTGAATGTCATTGTAGCAATGGCAATATATTCAATAATAGAATCAATACCTATATTTATAGGTTTTTATGCTATATTCTCGAACAGCCGCTCAGGCTGCAATAAGTCTAATCATCATAGTGAGAATAACCAATGGATGTCGTCTGTCTTGACCTTGAAGGTGTGTTGATTCCTGAAATCTGGATTGAGTTTGCTTCACATACAGGTATTGATGAGCTCAAGGCAACGACTCGTGATATTCCGGATTATGATGAGCTGATGACCATGAGGCTATCCATCCTTGATAAGCACAATCTCGGGTTGAACGAAATTCAGGAAGTGATTGCCGGGATGAAGCCACTGGAAGGTGCGGTAGATTTTGTGAACTGGCTGCGCAGTGAATTCCAGCTGATTATTCTTTCGGATACATTTTACGAATTTGCCGATCCTTTCATGGTTCAGTTGGGTCGTCCAACGCTCTTCTGTCATCGCCTTGAGGTTGCAGAGTCAGGCAAAGTGACCGGGTATAAACTGAGACAGAAAGACCCCAAAAGAGCTTCGGTAAAAGCGCTGAAAAGTCTTAATTATCGTATACTGGCGGCAGGTGACTCATATAACGATACTACCATGTTGTCTGAAGCTGATGCCGGGTTTCTGTTTATGGCGCCTGATAATGTGATTGCCGAGTTTCCTCAGTATCCCTCTATCACCAACTATGATGATCTGCGTACCGCATTGCTTGCAGCAAGAGGGTGATAAACTAATATATCCAAAGGATTTCAAGTTGCTACGCAGCCTACAAAGTAGCGACTTGAAAGACGATGGGTATAAGAGCGCACCGGGGATGTGTGCTCTGATCCAATCAGTCTTTTGCTCTGGCCAGGATAACCGCTTTCAAATGCTCCTGAATAGCTGAGATTGGGGCATCCCATAAATTGGGCGAAGGCTGAGTGTTAATCAGGATGTTCATATTGGCATTGGCTTCAAAAATCAGCACATTTCCATCCTCATCGAGGTTGCAGTCGATCCCGAAGTAGTCCAGTTTAAGGCGATCAGCAATCTTCATGATTCTCTTGGTGAGCTCAAGAGGTGGCTTCTTATAAAAAGTTTCGACCCATTGTTTTTCCTCTTCCTGAAGCGATTTTCTGGACGACATAAATTCTCTCGCGGTTCTGTGTACCATCCAGTGATCATTAATCAGCATGTGTCTTAGATAAGGCACGCCTTCAATAACAACGATACGAAACTTTCTATAAAGACCGTCTCCGGATGCGAAGTTTCTTAACTCGATTAAGTAATAGGGCCGTCCATCCAGGGCAAAAGGGTAGAGCTGCTGTTTAATATGATCCAGAGAATCAATTTTGGTCAGGCTTTTTCCGCCATGGGTACCCGCCTCCCTGAGCAGGACAGGGCCAGTGAATTTGGCATTGATCTGTTTGCGAACATCATCAGGGGATTTGGGCGAAAAACGGATCGTCCTGGGTGCTACTACGCCAGGAATATCTTTCAAAGCCTCGGTCACCCGATCTCGACGTGTCTGTTGGATTGCTTCAGGTCTATTAAGTACAGGAACCTTCTGTTGACTACAGAAATCGATACAGCGGCTCAATGAATGGCTATGGGTATCGGGATCACTGATCTCATTGAAAATGACGGCTGGATGAAACTGAAATCCGTAACGCTGGTTACCGCCAGTTCCTCCCAGAATGAATCGGTGACTTTTGAATTCGGTTACGTTTTCCATATGAGGAGCAACACTGCTTGAGCCATTCAGCATATATTGAAATCGACCATTTTTGTCCAGCACTGCACTGACCTAGTTGTCATTAGCGATGCCACTGATAAAAAGAACATCCATATACAGATCCTTTATTCATTGTTGTTTCAGAACTGTTTCCGTGTTCAGGACTGCTTCTGAAACGTTATATAAAGCAGCTCCCATTTCAAACTTATCTCAGGTTCACCATGGCTGTTGGTGATATCGCTATACCCGACATAGCGGCTCAGGGCATCCAGGATTTGCTGGTTAGACACAGCCTTCAATCCAAAAAGAAGACGGCAAAATTCGACCATTTCAGTTTTGTTTTTAAATACCCAAAGGCAGGGTTTTAATGCATGTTCAACCAATGACAGCTGCTTTTGACTCATGTAACCGGGGTAGGGCACATCAATCTGCAGATAACTGCCTTTATGTCCGGTCAGGTTATATTTACCGGAAAATTCATCCAGAAAGTGGCTGATACCCGAGTCTGCTGCAACTCTAAGAAACAACAAAAGCCACCCGGTTTAAGCGCATTCGCCACAGAATTAAGAAAGCCAGACTTATTCTCGATATGGTGGAGCGCAGCCAGAGAGATCACCAGATCATAATGGCTTTCAGGCAATACGAGGCTCTCAAGATTAAGTTCATAAATCGCTTCTGATTTTCTGAACTGGGAACTTGGATCAGCAGAGTCCAGTACACAGTGTTCGGGAAGGAATTGAGATAGATACCCTCCGCCAGAAGGTAAATCAAGAGTTCGTCTGGTTTTTGTTAAATCTACCTGGTCAAACAGATGTATAAATTCAAAATTCCTGGAATCCGGAAAGCGTTGCATTGCCTGATCATAAGGATGCCCCCTCTGTCCAAAGGTATCTGCATACTGGCTACTCATATGAAAACAATCCCTGTTTATTCTTATTCTGAAACAGAAAGAAATTCTGTGTTATCGAAGGATGCCTGAGAGGGAGGGTAATTGCACTATCTTTCAGATAATAAAAAGCACAGAAGAAATCTGTGCTAAATGATCATAAACATTATTTTATAAGAATTTATTCAAAGCTAATCCGGCTACGGTTGTAACGAGCCAGACGCTTGCTGACACCTTTTACTTTAGCTAGTTCATGGATGCTACTGAACTCACCATGTTGATCTCGGTATTCGACAATGCTTCGAGCAGTATCTTCACTGACAAACACTAGGGTTTTATCAATTTCAGTTGCACTGGATTGATTGATATTTAGACGATTGGACTCTCCAGCATGGGCTGAAACAGCCAAAGTAGAAATCAGAATTGCGGCACCAAGGCTTTTTAGAGAAGACATGAGTATTACTCCTTAACAGCATTTACTCGTTATTGATTTAATAGTCCTACTAATCGGTTTAGCTCATGGTGCGGGCTGGGGCAAACAGTCAGCGCTTTTGAGGTGCCAAATAGCCTCAATCATGGATATTCAGTTTCGGTGTGCGTCTTACAAGGGAAAAGTGTCAAGTTTCAGACACTGAAAACCGGCCATAAGGCCGGTTTGAGGAGGTTAGTTAGCTATCAGTGGATTAGAAGTCATACCGCAGTTTGGCTTGTACCGTGTCGGCTTTAAAACCACTTTGCCAGTTATGGGTAGTGAGTCAAATGTGTGGTTTTTCATAAATATCCACTCCAAATTCCAGAGCATTAATCAACAGCCCGATCACTATATCGTGCATCCTTTCTATCTTGGAAAAACATATACTCTTTCTCGCTAACCGCTTGATCCAAATCCTGAAATTTAAGTTCCTGCGTTCTATTTTCTGAGTATTTCTCTTGCCTGCTTCATGCTTTTCCGGATCAATATTTTGCTCATATGCACCCCAGTCATCGCTGTAGAAACGGCTAATACCAAAGGGCTCTAAAAGAACCTGAAGCCGCCTGAAGACCTTATCTTTTCTTTTCCCGAAAACACACGCAGGAACAAGTACCAGTGGCATGATCAATGGCGAGCCATAATCAGCGCTGATTCGCTCTATTTAACAATGTCTTTCTAAATGCCCCTGTTGCACACCCTGTAATGATATTTGAGCATGAACGACTTGGTTTATCAGCCTTCATTCTGGCAGAAGTAGCGCTGATCACCTTTGCGCCCTTTGCCATGTCGACCAACGCAAGGGAGGTTGCATTCTGGGCACTTTACTTCAATAAGACATGTCATGAGACGTATATAAGGAGCGCAGAAAATTTTTCAGTATGGAAATGTGCTTACCCACACATTTGACCCACTACTCGAATCTGATTGATTAGGCCATTCTGTGAGATACCGCCCTCAGAGGACTCGCTACTTGTAACATGGATATTCTTATCGATACTGGGTGGAAGGCAGGTGCCTGCAGATGCTAAAGAAGACTGGATTGAGAGTAAAACAGCAGAACTGAGCAGAGAACGTTTAAAAACACGCTTGCGTATACTATCCATAGTGTTCAGTTCTTAAGTTTGGAGTGAATTGTCGCCTATTACATGGCTGGAGGATTATGAAAAACGTTACTTTTGGTCAGTTAACAATAACAATCTCGCATTTACAATAAAAAATATATAACAACAGTTTGCATTGATATAAATTTATGGAAATCACCTTTTCAGATAGTTATTGTCATTAATGAATAAAATAACAGTAATAAAAGTATCGCTCTGTTTTTGTTTCTGGTTGATGGCTGGTTGTGCCAGTTGGTCGGTTATTCCTGAAATCGACCCAGTGGATTTGCAGCAGCCATTAAAAGTTGTCGTTTATGATGAGGTTTACTGGCCAGTTTATACCTGGTCACCTCAAGAAGCCGTGAGCCGTACACTTAGAATTTATATTGAAGGAGATGGGCGTGCATGGTTAAGATCTAACCGTCCTTCAATGGATCCGACCCCGGTTAACCGGCTTGTTCATCATTTGATGCTGAAGGATAAATCACCAGACCTTGCATACATAGCCCAGCCTTGCCAGTACGTCATGAATGACAATTGCAGCAGGGAGGTATGGACTTTCAAACGTTACAGTCCGAAAGTGCTTGAGGCTATGAATTCGGCGGTGGCATTTCTGAAAGATAATGGACAGTACGAAAAGCTGGAATTGATCGGTTATTCTGGTGGTGGAACGCTGGCTCTCTTAATCGCTGCACAGAGAAGTGATGTCATAAGTGTCCGAACTGTGGCTGGTAACCTTTCTCCTGAATTTTTAAACCGTCATCATGGTGTCTCCGAAATACCAGCAGCACTTGATCCACTGGCTTACAGTTATCAATTATCGTCAATTACACAAGCTCACTTTTTTGGGGCCAGAGACTCGATAGTCCCAGGACAGGTCAGCCATCATTACCTTAACGCATTTGAGGATACTTCCTGCATTAATATAGAGAGAGTCGATGCTGACCATCAATCAGGCTGGATTGAAAAGTGGGCACTTCTACTGGAGAAGCCACTGCCATGTGGCCTGTAAATAGAGTTATTTTTATAAACAGGTTTCCAAAGTGTTCATCAGGTTTCTGACTTTGGTTATGGATTCCTGATATTCCGATTCGCAATCAGAGTCAGCAACAATAGCCCCACCTCCCCAACAATGTAATTCGCCATCTTTTGCAAGAACAGTCCGTATAGTAATGCTGGTATCCATAGTTCCATCACAGCTGATATAGCCGATGGAACCACAGTATACTGTGCGAGCAACAGGTTCCAGCTCCCTGATAATTTCCATGGATCGTATTTTTGGGGCTCCTGTGATTGAACCTCCAGGGAATGTACTTCTGAGCAGATCAAATGCGTCATGGTCCTCCATAAGCTGGCCTTTGATGGTACTGACCAGATGGTGGACATTGGCATAACTTTCCAGTGCAAACAATCTGGGAACAGAAATCGTTCCGGCCTTACAGACTTTACCTAAATCATTCCTCAGCAAATCGACAATCATCAGATTTTCCGATTGATCTTTCTGGCTATGTTGTAGCTCTTCAGCGATAGCGCGATCTTCTTCAGGAGTATTTCCTCTTGGGCGGGTACCCTTTATCGGATTTGTAGAAACATAACCATTCTCCAGTCGAATAAATTGCTCTGGAGAGTGACTGAGAATGGTCAGATCCGGACGTGAAATATACGCTGAGTATGGGGCTTTTGTTACGGTTCTAAGCCTTTTAAAAGCCTCCCACGAATTGCCTCTATAGGAGGCAGTAAAACGCTGGGTTAGGTTAACCTCATAACAATCGCCCGCCGTAATATAGTCCTGAATTTTCTGGAATGCAGCCTGATACTCAGTTAGGGACTGGGTTGGGGTGAATCTGCTGAGCAGCTTGAATGGTGAACGTTCTGAATGCATAACCATTTGATCAATGGTGTTCAGGATTTCATTTTTCAGTGATTCTGAAATATCAGGGTGAAATACCAGGCAGGTTTGTCGCTCCTTATGATCAGAGATCAGAGCCCACTGGTAGAGACCGACGGACATAAGCGGTGTTGAAATATCACGATGGGCTATTCGGCCCGGCTCAAGGTATTCACACAGTTCATATCCCCAGAAACCAACCATTCCTCCCACAAAAGGTAATCCAGCATTATCGACTTTGCTCATATCGTGAAGCCGGTTTGACAATTGCGAAAAAGGCTCTGTATCAGTAAGCGTTTCTGTTTTTTGTTGAATGAGGTCTTCAATAATCAAATCACCTTCTGAGGTGAAGGTGAAGTACAGTTCGGGGGATGCAGTCATGATGTCATAACGGCTGAAATGATCTTTATAGATCGCGTGATTACCGTCAAACGCCGAGCTGTCCAGAAAGCACGGATAAGGGCGATTAATAAAATGTTCAAAGTAGAGACTGGTGTCGTCTTTATATTCCAGTTCCAGTATCGTCAGAGTCTTCATACAGGTGTCCGAACAAAACAGCCGGCATTTTAACTGGAGCCGGAGTGCAATGTCATTGCTTGAGATGCTTTCTTACAGACTATGACTCCACCATCAAAAAATGACATAGTGACTATTTTTATTGATCAGCCATGAGCATATAGAGTTTCTGTCATTCTTCCACTGAAATATCAGGATAATTATGAAAGCTATTGTTTTCCTGTCAGTTATTTTTCTAATGACAGGTGTCAGAGTGGTCTATCCAAACAGTTCGAATGCAGCGAATTTGATTTTTATCCACGGTAATATCATCACTATGAATGAGGCTTTGCCTCGTGCAGAAGCCGTTGCAGTAAAAAAGTGGAAAAATTGTTGGCTCTTATTGGATTCCGGACTGCTCAACTACACTACTGCTCCGCCCAGTAGATAACGATTTTAATAATGATCAAAATTACGGAACTCGTCAGCGATGAAATGTGTTAACAAGCTATCCGTAAAATTCGCTGGGAGAATGGTGAGGTATGCTGTCCCAGGTAAGCGCCAATTTAACCTGCGTATATTGCCATTTTATCCTTAAAATGGTTGCTG
>OODV01000320.1 GCA_900299555.1 uncultured Endozoicomonas sp.
GATGGCGGCACAGTAAAGCAACAATGTTCACAATATCGAGATATCCTGCCTTAAAGTTTGCGATTTTGTAATAAGCAAAACTGGCTGGAAGCCTTGGTGCTGTTATCTCGAATCACTTCAGTGGGAATTGCTGTTGCAACTTCGGCACAGGAACCTTTGGAGCCCTGATCTGGCCTTTCCATTTCTGACAATATCATCAGGTTTACGACAGTGAATACAGACAACTTCAATAAAAGCCATGGCAGTACAGAACAAAAGACTGGCATAGTAGCAGACTTCAGTTTAATTAATAGCCATCAACTCTTCTGAACCTTCACCATCTTGAGAAGCAGATAGTCCTTCTGGCTAACCGTTTCAAGCAAGTTCTCAAGGTCAGATTCTGCCGCTCAATCCGCTGAGTGAAGTACTTTCCAGTGATATGTTTATCTTCTGGTAAACAGGATGTATATGACTGCCAGTCATCTGTGCAGTAAAAACTGACTTTGAAGCGGGCCAGACGCTTCAACAGCTTTTTGAGCGTCTCTGTGCTTCTGGAGCCGAACGCATGGGCAATGATCTTCTTGAAACGTGGCTCCCATGCATAAAACAGCCAGCGTTGCTGCTTCCTGCTACCAACAAATGACCATAGCTCATCCATTTCGAAAATAATCTTGACCCGGGCATTTTCGAAGGGGAGTTGCGTTACTGCTGGCGGGTCGAGTTTTTTAAGCGAGCCAATACCGTCGTTGGACTGATCTCAGGGACACGTCCGATATCTCTGACCCCGGAGCCATTCATGGTCATCTTTATGATCTGCTCATGAGTACCAGGCAGATTGCCGTTATAGCGATACTCAGGTTGGAAGCTCTTATTACAGTCCTTGCATCTATACCACTGGTGACCCGTCTCAGCTTTCCCGTTCTTAACAACATTGAACGCTTGTTGACAATAGATACAGGCAACGTGAACCACAGCCATAGATGGCTCAAAAAGACAGGAATGTATCAGATCAACAGCGCTGACACATCACCGGGTGCAGGACCAATACGCCAGGCCTGCTGCAGTGTTGTGATCATTGCCGGACAGTGATAGCGGTGATGGATTTCATAGACGAAAGACAGACTGGAAATACAAAGGAACACTAGTACAAAAACGGAGTAACAGTTTGTACTGCCTTTAATATCTAATCGACCAGTCAGTTTATATGATTTCAAATGGTCAACTACTTATACCTGGTTGGTTAGCATTGTAGCGGTATCCAGCTGAAAGGTCTTGTTGCAACTTCGCTATAGGAACCTTTGAAGTCCTGATCTGGCCTTTCCATTTCTGATAATATCTTCAGATTTACGACAGTAAATACAGATAACTTCAATAAAAGCCATGACAGCACAGAAGACTGGCATAGTAGCAGACTTCAGTTTAATTAATAGCCATCAACTCTTCTGAACCTTCACCCATCAATTTAAAACTTCAATGAAAGATAAAAACCCAAAACTTCAGAAGAATACAACGAAAACCATCAATAAGAGCACCATACAGGGGAACTTTTCAACACAACCTGATTCCAATGAGGTCATGCCTGTTTTCATCAGCCAAGATGGGAAATTTTATTTCCGAAAAGACAAAGCGGAAAATTTCCATTCGGAATCAGAGAATGTCCACACGAAGTTCCAATACACTATCAAAAATACCCTTACTGCTATTTCTGGCAATTTTTATTATTTATCCTCATCTACATACTTACGCCAGTGGATTTCCAGAACCTTCTATTATGCAGGGACATAGTAACTACTCACCAACGATCGATTACCGCCATATGGCTCTTTATCAGCTTAAGCTGAATCGCTACTACCACCCTTCTGGTTCAGGCAACCCCAACAATGTTCGTGTTGATCACACCCATCATCATACTCACTGGGGCTGGTGGGATGTACCATTTTTCTGGGGAGGGTATACCAACGATCGAAACTCCTCATTCGGTGACCGGGTTTCGGACGGCCTTATTGGTGTTGCTGTAGCCGTAGCGGTTGTAGCTATTACAGCAGCTACTATCTACTCAGTATCCCATGCATTCTGGCCTTACGTAGGAGCGGCCAGTTTGACCTCTATTGAACTCCCGGAAAACTCTCCCTGGAAAATTACAGGCTACAAAGTTGCGCATGGTGGAGCCATACGATATTCCGACCTCGCTTTCAACGAAGATGCTATGAATAATGCCAGAGAATATGCAATGTACGACCGGCAAAAAACAGGACAGGGTCGTTTCCTACTCCTGGATCAGGAGAACTGGTGGGGTATAGTAGATTACCCTGTTGATGCAGACGTGACATTCACACGCTTTGATGAAGTTTCAGGAGAGGCCATTGAGCAGGTGACTGTTAACGTTCAACGTACAATCACTAATGGTATGAAAGCCGGAAACATTTCATCTCGGGTCGTTCGTACCACTCAAAACCAACAGAACTATCAACTGGTAACCAGGCCTGACTATCCAGACTGGTTTGACTTTTCCAGCTGGTATCACAAACCGTCACGGCTCATGGTGGACTTTAAAAATGGCGGATACCATTGAGGCTTATCGTCATCCTTAACAATGCTTTCTGCAATTTGAAGGAACTATCCAGTGATTAAGAAGTCTTTAATTCTCAGTTTATACTTACGAAGTAAGCTACCATGAACGTAATGACCAGAGCATTAATTTTTTCTATCTCCCTTTCATTTTTTTGTACCTTTTCCAGCAGTATCAACGCAAAATATGATTATCCTGTTGACTACCTTGCGATGGACTTGTACTCCCTTAAAACCCGACGCTGGTTTGAAAATGGAAACCTACCTCACCTCCCCATCTCTGCTTCATTCATCCGTTTCGATCCATCCACAGTCAAACAATTCTCATCTCCAGAATACTCATCATCTTCTTACCTCTTAATAAACAATCCCGTCCTGTTCACTATGCTGTTTCCATTTTCACTTTTTTCTCCAGCAACAAGCGCCAGCAGCCTGACAGCCATTGAACTTGCTCCTGATTCAATATGGAGAATTTCAGGGTACAAACTAAACAGTGGAACCCCTATTGCTTACAACGATTTCAACCAGAATCATGAGCTAATGACTGTAATCAAAGCCCAGAATATGTTCGATTTCAACGAAAACCGTTCTGGCCGATTTCTACTCCTGGACCAGGAAAACTCCTGGGGGCTTTTCAACTACCCTCTTGATGCCAATATTACCTTTAGTCGCCATAATGAATTAACTGAAGCTTTGGAAGAAATTACCGTCAATGTCAAAAGAGAAATCACCAATAATATGAAATCAGGTAAAGTCTACTCTCGAATTATCTCGACAAAAGGCATACCGGAAAACATCAGTGGCTACAAACTGGTTTCTAATATCAGCTATCCAAATTACGACTTTGATACCTGGTACCACCAGCCTTCACGAATTATGATTGATTTTACACCCACAGGCCGTGATAAGAACCATTTTTATTAATTTTCGGGACAGGTGATGTCCCCCATACCAGAGCTCTTTATAATCACCGGATCGGTATTATTTTTTCATCTTGCAGCCCCCTCGGATTTACAGGAAAACCTCCTGCCTACTTGCAGTCCCTCCACCGATTTGGATAATTCACCCAGCTTTTGACTATTTGTTATTTTGTACACAGCCCAATTGTGTACAGAGATACGTACACAATTCGGAACCCAAACATGTCATCACTCACCCGGGAAGTTGAAGCCAGACGCACCTTCGCTATCATCTCCCACCCTGACGCCGGTAAGACCACCATTACCGAAAAGCTCCTGCTACTGGGTGGCGCCATTCAGCTTGCGGGTACAGTAAAAGGTCGAAAAAGTGGCCGAATGGCGACTTCTGACTGGATGAAAATGGAGCAGGAGCGTGGAATTTCCATCACCACCTCGGTCATGCAGTTTCCATATCACGGTCGTACGGTAAACCTGCTGGACACACCTGGACACGAAGACTTTTCGGAAGATACCTACCGAACACTGACTGCGGTAGATAGCTGCCTGATGGTGATTGATGGTGCCAAGGGTGTCGAGGACCGAACCATTAAGTTGATGGAAGTCTGCCGCCTGCGTGACACGCCTATCTTCACTTTTGTGAATAAGATGGATCGTGAAGTCCGCGATCAGATAGAAGTACTGGATGAAGTTGAAGATATCCTGAAAATTCAGTGTGCTCCTATCACCTGGCCTATTGGAATGGGCAAGCAGTTTAAAGGGGTTTACAACCTTTACACCGACACCATTCATGTTTTCAAACCGGGTCAAGCCAGTGTTATTCCTGATGATATCCAGATCAAGGGGTTAGAGTCGGAAGAAGCCAGAGCTCTGCTGGGTGACCTTCATGAAGATCTGACTGAAGAAATCGAACTGGTCCGCGGTGCCAGCCATGAATTTGATCTTGAAGAATACCTTGCTGGCAGAATGACACCTGTATTTTTTGGAACCGCATTGTCCAACTTTGGTGTTCGGGAAATGCTGGATGATTTCGTCAAGTGGGCTCCTTCACCCATTCCCCGTGAGACCAGTGACCGTATAATTACTGCCGACGAAGAGAGCTTCTCAGGGTTTGTGTTCAAAATTCAGGCAAATATGGACCCCAAGCACCGTGACCGCATCGCTTTTTTGCGGATCTGTTCCGGTAAATACACTCGCAACATGAAAATGAAGCACGTCAGAATTGGTAAAGATATTAAAATTGCCGATGCCGTGACCTTCCTGGCTGGCGACCGTTCACATGTGGATGAAGCAACTTCCGGCGATATTATCGGTTTGCACAACCACGGAACAATTCAGATTGGCGATACCTTTACTCAGGGCGAAATGCTCAAGTTTATGGGGATCCCCCACTTTGCCCCTGAACTGTTCCGACGTGTTCGTCTGAGAGACCCATTGAAGCTGAAACAACTGCAAAAAGGCCTTCAGCAGCTGTCTGAAGAAGGGGCTACACAGCTATTCATGCCCGTGAACAATAATGACCTGATTCTCGGTGCGGTGGGTGTACTTCAATTTGACGTCGTTATGCGCCGCTTGAAAGACGAATACAACGTTGATGCCCTTTATGAACCCGTCAATGTCAACACGGCTCGCTGGGTTGATTGCAGTGACACGAAAAAGCTCGAAGAGTTCAAACGCAAATGTGCTGATAACCTTTCTATAGATGGCGGTGGTCACCTGGCCTATCTGGCACCAACCCGTGTCAATTTATCTCTGGCTGAAGAGCGCTACCCGGACGTTGTTTTCCAAACCACCAGGGAGCATTAACGGGCTCTTCTCAGCTAAAACCCTGAACTCTGGATTTACAGGCAGCTACTTTAGACTGCCTGTAACTTCTATTAGTTCCACAACTAAGTGGACTCAGTTATCTCGCCTGCACTTATTCCGTTTCTGACTAATACCAATACTGCAGGTTCTAAAAATATTGTCTAATCTGAGTGGTTAATTCTTTCTGGTATGTCTATGAGTGATGCAATCTCGACCAAATCGGAAACTTCAACGGGTGTACGTCAAATCGTAGAACCGTTGGCCCTCCTTCTGCTCTCAGGGCTTTTGTTTGGCTACCTTGGCCAGACAATGGGTGTTACCCACATGTTCAACACCCTCTTCAACACCGCACACCAGCTTTTATTAAACACCGTATTGTTCCTGATGGGAATTACCGTACTGACCGGTGCTGCGGGTCGCCTGTTGATGGAATTCCATGTTATTTCTTTGATTGAACGTCTGCTGGTTCCATTAATGAGGCCCGTCTTCAACTTGCCTGGTAGAGCAGCCATGGCAGCCATGATGACCTTTTTCTCAGACAACCCTGCAATTATTGGTCTGGCCAAGGATCGTCGCTTCAGCCATTCTTTCAAGGCTTATGAGATCATATCCCTGACCAACTTTGGTACCTCTTTTGGTATGGGTCTTATTGTCATCACCTTTATGGCTACGCTGCAAAATAGTGAAACCGGTGCCACCTACTTTATACCCGCCATGATAGGACTGGCCGGCGCCCTTGTTGGTGCGGTTATCTCTACGCGCCTAATGCAACGCTTTATCCGGAATGATCCCAGGCTTCACGAATTAAGCATCCAGGATACACACAGTGAACTGCTTGACGACCATAGTTCTACTGACCCAGTCTGGCTGAGATTCCTCAATGCCCTGCTGGATGGTGGTAAAGGCGGCGTCAAAATGGGGGTGGCGATTATTCCCGGTGTGTTAATCATCAGTACGTTTGTTATGGTGCTGACATTTGGCGCACCAGCAACTGGCTACACTGGCGGTGCATTTGAAGGGGTTGCTCTGCTACCAAAGCTGGCCAATCATGTTACATGGCTATTTGAGCTGCTCTTCGGCTTTGACCACGCTGAGCTGGTTGCTTTCCCCATTACCTCACTGGGCGCCGTCGGTGCTGCCATGTCACTGGTACCCAACTTTATCAGCCAGGGTATTATTGGCGGCAGTGATATCGCAGTATTTACTGCCATGGGCATGTGCTGGAGTGGTTACCTGAGCACACACACTGCCATGCTGGACTCCCTTGGCTTTCGCCAGCTGACATCAAAAGCCATTCTGGCTCACACAATTGGTGGTATCTGTGCCGGTGTCGCTGCACGTTATCTTTACCTTCTGCTCAGCCCCTTTATTGGCTAAAAACTGATCCAGGCGCTCAACTCATATGATGAATTGAGCGCTTTGCTTATCGCCTCAGGCCGGCAAAAACCGTATCAGCAATAACATCCCCTTCCAGCTCAAGATCTACGGCTCCACCAACAGAGAGCCAGCGTTCAATGACCCCATGAAAACAACCGCTGGCAACCAGCGAGGCAGCTTCAGGCGATATACCCTCCCTGAGCAAGCCCCGACCCTGAGCTCTCTGCATCAGTAGAGTGACTTCCTTCTGACTCCTCAAGCAAAACTGATTCCAGCGTTCAATCATCTGCAGATCAAAGGCCGCCTGCTGGCTGATCCGGCACACCTGCTGAAATTGCAGATTGGTGGCAACTTCCTGCAGGACCCGCTTACCAAGATTACACAGCACATCCAGTGGGTCCTCATCATCGGCTTCCAGCTGAGCGGCAAAATGCTGATCCAGTGGATCAAAGACCCTTTCCCAGAGAGCTTCCAGCATCTGGGACTTGTCTTTAAAGTGCCAGTAAATAGCCCCCCGGGTTACACCGGCAGTACTGGCGATCTGGGCCAGTGTTACATTGGCAATTCCCTTATCACTGAACAGGGCCAGAGCGGTTTCCAACAACTGAAGCCGTGTTTTCTCAGCATCTTCTTTTGTTCGACGAGCCATAGTGTTTAACCTGCCTGAAATCCGGGTAATTCAGCACCTTCTTCATAACCAGCAACAGTAGCTTCCACTTCAGAGGTTAATAACACATACAGCGCAGGAACCACCACCATGGCAAAAACAGTAGAAGCCGCCAGACCAAAAATAATTGCCATACACAGTGGATACCACTGGGGATCACTGCTGGCCAGGGGAATCAGGCCAAGCACAGTGGTTAAACTGGTGCTGATTACCGGACGCAGGCGATCAGCGGCTCCTCTTGCCGCAGAGTTAGCCACCGACAGACCGGACTTTCGGTGACTGTTCATGGTTTCAATCAGAACAATACCATTATTCACCGCAATACCAGCCAGGGAGACGACGCCCATCAAACCAATAAACGACATTGGTATTTCCGCAAGAAAGTAACCAATAAAGGTTCCGGTTAATGCCAGGGGAACCACCAGAAGAATAATCAATGGCTGGCGCATGGAGTTGAACATCAGGGTCAGCAGAACGAAAATCATCCCCATGGCCAGGAGCATGGCTCCCCCCATACTGCCATAGCTTTCATCCGTAGACTCCATTTCACCCGCCAGTCGATAATCATAGCCCACAGGCCATTCCCGTTTCATCGCTTCCAGATGGGGAATCATCGCTTTCATAATGGTGGTTGCCGTCTGCCCTTCAGCTCTTGCCTGCACCGTTACCGCTCGCTGGCCATCAGTATGGACGTAGACCTGTGGTGCAGCCATCAACTCATATTCAGCAAGATCCAGCAAAGGCACACTTCGCCCATCATCCGTTATTACCCTCATCAGCTGCATTTCGGCAAGATGCTGGGGACTGCCAAGCTCACCGCCACGGCTGGCCCAGGCCATGCTGATCCGGATGTCCGGATCATCCTGTATACCAGGTACTTTGAAACGACCAAAGTCGTCTTCTTCCATTGCCATTCGTATCTGCTGGGCAACACGGTGCTCAGAAAGCCCGTGAAAACTCAGACGTTCAGGGATTAGACGAAAGCGAATTTCCCGGTGTGCAGCTCCGAGGTTATCACGCACGCCCTGGGTTCCAGGGACCTGGGAAAGCCTGCTGCGAACTTCCACAGAAATATCACGGAGGAGACCATAATCCTCACCCAGAATTTCAATCTGAACTGGTGCCGCATTGTAGGGATTGCCGCCCGCATGGGTCAGAAATATTTCCAGCCCGGCTTCGCCGCTGAGCGCCTTATTCAACCCCTCACGGATGTCATCAAGATATTCAAACGATATACGGTCCCGGTCTTTCCGGGGTACCAAGATGGCAGTAAACCCCACCTGATTGTAAGCCTTGGATGGCAGCAGCGCTTCATTCAGCGAGCTGCTGGACACCGGACTTTTTTCCCCTACATAAGCAATATTCTTCTCAATCCAGGGCTGCTTCCGTAGATAAGACCCCGCCTTGTCAGCAATCTGCTGAGCCTGCTCCAGCGTTGCATCAGGCCCTAGCTGAATGGCAATACCAATTTTACGGTCATCACTTTCCGAGAACATCATCACCGGCAGCTGCCCAGCCGCCACCAGGCTCAGGACAAACAACCCAAACGCACCGGCTACCCAGGAAGCGGCCGTAATACGGTTCTTTAACACGGCAACCAGCAACCAGTCGGTCAGTTGCCCCCGGTACTTCATGCTCAAGCGGTCAATAAGCAGCTCTCTGGAACGGCCGGAGTCTTTTTCCAGCAGATACCTGGAGAGTGGTATACAGACCAGAAAGGCAACCAGCAAACTGACCAGCAGACTGATGGTAATGGTCATGGGCAGTATTCGGATGAACTTACCGGGAATCCCACCGACCAGCATCAGGGGAACCATCGCCAGAATAGTGGTCAGCTGTCCGGCAGTGGCGGGTAACAGGAACGTTTTCACCGTTGAGAGCGCTGCCTGTGAAAAAGACTGCTTACGGACATAGAGCCCATCGTGCATACCTTCCATCACCAGAATGTACACATCCACCAGCAACCCGAGCGCCAGCACCATTCCTACCAGGACTGTCGAACTCAGGGTATAACCGAGCACTGCCATACCGGCCAGTGTGGCCAATAGCGTTACCGGAAGCGCAATACCGGCAATCAGCGCTTCACGCCAGGTCAGCAGGAACATCAGGACAACAAAAACAATAATGACTGCTTGATACATGGAGCCCGAGATATCTTCAAATGCCAGCTCAATCAGTTCGCCATCGTCAGTGACCTTCGTCAGCTGAAGCCCCTGCGGCCAGGTATCACTTCTGACCACCTGATCAGCCAGCCGCTCAGCGGCCCCGATAACTGCAAATGTATCTTCACCGGGACGTTTGGTGATATCCAGAGTAATACCACGGGTAAACTCACCGTGATCAATGCTGAAATAGTTGCGGCTTTTTTCCCGGTCCAGTCTCAGGCTGACATCGGCAATCTCACCAAGCCTGACCGGACGGTTTTCATCAAGCCGTGTAATGGGCAGTTTTTTGAGTTTTTCAACACTGTCAAAACGCCCGGCAAGATAGAGTGTAAAGGTACTTTCACTGCCTTCAAACTCACCCCATGCCATGTCCTGATTTGCAGCCTGAAGTCGATCTCTGACCAACAGCGGTGAAATTCCCAGCTCTCTCAACTTATATGGTTTTAGTCGTATATGAAGACTCTTCTCCCGCATTCCCCCCAGCGTCACCTTCTTAACGGTGGGAATGGTTTCAAACTGGGACTCCAGACGCTTCGCAACATCCGTCAGGATCAGGTCATCAACGTTACCGTGAAGTACCAGGCTGATCACCGGCATATCCGCAACGGACATCTCCTCAATTTCCGGCTTATCAATATCCGCTTCTGATGGAAACTGACTTTCAGCTTTGTCTACCTTGGCACGCAGCCGCTGGAGTGCCTCGGCAACCGGCATATCAGCCTCAAACTCAACAGCCACCATTGAGTAAGAATGGTAGGAACCACTGGCAAATGTCTTTAACCCCTTAACGCTGCGAATTTCATCTTCCAGCGGTTTGGTCACCTCTTTCTCAACCTGCTCCGGAGCAGCACCGGGCCAGGAGACGGTGATCAACGCTTTGGGAATTTCAAGATCCGGGTAGTTCTCACGAACCATGGTGTTGTAGGACAACGCACCAGAGAGTAGAAATAGCCCGAGTAACAGGCGGGCGAAGAGCGTTTGCAGAAACAGCTTTCGAGACAGCCAGTTCATTCGGCGCCTCCTGCCTTCAGCTCATTAATAACGTTAACAGAGCTGTCATCAGGCAGAAGGTGCTGACCACGGACCACAACCCGGTCACCATTATGGAGACCATCAACCACTTCCAGGTTCAATAACCCCTGAATACCAATAGACAACCAGCGCAGCTCAACCCGATTATCCGGCTTAACCACGAACACATAGGGCTTGCCATCACGGAATGAGATTGCCTGCCAGGGCAGCGTTAGGACATCGGTTTTCTGTTCGGTGGCAATCCAGGCCCGGACAAACATGCCGTCCTGTATGGCCTGGGCATCCCCCTCAGTCCTGACCTTCACCTGTCGTGAGCGATTCTGAAGACTAAGGGCTGGGCTTACGGACCAGACGCTGCCTTTTACCACTCCTCGCTGATCAAACCCTTCATCGACAGAGTCATAAAGTATTCGGTCATCCTGAGCCAGATAGACAGGCTGTCCTTCCTGAATGGAACGTGCTTCCGCTTCAGCAACTTCAAGACTGATTTCATAACGACTGTCGTCTACTACCACGATGGCACTGGTCGCTTCCCGCTCCCTGTTGGTACTGATGCCTGCCGGGGGGTAATAGTAATTATCCTGCAGCACATTCATTGCCGTGATCACGCCATCAAACGGAGCAAACAGGCTGGTTTTTTCAAGGTTGACCGTAGCCCGGTTCAGGTCTGCTGCCACCCCTTTCTCTTCAGAACGTGCGGCCTGCAGGCTGCTTTCTGCCGCTTCAACGCCCACCTGGGCATTGAGCATTCCGGTTCGATAGCGATCATACTCATCTCTGGATACAACGCCTTTTTTGTAGATCGCTTCAATCCGGGCAAAATCTTTTTCAGCCTGCTGTTTATCATTCTGGGCCATATGAACACCGGCCTCGGCTTCTTTCCGGCGCTCTCTGGCAGACTGTAGCCTGGCCTCCAAAGCAACCACTTCAGCCGTATTTTCCCGGTTATCAATTCTGGCCAGCAACTGCCCTAAGCGGACATCATCATTGGGACCAAAAACACGAACGCCTTCACGCAGTGGGGAGCCTTCAGCCGATGAAGAGCCATCAGCCAGAGTGCCAATGTGTACCACCTTGCCAGGCTGTTCAAAATTGAGAAATGCCTTTTGCAAGGCCTCCACGGTGCCTTCTGCAAAAGCCCAGGCCGACAGCTCTCCTGGAGCGACCTGCATCACATCAACCCGAACCGGTGGCGTCTCATAAACCACGGCAGCAGAGTCGCCACTGCTTTGAATTCGATAACCGGCCAGTGCCAGACCTGCCAGCACTAGACTGATAACAACAACTTTGCTGAATTTCATGAGCTTCTGCTTATTTTTTGCATATTAGTATCTATTTGTGATTTTACATACATACATGAATGCTTGTATATAACCCATATTGACGAGGCCGCAGGTTCAAATCGTGATCAAGTGACTCAAACGAAGGTCTAACGGTAAAAAATCATTTCCGGAGCCATAGTTATAGATTCTGCGGATATAAGCAGATCACTTTTAACAACCATATTTTTAAAGCAGTGCCCTGAGTGGCTTGGGAAAAACGAATTGGTAAGGAGAGATGTATGCGCCTGAACCTTCTGTTAGCACCGTTACAGCACGTAATAGACGCCATGCAAAAAGGTGAAACCGTCAGGATCCGGGTGCTGATGGAGGAGCTGGGCCTGTGGGAACATCAGGATGACCTGCAGAAAATGAGAATAGCCGCCAGTTTCCGGTCCATGGTTGAAAGTGGTGTTCTAACCAATATTCAGTTGCTCACTCACCACAAAACACGCCATGCGGTGTACATAACCATCTAATCAATGCCAGAAGATCATATCGACACAAAAAAACCGGCAAATGCCGGTTTTTTTAATCATCAGTGAACATGCCCACCCGGTCCATGCACATGACCGTGGTCCAGCTCTTCCTTGGTAGCTTCACGAACCTCAACCACTTCAATGCTGAAGTGCAGATTCTCACCCGCCAGCGAGTGGTTAGCATCGATCACAACCTGGTCGCCTTCGTCATCAATAGCAACGACCGTCACAATACGTGGACCAATGGCAGTATCGGCATGAAACTGGTTACCCACCTCTACCGGATGATCACCAAACTGTTCTTTTGGTACTGGCTGAACCAGGCTTTCGTCGTACTCACCATAGCCTTCAGCAGGCTCAACAACCACTTCAAACTTGTCTCCGGCCTGCTTGCCTTCGAGGGCATTTTCAAGACCTTCTACAATATTGTGCTCCCCGTGAAGATAAGCCATGGGAGACTCGCCTTCAGAACTGTCGAGAACCTCTCCCGCGTCATTTTTCAGAGTGTAATGGAACAGAGCCACTTTCTCTTTGGCTATCTTCATCTGTTTACGCCTTTAACAAAGTAAACAACTATCTTAACTGCCATTGCTATTGGGAGCCAGAAAACTGCAAATAAATGCGGTTTCTGGTGTAATTGGCAGGCAAACCCTATTTGAAAGCGCCTAACAAACGGAGTTTTTTCTCTTGAGTGATTCTCGATGCAGCTGGTGTCATGGCGATGAACTCTATACCCGATACCATGATGATGAGTGGGGCGTTCCCTGCCATGACGATCAGAAACTCTTTGAATTCCTGATTCTGGAAGGAGCCCAGGCGGGCCTGAGCTGGATCACCATTCTGAAGCGCAGGGAAGGCTATCGGAAAGCGTTTCATCAATTTGATGTTCAACAAGTCGCCAGAATGACAGAACAGGAGGTTGAAACGCTGATGCAGAATGAAGGCATTATCCGCAACCGACTGAAGATCCAGAGCGCCATTAAAAATGCCAGGGCGTTTATCAAGGTTCAGGAGGAATTTGGCAGCTTCAACCAGTACTTGTGGTCCTTTGTAAACCACCAGCCCATCATCAACCATCGACAGTCAATGAGTGAAGTACCGGCCACCAGCGAGATTTCAGACCGGATGAGTAAAGACCTGAAAAAACGCGGTTTCAGCTTTGTGGGTAGTACCATCTGTTATGCCTACATGCAGGCCATGGGGCTGGTGAATGACCACCTGGTCACTTGTCCGTCATTTAGCAATGTCAGCCAGACGACCTGAAGTCAGCCTGACCAGATCAGCAGGGGCCAGTTCAATTTCAAGACCTCGACGCCCCGCACTGACAAACATCGTATCAAAAGACTCTGCACTGCTGTTTACCACCGTAGGCAAACGCTTTTTCTGACCCAGTGGACTGATGCCACCAAGAATGTAACCAGTGCTCCGCTCAGCTTCCTGTTGCTGCGCCATTGCTGCCTTTTTAGCGCCACAGGCACTGGCCATGGCTTTTAAGTCCAGTTTAGCGGCCACCGGTACCACTGCAACGGCCAGTTGCTTACCGTCCAGTTTCACCATCAGGGTTTTAAAGACCCGCTGAGGATCCTGCCCCATTTTTTCAACCGCCTCCTCACCATAGGACTGGCTGTTGGGGTCATGGTGATATTGGTGAACCTGATGGATGGCTTTGGCTTTTTTAAGCGCATTAATAGCAGGAGTCATGGTAATCCCAAATCAATGATCAATTCGACCACGCAATGTTTTCGTCTGGGCCCGTCGCTTTTTCTGATCAACACGCCGTTTTTTTGAGGCCAGAGTCGGACGGGTAGCCTTACGCTGTTTATGAACAACAGTTGCCTTACTGATCAGCTCTTTGAGTCTCAATAAGGCATCTTCACGATTCTTTTCCTGGGTGCGGAACCGCTGCGCCTTGATGATGATAATACCTTCCCGAGTAATACGGGCATCGCGGAAAGCAAGCAATCGCTCTTTGTAAAACTCGGGCAATGAGGAAGCCCGGATATCAAAGCGCAGATGCACAGCGGAAGAGACCTTGTTGACATTCTGACCTCCCGCGCCCTGGGCTCGAATATAACCGAACTCAATGTCATCTTCGGTAATGATGATACCGTCAACAATATCCAGCATTCAGACCGTTATCTCCTTTCTTTTCTCAAAACCGTTCCTGTACTCTTTCCTGAACAAGCACCCAGGGTCTAACCACAACAGCCCACAGATCACTGTCGTCTGCAAACCAGAACTGTGCCTGTTCATCACTAACCGCTCCCAATACGCCCTGTTCCACCCAAGCTTCTACCACTGACTTATTATCGACTGAGATCTGGTAGCTAACATCAATCAGATCCAGTGAATCATCCACACAAAGCACAACACCCTGGGCAAAGTAACGCTGCAGTTCAGACCAGGCTATTTTTGAGGTTTCCTGATTGAGTTTGGCCTTTTCAAGTGTTTCCCGACTGACGGACTCAGACATCTTTTTATGACTTCCCGTTACATTGCACACATAGTGTACAAATCGACATTTTTTTAAAACAGTGGGCGGGAGAATAACAGTACATGACACTAAAGTTAAAACGCTCAATTTTGCGTAAACCGAAAGACGATTATTCGGGAGTCGGTGTCTATAAGAGCAGCGACTGAATAGATAGATGTTCAAGCTGAAAAACAAAAATCATCATGGTTCTTTATCCTGCTTTTCAAAAGAGCAGCAGATCATTCAACTATTTCACTCCCATTTTAATGAGCACGTTGCTCTTCGGTCACCGGGCAATACCTGACAAGAGAAACAGCCAGACAATTGCCCAAAAGACCTAGTTTATCCCTACTCATAACCTGCCAAAAACACTCTCAAACATCAGAAGCTGCGAAATATACCTATTTTGCCCAAATTAAAATTTCGCTAAAAATATAAAAAAATTATTAAATACAACTAATTATGAAACCGTTTTCAGTATTTTTTGCTGATTAAATAAACAACAACTTCTGAGAAGCTCAGAAAGAGCCGTGGCTGCAAATTTCAATAGCGATCACCCCATAGAGATCAAAACATCTCAATATCTGGGATCGCAGTAAAGAGCAAAAAATTTGGACTGTCATGTGAGTAAATTATTAGAAGCACGTCATCTCAATGTGAATTTCGACACCTTGCTGGGGACAAAACAGGTGTTGAAAGACATTAATATCGGCATGGCATACAACGAAATACTGGCCATTGTGGGAGAGTCCGGTTCTGGCAAGTCGGTTTTCAGCAAGTCCATAATGGGTCTGCTGGGGGAAAGAGCCGATGTTCATGGCTCCATCTGGCTGCATAAGGGGACAGCCGATGACACCGCCATTGAGAACAATGGACTGGACCTGGTCAGCCTGAAACAGACAGAACTGGAAGAGATCCGGGGGGATCAGATCTCCATGATCTTCCAGGACCCAATGACGTCACTTAACCCGGTGATGACCGTCGGCAAACAGATTGCCGAAGCCATCTGTATTCACCAGAACAAAACCATGAAGGATTCTCTGGAAGAGGCTGGCAGGCTTCTGGACCTGGTTCGCGTTCCCAGTGGTCGCAAGATTCTTTCCGTTTATCCTCACCAGCTGTCCGGTGGCATGCGGCAGCGGGTCATGATTGCCATGGCACTGGCCTGCAAACCCAAACTGTTGATTGCCGATGAGCCGACCACCGCATTGGATGTGACTATTCAGGCACAGATACTGGGTCTGATTAAAGAGTTGCAGAAAGAACTGAACATGGCGGTCATATTCATTACCCACGATATGGGCGTGGTGTATGAAATCGCCGACCGCGTGGCCGTAATGTACAAAGGTGAACTGGTGGAAACCGGTACACTGGAGCAGATCTTCATCTCACCACAACACGCCTATACCCGAGCCCTGCTTGCCGCAGCCCCCAAGCTGGGGGAAATGAGCGGAACCGATCTGCCTCGCTCGTTCCCGGTACTGACCATGGAAGAAGAGCTGGCGGGTAAAGGTGGTAACGTTGCACAGATTGACGGGCATCAGGTGGACTACAGCCAGAAGCCTATTCTTACCGCCAGCAACCTGCAGGTAATTTTCCCCCGCCGTCACAATTTCTTCGGGCAGGTAACTCATCAAATTCATGCGGTTGCCAATGTGTCGTTTGATCTCTACCACGGCGAAACCCTGGGAATCGTGGGTGAATCCGGTTCAGGGAAATCTACCATCGGAAACGCCATTCTCGGCCTACTGCCAGAAGCAACGGGTGACTTACATTATGGTGACATTAATCTGCTGGAGCCAGCGCCTGAGCAGCGTGAACTGATTCGGAAAGATATCTCGTTTATTTTCCAGGATCCCCTGGCGTCACTGAACCCCCGTATGACCATCGGCGCGGCAGTAGAAGAACCTCTCATCATTCACTGCCCGGAAATGACCTCGGCAGAAAGGGAGATTCGTGCCAAAGAACTGCTGCAGCAGGTAGGCATTGCACCAAAGCTGTATCGCCATTACCCCCATGAGTTTTCCGGCGGCATGCTGCAACGGGTCAATATTGCCAGGGCATTAACCACCAACCCGAAAATCATCGTTGCCGATGAGTCGGTTTCCGCACTGGATGTATCCGTACAGGCCACCGTGCTGAACCTGATGATGGAACTTCAGCGCGACCTCGGTGTGTCCTTTATTTTCATATCCCACGATATGGCCGTTATCGAACGTGTCTGCCACCGTGTACTGGTCATGACCAAGGGGCAACTGGTGGAAGTGGGTCATCGCCGCGCCATTTTCGAGAATACGCAACACAGCTATACCCGTAAGCTGCTGGCAGCCATACCACAGATTGATTTCTCAACCCGTCGCCAGAAAACCTTCGAATTGATTACCGACGAAGTTCCAGACCCGGTATTTCCGGTGGGTGATTCGCCAACCCCTCAGGAAATGATTGATGTGTCGCCAGGCCATAAGGTGGCGATGGAACGATACACAAGGGATGTCATAAACGTCAGTAGTCAACCGATGCGTGAAGCGGTGTAAATAACAACCAATCCAGTCCTGAAGCCTCGGGGGGAAATTACCGAGCGGGGGTTCAGGAATCATCATAAATAATCCAACCAAAAGGATTAACCATGAACCGAATGAAGTCACTGGTTCTTTCGGCGGCTCTTGCCGCCAGTTTTACCGGGCAGGCGCTGGCCTCCCATATAGTGGTCGCGATAGAAAGCTCCGTCCGAACACTGAACCCACACAACGCTTCCATCACACTGGATATGTCGGTAGCCGGTGCCGCCTATGAAGGTCTGTTTACCTTTAACAATAAGATGGAAGTGGTCCCCAACCTGGCCACCGGTTATAAGGTCAGTGACAATGGCAAAACTTACACCATCAACCTGAACAAAGGCATCAAGTTCCACGATGGCACAGATTTCAACGCAGCTGCTGTCAAATACAACTTTGAGCATGAAATTAAGCACAAACTCCGTCGTGCATCTCTGCTGTCCAACGTTGCGGAGTTTAATGTTCTGGCCGAAGACACTTTGGAAGTCGTTCTGAAAGAGCCATCCAATAACTTCATCAACTCCATCACGCACCCTTCCCAGGGCATGATCAGCCCCGCAGCCCTGGAAAAATACGGTGAAGACATCCAGAAAAACCCAGTAGGTACTGGGCGATTTGTCTTTGACAAATGGGTTCGCGGCAGCACCGTCAGCTTTAAGGCTAACCCGGATTACTGGCGTGGACCGGTAAAAGTCGATGGTATTGAGTTCCGTACCGTTGCGGAAGCCGGATCCCAGCTGGCCATGCTGCAATCGGGTCAGGCCCAGTTTATTGCCAACGTAGCCCCGGCCATGAAAAAGGTCATCGCCGCCAACCCGAAAATTGAAAATGTTCAGGTACCCACCATCATCGGTCGCTGGTATTCACTGAACACCAAAAACGACATTTTCGCGAATGAGAAAGTGCGTCATGCGATGAACTATGCCTTCCATAAAGAAGCATTTGCCAAGGTGGTTTATAACGGCGACGCCGCACCTCTCAAGTCCCCCATCCCGGATAATCTGGAGACGTTTGCAGAACAGCCTGCCTACACCTACAACCTGGATAAAGCGAGATCCCTTCTGAAAGAAGCTGGCTACCCCAATGGTTTTAAAGCCGTCCTCTGGGCCAAGAACAATACGCTCTCTCTGCGCTCTGCTGAGTTCCTTCAGCAGCAGTTGGCCGCCATTGATGTTGAGTTGGAAATCATTCCACGGGATACCGCCAGCCATTATGCCGCGGGTGACACGCTGAAAGATGACCCATCACGTCCAGTTATCTTTGATGCGGGCTGGTCTTCTTCCAGCGGTACTGCTGACTGGGCACTGCGTCCGATTTATGGCACCGGTGGTGGCTCCAACTACTCCCTGTACTCTAACGATGAGATTGATTCACTGCTGAAAGAAGGTCAGCTTGTTCAGGATCCGATCCAGAAGGAAAAGATCTATCACCAGATTCAGACACTGGCCTGGCAGGATGCTCCGGTTATTTTTACGACAGTTGACTACCGCACTATCGGCAAGAGCAGAAAACTCAGTGGTATTGAGTTCCTTCCGGACGGCTCTATCAGTGTCGGTGACGTAGCACTGGTAAATTAAGGTAAAAGACCGTAATGCCGCAATATATCCTCAAACGCCTGATGGGCACCCTGGGCGTCATGCTGGTCATTGCCATTCTGGCCTTCTTCTTTGTGCATATGCTGCCGGGTGACCCGGTACGCATGATTGCCGGTGAAGATGCGACCTTACAGGAGATGGAAATTCTGCGACAGAAGCTGGGACTCAACCTCCCGCTTCACCAGCAGTTTTATCTCTTCATGGTCAACCTGCTGCAACTGGACTTTGGCACCTCACTCATTTCCGGTGATGCCGTCTATGACGTGTTATCTCACCGCTATGTGCTGACTGCCAAACTGACCCTGGTATCCCTGTGGTTTATTCCCGCTGGTATTATCCTGGGTGTGGTTGCTGCAACCCATAAGTCCAGGTTTCTGGATCGGGCATGTATGGTCTTTTCAGTATCGGGCATTTCGGTGCCCGAATTCTGGTTCGGCCTTATTCTGATCCAAATCTTTGCCGTGAAGCTGCAATGGTTTAATCCGACCGGTTTTCAGTCACTGGCCGACCTGACCCTGCCTGCCATTACCGTGGGTATGATGGGTACAGCGGTAATCGCCCGTTTTACCCGTTCCGCGTTTCTGGATGTGCTCTCAGAAAACTATATCCAGACTGCCCGGGCCAAAGGGGTCAAACGCTTTAACGTGACTTATGTGCACGCCCTGCGGAACGCCATGCTGCCCATCATCACGGTAATAGGTCTGCAGATCGGCTTTATTCTCAGTGGCTCCATTGTCGTTGAAACCATTTTTGGTCTGCCCGGTCTTGGCTCTTTGCTGATTGAGTCGGTCGTCGCCCGAGACCATCCGGTGGTGCAGACACTGCTGCTGCTCTACTCATTCCACTTTGTCATGATCAACTTCGTCGTTGATGTGCTTTACACCGTTATTAATCCGCAGGTTCGACTCAAATGAGCAGTACGACGACCTCGCCATCCGTTTCGCCGTTCCAGCTCTTTCTTATGCGTTTCAAACGGGAAAAGCTGGCCATTGCTGCAGGCATCACCCTGCTCATTATGATACTGATGGCGCTATTTGCCCCGCTCCTGCTGAGCCATGGGCCAAACGACTTCGACTATAACCGCATTCTGATGCCGCCCTCACCAGAGAACTGGGTAGGCACGGATATCTACGGCCGCGATCTGTTTACCCGCCTGGTCTATGGCGCTCGTGTCTCGCTGACGGTTGGTTTTCTTTCCGTCACGATCGGTGCCCTGGTCGGGTCATTTATCGGCATTCTGGCCGCCTACCGGGGCGGCTGGCTGGACAGCATTGTCATGCGTGCGGCCGATGTCCTGTTTGCCTTTCCCAGCTTTCTGCTGGCCATTGCCATCGTTGCGGTGCTGGGCGGCGGCATTATGAACGTCATCATTGCCATTGCCATTTTCAGTGCGCCGACCTTTGCTCGGATTACCCGCAGTTCGGCACTGTCAGTGCTTAACTCACAGTTTGTTCGCGCAGCAACCACCATGGGCGCGAGCCATAGTCGCATCATGTTTGTGCATATTCTGCCCAGCACCATCAGTGGCATTCTGGTCTATTTCACCATGCGGGTAGGCACATCGGTTCTGACGGCTGCCAGCCTCAGCTTTCTGGGCATGGGTGCTCAGCCACCGTCGCCTGAGTGGGGTGCCATGCTCGCTTCCAGCCGGGACTTTATAGCAGTAGATGGTTATATGTACCTCACTCTCTATCCCGGGCTCTGTATTTTTCTTACCGTTTTGTGCTGCAACGTTCTGGGTGACGGCCTGCGCACTGCACTGGACCCGAAATAGGAATTTCGAATCATGCAGCTATTGATCAAAGGCGCCGATGTTTTTGCTCCCGAAGCCCTCGGCCGAAAAGATATTCTGATTTCTAATGGCAAAATTCTGGCCATAGAAGAAAACATCAATGAATCCGGTCTGATTGGCCCTGTTGAAGTGGTTGATGGTCAGGGCAAACTGGCTATCCCCGGTCTGGTTGATACCCACCAGCACTTTATTGGTGGTGGGGGCGAAGGTGGTTACCGAACCCGAACTCCGGAACTTACCCTGACCCAGCAAACTCTTAACGGTGTAACCACTGCACTTGGATTACTGGGTACAGACTCACTGTCCCGGCATGTTGAAAGCCTTTATGCCAAAACCAAAGGGTTCAATGAAGAAGGCATCACCGCAGTGATGATCACCGGTGCTTATCATCTGCCATCTCCAACGATTACCGGTTCGGTACAACGGGATATTGCCTTTATTGACCCGGTCATCGGTGTAAAGCTGGCCGTTGCCGATCATCGTGGTCCGTTTGTCACCCGCGATGAACTGGGCCACCTGATTAGTGAAGTGCGGGTTGCCTCGTTGATTGCCAATAAGAAAGGCATCATCACGGTGCATACCGGTGCTGGAAAAGCCTGCCTTGATCAGGTGTTCGACATCCTTGAAGTGAGTGATTACCAGCCAGAACGTTTCGTGCCTACCCATATCAACCGCCCGGACACTTGGGAATCTGCAGTAAGACTGGCAAAGATGGGCGCTTATATAGATGGCACTGGCATTCTTCATGACGATGGTGGAGCCGGGAAAATCACCTGTGCTGATGCCACGCGGATGAGCATTGAAGAAGGTATTGAATCCCGCTTTACCTTCAGTTCCGATGCCGGCGGCTCCATGCCAAAGTGGAATGAAAACCGTACCCGTATCATCGGGATGGGCGTAGGTACTCCTGACTCCCTGCTGATCGAAGTTCGCAGAGGTGTTGAGAAAGGGTTAACCCTTTCCCAGATGCTGGCTCCTGTAACCATCAACGCAGCCCATCAGATTGGTCTTGAAGACAGAAAAGGGCAGTTGCTGCCTGGTTTTGATGGTGATGTGGTTCTGCTGGATCAGGGCTCCCTGCAACTGACCGATACCATCGCCAAAGGGCAGTGGATGGTTGCCAATGGTGAAGCCATTGTTAAAGGGACGTTCGAATAAACAGGGTCTCTTAAAGCATCTGAATAAAACCACAAAGGCACCAGAACACACAGTTTAAATTTAGGCCTCTGTGTCTTGGAGCCTTTGTGGTTAAAGAAAAGGATATGGACAAGCAAGTATCGCCTGTTTGGCAATTAAGGCGGATTATGGGAGGATAGGTTTCTCTAAATAGAGAAGGTTACGTTGTTTATGCCCCTCGCTCTCGAAGGTCCCCAGAAAGATCACCCCAGGCTGATGCGTGAATACTTCACCGTTACCCGCATGATTGAGCTTTACTGCAAGCACCATCACCAGCACCCCACCCTGTGCAATGATTGCCTCTCACTGCTGGCTTTCAGCAAGCGCCGCCTTGAGCGCTGCATCTATGGTGGTGAAAAACCCACCTGCACTAACTGCAATGTTCACTGCTACAAGCCGGATCAACGGCAACAAATTCGTGAAGTGATGAAGTGGGCTGGGCCTCGTCTGTTATTGAAACACCCGATTCTGACAATTCAGCATTTTATTGACGATAGAAAAGAATACACCAAAGTGTTCAAAAAACTTTAGGAGAATTTAAGACTTTGATTCCTATTAAATGAAACACTGGTAGTTGGTCAAATGAGTGGTTAGGAAGAGTATAACCTCCTAAATTCCAAAGATATTAGAAGGTCTTATCCGCATCATCCGCATATCTTGCCCAACTACCGAAAATGTTTAGCTTAATGCTGATTGGCGCTCAGAAAACCTCCACGTCTAAGTTTTTGAGTCGTTTTCTGCGTATTTTTAATTAATTATGTGACGCTGGAGTATGTGGAAAAAATAGAAACAACTTTCTATTGAAGCCAGATTCGGATAAATTCAGAATTTAAGCCCTCCCCTCTTAGTTACCCCCAAATGTCCGACAGGCTTCTAGCGCTCGGGGCTTTAAAAAGTTTCCATACATGCATTTGATCCACTACCAGAAATCTATACCGGAGGTTTTCTTGTAGTTTATAGATTATCATATAATATCATTTCACTAATACAATCGTTCAATACTTGTCGCAACCACCTAAGGAATCAACTCTGTGGACAATATTAAAGCAGCAGCAAATACAGCAACTCTCCATTTTACTGAAGCCCAGGAAATAAAAACAACAGGACAGTCCACAAAAAGAAAAACAGGAAAACACAAAACAGCAAAAAGCCACTCAATCAAAGATGAAAGGCATTGTAGAAATGAAAAAAAAATACACAACTATGAAAAATTATCAATCCTTGACAGGGTAGTCCCAAAATCCTTGATCATTTCTAAAATACCTGGAAATAATGAAATTACAGAAAGCCACTCATTATTAAATACCTCAATCGAAAATTTAAATAAATCAATTAACAAACTTTACAGTTTTCTAGACTTAAGAAAGCTTAAAAAACCAGAAGTATTATATAACTCAACAACAGAGAGTAACGAATCTAATGAATTCAAACCAGTACCAAGTGCTAAAACTACGATCAAACCATCAAAAAAACAAGAAAGCCACCTGTACAAATCAAACCATGAAAAGTATATTGAGTATTCAAAAGCAATATCTAAAAATTTATCAGATTCTGAAATGCATAATATATTTGAAATGTTTCATAGGATAAATAGAGAAGCTGATATTGCATTTAGACACTTTCTTAATAGCAAGAATCTCCAAATAAAATCAACAGACTCGTACAGAGATTTCAAAAAAAGCAACAGTGAAAGCTCAATGTATGAGACTGAAGAATTTATGAAGCACTTCGATGAAATAAATAACACAAACACCATATTTATCAACATAATAGAATCCTGTATAAATGATAACACCATATTTAAAGGAAGACTCTTTAAATTAAGTGTTAGAACTGACCCATTCACAGAAAACACAACAACAGAGATCATAAAATTAATTAAAACAACCAGTCTTGTTGCAGAATTCATCCACATAAGCTTCTCGATACCTATGTGCATTCATAATAACTACCATTTCCCATGGAAGGAAGTCCGATTAAGGCAATTGCAAGAGTCTGTAACAACACTGATGATGTTAATTAGCGAAAGGGCATCACAATTAATTGAACTTCCCCCAGAAAAAATTATATCTGAAATGTCGTCAATATTCACAGAATTCAGTGACTCTAAACAAGCTGCTTTTACCTTTATGGGAGACGCCCACCTTTTTGAGTACAAAAACGGGATAGACTACCTGCATGCTATTAACGAGTTCTTCGTTAAAAAAAATATTGACAAAGATGAATCAACCATAGAACTAATCAAAATAATGATAAATAGATATTCATCAATGTCGTTTGCTTATATATTAAACAACAATCCATTAAGAGCTTATTCCACAATACGATCATTAAAAGAAATATTAACTCATATCTTAAACGATCAATCACTAAAAGCTGACTCTGAACTCCTAAGAGCATGCCGACTACGAGGCTTTTTACCTGTATGCCAAATCCTGATTATCCAGCTAGACAGTTATTATAATAATTATAAGATCAGTCAAAAAGCACTTAAAGACAACCAACTGAAAGCTGTACACGAAGCAACAGCATTAACTGTAGAGAGTAACATAACCACTCAAGAAACATTAAATGATAAATCCATAATCCAATACACAATACTAACAAAGGAATTATCCACTCTAATTGATATTTTCAAGCTACGAAACACAGACCTGCCTAATAAAAACATTATTGACTTAATAGAGCATCTAATAGAATACATACAAAACCCTGAGCTCAATCATTCTTATGAGTCAATGAGATTATTAAGCCACGCTGAAAAAACGATCAAAAAAATCACATCCATTCGAAGTAAAATACTCAAAATCGAAGAAGAAAACCATTTAAAGCTATCTAAGAGTGCTGACGACAATTGCTCAGCATTCATTAAAGAAATAGAGGGAGAGACAAAAACAGCAAAACAAAAAAACAAAAAAATAAAAAAACAAAAACCAAGTATCGATAATGATAAAAGAAAACAACATGCAGAAGAATCTTTACCTGCGACTTCATCCATAAGTCAAAAAGAAAATGAAGAGATACATCCTGAGCTAAAGAAAATCCTGTCAGCCATTGATTTAAGAACCATTGATTCAAGTTGCATTGATAGACTAAAAGAACTTTTGGAGAACACAAAAAAAGCAAAAAACCCAAATATCATACACATAGCTTCAGTAGAGTTTTCCTTGGCCGATCTACTGATTCACGATATAAACAATGACTGCAAAAACACCAAATCAACTGAAGAAATAAACATTACTCTCAATGATTATTATGCGAAACTAAAAGAATATTCTGAAATAAGTAAAGATGAGAATGATAAGTTTTTTTCCGCCATAAGAGAATTAATCACCCTATCCTCGATCTTTTCAGAAAAATTCGATCATGTGCTGTCAGCATATCAAAACTACCTCGAATTTTACTCAAAAAATTACTCTCGCTTAACTAGAGAACTACAAGATATATCCTCAATCAAAAATAGCTTTAGCAAGATCAATAAATCATTCAAAAACGTTTTTGAACTGATACCATTTACAATTAAAATATATAAATTCAGGTATGATTATCTATGCAAAATAAAAGGCACCGAGTCAATCAAACCCTCTGAATTAGGAAAAATTAGGCAGGGCCAAATAAAAACCCTTGAAGATAAAGAAAAAAAACTTAAAGAAATCTCTCTATCGAATAATTATTTGATGATTGGTAATCCAAGTGAAATATCAACTTCCAGCGGACAAGCAACTTCAAAATCAGATATAGGGGATGATAGTTTTTCTGAAGAAATAAGAAACAACCTCCGTAACACAGGCCTAATACTACCAGAATCACTGTCAGAGTCTCTATCTGAATTTTGGAAGTACTGCAAAACAAAAGGAACAGATGGTATTAAAATAGAAGCAAAAAAACTAGAACAGAAAACACCTCTTATTTCTGCAAAGTGGGGCATTGAATCATTATTTGAAAACCATATTTCCAATATCATTTATGATAAAGAACATAGCATTGCAGAAGGATTTCCTCGTGATGAATGGATTGAAAGACACCAAAACCGTCAGTTATTCACCAAAAATATGCAACAAGTTTCAGATATATTGAAACCCTCTACCGAAGGAAAACCAAGCGCAGACTATTTATTCGACTGGGATATGCTTGTATTATCAGATGCATTATCTTTACCACTCCGCTGCCTAGTAGATAGCCATAGTTTTAAATACTATTACCCAGGTTTCCCTCACAATCAATCTGGTGTTTTAGATTTCTCTTATAAACAAGAGGATGATGCTAGGCTTGGGGTTCACTTTGATTTCTTTGATGGAAAATTCCAAGCAGTAGCAATACTTGGAGAAAAGCCGATTTACCCCTCTGAGTAGCTGCAATTTATTTCTCTCTGACTACTACTCTTCTTCAGCCTCTTGGAGAAGGGTTCTTGTAGATACAGGTGTTGCAAGAATGTTAGGTCTTGAAATGCCTGTACTACACCATTGTATAATGCCTCTCTGAACAATATACAACAGATCCAAGGCGTTCATCTCTATAATGGCTGAGGTAAAGTGGTAATCAGGTATTTCTTTGGAATTATCTTACTTTGAGTAATGCCAGCCTAAATATCGAACCTTTCTGGAGATAAACAATCAATATTAATCAGTTGACGTGACCCACTGACCAGCTCAGCAATCAAACGCCCAGTTATTGCACTCAGCCCCACACCTGCATGACCATGACCAAAGGCAAACCAGAGGCCTGGGTGTCTCGGTGCTTCGCCAATGACCGGCAGACCATCTGGCATGGCAGGTCGGCTGCCAATCCAGACTTCTCCGACTGGGTTACCCAGAGAAAAAACGTCGCGGGCATTGTGACTCGCCTGATAAAGCTGCTTTGAAACCGGCGGCGCATCGCGGGCAGACAACTCAATACCGGTGGTCAGTCTCAAGCCGCTTTTCATTGGCGACATAACATAGCCGCCTTCCACATCATGAATCGGTCGGCTCAGCTGAAAGGCATCCGAGGGTTGGAAGTGCTGGTGATACCCTCGCTCCGCAGCCATGGGAAAGCGATAACCCAGCTTTTCACAGAGTTCTCCACTCCATGGGCCGAGTGCCAGCACCACTATACGGCTTCTGATGTTTTCCCCATGGGTTTCGATCAGGAAATCATCACCTTCACGGGTGATATTTTGAGCAGATGCCTGACAGAACTGACCACCGGAGGATTGAAAAGCGGTTACATAACCATTGATGACTTCGGAAAGATCCACAAACGAAGCCGTATCCCGGATCAAAACCCCTTTACGGAAACCAGAGGTGATCGCCGGTTCCAGCTCCGAGATCCCCTCCGGATCGAAAATATCATATCGAATACCTAATCGGTCATAGTAATCTCTCTGGTACTGGACAGCTTTGAAGGACGCCTCTTCCCGGTATAACCGGAGCCAGCCTTTTTCCAGAAGCAATTCCCGACAACCGGACATATCCAGCAGTTTCCTGTGCTCAGCCACAGCATACTGGAAGAGACTGTCCAGCCCGTTTACCGACGCTTCATAGCGGGACTGGCTGTTTCGAACCAATAGATAATAGAGCCAGCGCCAGTAATGCGGGAGCTGACTCAAATGAACATGCACATTGGGGTGATTTTTTAACAGGGCCCCATACAGGTGATGGGTGATATCCGATAAACTGAGTGGGAATACAGAGCCACGATTGATAAGCCCGGCATTGCCATACGAGGTTTCCATCCCGGGCGCTTTCCGGTCAACCAGTGTCACCTGGTAGCCACTTTTCTGCAGATGGAGTGCAGAGCAAACACCCACCATTCCGGCTCCAAGTACCACCGCACTTTTCCCCGCCATGGCCACATACCTCGAACACTGAGTCAGTCAGATTAACTTATCATAATGAGATCAAAGTGCGATGTTTTCTGCGTGAAAACACCTTATGCCGTTTGCCGGGTAGCCGTCACCACCAGTTCACGGATACAGACATTCTGCGGTTGCTGATAAACAAAGGAAATACAGCGGGCAATATCTTCTGCAGTGATAACACCTCCCATGCTATCTTTCCACTGTTCATAGCCATCCTTGATTTCACTTGATGTTGTATGACTCAGCAGCTCGGTTTCTACCGCTCCCGGTGCGATGGTTACCACCCGTACACTGTCGTCAGCCAGCTCTTCTCTCAGCGTTTCAGACAAACCATGAACGGCAAATTTGGTTCCACAATAGGCCATATGGTTTGGAAAGCCCTTAATACCAGCCACTGAACTGATATTAATAATGGTTCCCCCTTTTCGGGCTTTCATCTGACGAGCAACGGCATAAATGCCATTCAGGACGCCTTTGATATTCACATCAACCATCGCATCCCATTCGGCGGGGTTCTGTTCGTCGGCACGCCCCAGCTGCATTAGCCCGGCATTGTTAATCAGGCAGTCCGTATCCCCGTAGCGGGACTCCGCCTCTTCGATGGCCAGCTTCAAGGCATCACGATCCGTTACATCCACTCGCCGGCAAAGTGCATCCGGAAGATCCAGAGCCTCCAGACGCTCGACCCTTCTGGCCAGTAATAACAATGGATGCCCAAATTGGCTCATTGCCCTGGCAACCGCTTCACCGATACCAGAGCTGGCTCCGGTAATCACGACCAATGGCTTATTCATGGCGAGACTCCTGCAGGAGTATATCCTGGGGTTTCAGTCCACCAGCGTGTGGTGAACCTGACTGTGTATGTATTGAAGGCAGACCATTAAGATAGTTGATCTGAAAAGGCTTATTTGTGATGAAATAACATGCATTGTTTGATTCGGTAATCTTCAACTTCATTACAGGCATCACTACATGCATCCTGCCTGTTGTGGCGTTATAATCCCCGCCTCCTGAGCCAGGGCTGTTCAATTAAAACCTGATGAGTCTTTAGGAAAAAGTACCCAAATCGGTTACCGGCTTATCGTTATTCGATTTGCGTCTTTAAACGTCATTTATCTGCTTTTTTAAGGAATATATACTTGACGCCTTCCATCAGGCATCCAACCGCATTTTTGATCGGCCGGCTCTTTAAAAGTCAGGCATTGCAGCAGGGAAACCAATGAGCGAACTGATACTGATTCTGGTCAGCGCCATACTGGTCAACAACTTTGTACTGGTCCAATTCCTTGGGCTCTGTCCCTTTATGGGCGTTTCCAACAAACTGGAATCGGCCATGGGCATGTCAATGGCCACCACCTTTGTGCTCACACTGGCCTCTATCTGCAGCTATTTAACGTACAAGTACATCCTGCTGCCACTGAACCTGGAATTTCTGAAGACCATCTCATTCATTCTGGTGATTGCCGTGGTGGTGCAATTCACCGAAATGGTGGTGCGCAAAACCAGTCCGCTGCTGCATAAGGTGCTGGGCGTCTTTCTGCCACTGATCACCACCAACTGTGCGGTACTTGGGGTTGCCCTGCTGAACACCAACCGTATGGACAGTTCACTGGTGGATTCGGCCACCTACGGTTTTGGCGCTGCGGCCGGCTTTTCCCTGGTACTGGTGCTGTTTTCTGCCATGCGTGAGCGCATCGCCGCTGCGGATGTACCAACACCATTCAGAGGGGCAGCCATTGGTATGATCAGCGCAGGCCTGATGTCACTGGCTTTTATGGGATTCACCGGACTGATTAAACTGTGAGCGCAGGATTTCGAGTAATGATGAGAAATGCCAGACGACATAAAAAGCTGAAGGAGCGGTTGCGCTAGTCCATGGAAATTGTTCTTTACGCTATTGGAGCCCTTCTGGTTCTCGCCCTGATTTTCGGGGCCATTCTCGGTTTTGCTTCTATCCGCTTCAAGGTAGAAGGCAACCCGATTGTTGACCAGATTAACGAAATCCTGCCTCAAACTCAGTGCGGTCAGTGTGGCTATCCCGGCTGTCGCCCTTATGCGGAAGCCATTGCTAATGGTGATGCCATTAATAAGTGCCCTCCCGGCGGGCAGGCAACCATCAACACGCTGGCCGACCTGCTGGATGTCGAGCCTGAACCGCTGGATGCTGAACATGGGCAGGAGTCGGTCACGAAAGTTGCGTTTATTCGGGAAGCAGAGTGCATCGGCTGTACCAAGTGCATTCAGGCCTGTCCTGTAGATGCCATTCTTGGTGCTGCCAAACAGATGCATACGGTTATCTCTGATGAGTGCACCGGCTGCGACCTCTGTGTTGAGCCCTGCCCTGTTGACTGCATCGAAATGCGCCCTGTGGATATCACGGTCAGAACATGGAGCTGGGAGTTGCCCCAGCCGAATCACGGAAAGGCTGGTTTGATTGCCACTGATCGCAGGGGGCAGACCGTATGAACGCAATAGCAAAAAGCCCAGCCCCTCAACACTTAGACACCCAAAGCCATGTTTCTAGGAGTCAGGTGATCGCAAGTTCTGAACGTAAAATCTGGCCGCTGACCGGCGGGGTCCACCCGGAAGAAAACAAGCATCAGTCAACCGGCTGTCCTGTCAGTGTTCCGCCTCTGCCTAAAACACTGGTTCTGCCATTATCTCAGCACGCCGGCGCGCCCGCTGATCCGATTATCAGCGTTGGAGACAAAGTACTCAAAGGCCAGATGATTGCCAAAGCGTCCGGCTTTGTCAGCACCGCTTTGCATGCCCCCACCTCGGCCATTATCACAGCCATTGAGAACCGCCCTATTCCTCACGCCTCAGGCATGTATGACCTGTGCATCATTCTGGAAACCGATGGGCAGGATCAATGGTGTGAACTGGCTCCAGTAGCGGATTATCGTCAGTTGTCGCCTGCTGAACTGGTAGAGAAAGTTCGTGATGCCGGTATCAGTGGCATGGGTGGCGCGGGTTTCCCAACCGCCATCAAACTGGCTCCCAACACAGTAATCAACACGTTGATTCTCAATGGTACTGAGTGTGAGCCCTATATCACCGCTGACGACATGCTTATGCGCGAAAAGGCGGAAGCGGTTATTCAGGGAGCAGAAATCCTCCAATACATGCTTGGGGCCCAGGAGTGCCTGATCGGTATTGAAGACAATAAACCGGAAGCCATCGCCGCGATGCGAAAAGCAGCGACCGGTAAGAATATAGACATCGTCGTTTTCCCAACCATCTACCCTTCCGGTGGTGAAAAACAGCTGATCCAGATCCTTACCGGTCAGGAGGTACCGTCTGGAAAGCTGCCTGCAGATCTAGGCATGGTGGTCCAGAACGTGGGAACCGCCGTTGCGGTCAAAGAAGCCATTCTCGAAGGCAAGCCGCTGATCTCTCGCATCACCACGCTTACTGGCGATGCACTGGTAGCACCACAAAATGTAGACGCATTAATCGGTACACTGGCGGAAGACCTGCTGCACTTCGCTGCGCTGAAGGAGTCCGAGCTATCGACACTGGTGTTTGGCGGTCCCATGATGGGCTTCAGTGTGGACCGCCTGGATATCCCGGTGATCAAAACATCAAACTGCCTGATTGCCGCGACTCAGGATGAGTTTCCAGACGCTCCGGATGCCCAGGCCTGTATCCGTTGTGGGCATTGTGCAGAAGCGTGTCCATCGTCATTGCTGCCTCAACAGCTTTACTGGCATGCCAAGGCTGAGAACCATGAGCAGCTTATGCACCACAACCTGTTTGACTGCATTGAGTGTGGTGCCTGCTCCTTCGTCTGCCCGTCGTCTATTCCACTGGTTCAATATTACCGGGCATCCAAAGGAGCTATTCGAACCCAGGAAGCCAAACACGCCAAATCCGAGCGCTCTAAACAGCGCTACGAAGGTCGCCTGGCCCGACTGGAACAGGAAAAAGCAGAGAAAGAAGCCAAACGTAAAGCCAATGCTGAGCGGGCTGCAAAACTGAAGGCCGCCAAGGCAGCAGAAAACACCGAGAGCGATGCCAAAGCAGAAGAAGACCCAATTCAGGCCGCCATTGCCCGGGCAAAAGCACGAAAGGCAGCCGCTGCTGCAGGGTCTTCTGAATCTACACCTGCCAGACAAGAGCCTTCGGCCCCAAGTCAACAGCTTTCAGCCAAACATAAAGAACTGAAAGTTCAACTGTCTATGGCCAAAGCCCAGGCCAAAAAGACGGAAAGAGCGCTTGCGGCTGCAGAAGCCTCTGGCAATGGGGATATTGAACAGCTGAAGTCTAACCTTCAGATGTTGAATGATCAGGTCACCAAGCTTCAGCAGTCATTTGACGAAAACGCTCAAACTGATACTGCTAATGACAGCACTAAAGACAAACCTGCCAAATCAGCCAAACCGGTACTCTCTGACGATGAGAAGAAACGTAAGGTTGAACTGGCCATGGCCAAAGCTGCTTTGAAAAAAGCAGAGCGTGCACTGGCTGAAGCGGTTGAAAGCAACAATGAGAGCACAGAGTCTCTTCAGCAAGCCGTCGATGAGTGTCAGGCAAAAATCAAGAGCCTTGAAGTCGTCGTTTCAGCCCCTCCGGCAGAAACGGCGATAACACCTTCCGCTGATGCAAAACCATCGGCAAAAAAAGCCAAAGCTCCGTTAAGCGACGAAGCCAAGAAGCTGAAAATAGAGTCAGCTATGGCCAATGCAGCCGTTAAAAAGCTTCAGCGAGCCATCACCAGTGCCAGTGACGATGAGCTGGAGAAAGTGCAACAGCAACTGGCGGAAGCCCAGCAAAAAGCAGCTGAAATGCAGCAGGCGCTGGATAATCTTACCAACGGCACTGTAGTAGAAGCAGCAGAGCCTCCAGCCAGCGAAACGCCCTCTGCGGATACAAATACGTCCGAAAAAAAGGCCAAAGCCCCATTAAGCGATGAAGCCAAGAAGCTGAAAATCGAGTCGGCCATGGCCAATGCTGCGGTAAAAAAGCTTCAGCGAGCGATCTCCAGTGCCGGTGACGATGAACTGGATACGCTGAAACAACAGCTGGCAGAAGCAGAACAAAAGGCGGCGGACATGAAACAGGCTCTGGAGACACTTTCATGACCAGCAGCCTTGAGCTAAATATGCACGAGAAAGACACACAAGAGCGGAATCGTTGAATGGCTTTGATTAACAGCAGATCATCCATCAGCCAGAGGGGAAGAGAGACCTCACCCCACACGCTGGGACAAAACAGCACTCAGCGAGTCATGAATCTGGTTATCATGGCCACCATCCCCGGCCTGATTGCACAAACGGTCTTTTTTGGCTGGGGCACACTGATCAATGTTCTCTGGTGTTCCCTGATCGCAATGGGCTGTGAAGCGGCAGTGGTATCACTGCGCAAACGGTCCGTGAGCTTCTATTTGAGTGATTGCAGCGCCCTGGTAACCGGTTTACTGCTGGGGCTGGCATTACCACCTTTTGCTCCCTGGTGGCTGTCACTGGTCGCTGTATCCTTCGGTATGGTCATCGGCAAACACCTCTATGGAGGCCTGGGTCAGAACCCCTTTAACCCGGCCATGCTGGGCTATGTTCTGGTACTGATTTCGTTTCCACAGGAGATGACCACCTGGCTGCCACCACTGGGGCTGGAAGGCCATAACAACAGTCTGACCGATGCACTGTTCACCATTTTCCCCCTGGGGCAGGGTGTCAGTGTTGACGCCATCAGCATGGCCACCCCACTGGATGTGTTGAGGGAAAACAAAAGTCTGACCATCAATGAGCTGTGGGAAGCCAGCCCGGTATTTGATGGACTGGCCGGCCGTGGCTGGATATGGGTTAACCTGGCCTATCTGGCCGGCGGTGTCTTTCTTATCTGGCGGAAAGTATTCACCTTGCATGCCCCTGCGGGAATGCTGGCCGCCATTGCCGTGATGGCAACTCTCTTCTGGAGTGGTACCGGGTCAGACAGTCATGGTTCCCCACTGTTCCACCTGCTCAGTGGGGCCACCATGCTGGGTGCATTTTTCATCATTACGGATCCGGTCAGCGGTGCAACCAGTAACCGTGGACGCCTGATTTTTGGTGCAGGTGTCGGCGTGATGGTGTACGTAATCCGTGCCTGGGGTGGTTACCCGGACGGTGTCGCCTTTGCTACGTTGCTGATGAATATGGCAGCCCCCACCATCGACTATTACACCCAGCCACGCACGTATGGCCATCGCAAGGCCAATAAAGGCCTGCCAAAGAAGGACTGAATCATGAGTGACGGCCAGATTCCTTTAAAAGACACAACCGACAGCAAGCCCCCCAGCGGGAATGGCCTGCTTCAGAGCATTTTTCGCAACAGCCTGGGCCTTGGTCTGTTTGCCGTATTTACCGTAGGCCTTATTTCCGTTACCTGGATCATGACTCAGGAGCGAATAGAAACGCAGGTTCGCGCCTATGAAGCCAAAGCACTGATGGAAATTTTACCGGCAGACACTCACGACAATGTGCTTGTTGATTCCAAAATTGTTCTGGAGCCATCCCGCTTACTCTCAAGCCAGGATCAACGCGAAGCCTATATTGCTCTGAATGATGGGGAGGTCTCTGCTGTCATTCTGCCGGTCACCGCACCTGACGGTTATAGCGGGCGAATTGAGCTTCTGGTTGGCATCAACCGCAATGGCACACTGGCAGGTGTCAGGGCCATTACTCACAAAGAGACCCCAGGGCTTGGCGACAAGATCAACACCAATGTCACCGACTGGATTCTCGGCTTTGCCGGCAAATCGTTGAGCAACCCTGCAGGCGAAGGCTGGGGCGTGAAAAAAGACGGCGGTGAATTTGATCAGTTTACCGGTGCCACCATAACCCCTAGAGCGGTTGTTGCCGCGGTTTACCGTGCACTCCAATACTTTGAGGCAAATCGCAATCTATTGCTGGATCCGCTCAGGATGACCGGAGTCCGCGAGGAGATTCAAAATGACGAATGAAACATCTCCCACAAGTCAGGCCGCAAAGATTGCTCTGGACGGTCTCTGGAAAAACAACCCGGCACTGGTTCAGCTGTTAGGCCTGTGCCCACTGCTGGGGGTTTCCAGCAGCGTAGTCAATGCGCTTGGCCTGGGTATAGCCACCATGCTGGTTGTGATGGGCTCCAACGTTGCGGTATCTCTTATACGACATCAGGTTACAGATGCCATTCGCCTGCCGGTGTTTGTGATGATTATTGCGTCATTCACCACCTGTATCGAACTGCTGATGCAGGCCTACACCTATGAGCTCTACCGGATACTGGGTATTTTTATTCCGTTGATTGTGACTAACTGCATTATCCTGGGTCGAGCCGATGCCTTTGCTTCCAGGAATCCAGTTCTGCCAGCCGCTTTTGATGGTTTGATGATGGGTACCGGCTTTGCCGTGATCCTGGTATTACTGGGTTCACTGCGTGAACTGATTGGTCAGGGTACCCTGTTCGCAGGCATGGATCTGCTCCTCGGCCCGGTTGCCGCTGACTGGACCATTACGGTTATCCCCAACTACACGCAGTTTTTGTTTGCCATTCTCCCGCCCGGCGCCTTTGTCTTTATGGGCTTCCTGATTGCGATTAAGAATATTATTGATCGTCGCCTGGAAGAAAGGAGAAAGAACTTAGAGCCCAAGATAACCAAAGAGAGTAAACGAGTAAGGGTAACCGGAAATATTTAGAGAAAAGTGAACTTTATCTGCAGTTACTGAATCACTTTTGCAAGACTCAGTAACTGCGACTTAACCAAAAGCCCTGCCTGCTTAACCGCTTTGATATTGACAGCAAAACGTACTTTGTCGTCTTCGGTATAAAGACCCACCATTCCACCATCACGAGCAAATTCTTCGCTGTCACCAATGGTCAGAACAGGCCACTCTTTCAGATTACTTAATACTACTCTTACATCACTTTCATCAAGATCCCGGATATAAAGGGCATCACAATGGCTTGTATAATCTGAACCCAATTTCAGGGGATTCACCAAAATTCTATTCTCTTTCCCTGCCTGCTTAACAACGCCCCCCAGTATTTCCGAAAGCTTACTGGAACCCAGAGTACAGAGCTTCAGAATGCTTGGCTTATCTGGCCAAACCACAAAGTGGGTAATTTTATAGGCCACCACTGCTTTAATCCGCCCCTCCTCAACTTTAGGAGCCGATATAGCCAGCTCTGATAGCAATAGCAGAGCCAAACAATAGCGATACCAACAGGATCTCAAGGTCATTCCCGGATTCCTTGCCTATATTACCGCGGACCTAAAAGTTCCACTGGATCTGAGCGTACCAGGATGGCTCAATCTCGGTAGCGATCAACCCGGTATAATTCTCGGTAAACTCCAGTCTGGAGGTATCAAACAGATTTTTGCCAGTAAGGGACAATTTAAGATTAGGGTTAACGTCTCGGGCAAAACGAACATCCAGCGCTGCATAATCATCCACCAGCGTTGCAGTCACTGTATCTCCACGTTCACCCATATAGCGAATCCAGCTGTCAAAACTCCAGTTACCCGGCAGGTCCATTATTGAACGAAGGCTTGCGGAATGACTGGCACTAACTGACTCCAACTGTGCTTCAGCTACCGTATTAAAGTCATCATTGGTTTTACGGGATGCGTCCACTTGAAGCAGGCTTATATCGGCTTTAACCCTCCACCAGTCATGGACACGCCAGTCCACAGCCAATTCCAGCCCGTAGGTTTTTGCATTGAGGCCATTAATAAGCTGAGAGGGGATTAAATAATACCCCCCCATTTGACACCCAACTCCCGGCACCTCAGCTACTGTGGCAGCTGGACAATCATCACTCACGGAGATACTGGTAAGATCCCTGTAATCATTAAAAAAACCAGTAATATCGATATTGACAACGCTGTTAATCTGATGTCGATAGCCAGCTTCAACTGACGTCAACGTTTCAGATTTCATAACTGGATTGCCAACGATCCGTTGAAACCCTGGCAAACCTAATGCTGGTGGCAAAGGGATCTCAACCAGCCCGTTAACCTCCAAATCCCTCTCAGTAATTGCGGGTGTCCTGACAGCTCTTGACACCGATGCCCAGGCTGTAGACTGGTCATCTATATTCCACGCTATCCGGGCATTCGGCTGAAATTCATAATCCGTTGCGGTATGATGCTCAAGACGGGAGCTCAATGTCAGATGAAGCTCAGGGCTCAACTGTATTTCATCCTGAATAAACGCACTGAACAGCTCCTCCTGTGGACTATCATCCCTGCCCCCAACAAAATTCCTTCCTGATAGCTCATACCATGAGGAGCGATAACCCAGCCCCCAGATAATCTCCTGAGTCTCGTTCCACAGAAAACGATGCTGCACTTCAAAATCCAGAGTATCCCGAATTTCAGTCAGCCGGTAATCCTGATTTTCATAACGGTCGTAGTAACCTTTCGCCGAAAGCTCACTGTTATCTGCCCACCGCTGGCTCCAGTGAGCCAACATATTACCACCCTGCTGCTTTCTGTCATGATCAGTGATGATTTCCATGGAGGGTGATGCCGTATCCAGAGTCCTTACTGGTGGACGGGTATTACCATCATAAAACGCACCATGAACCGTTAAAGCTCCATTTTTGATCTCATCCCAATCAACCCGAAGCCCTACCCGACTGATATGCCAGTCATCATTAGCATCACCTCCGGCTTTATCTACCAAACCATCACGAGCAAAAGATTTTACATAAACCCGGTAATCAGCACTTTCATTAAGTTCACCACCATACCGGTAACTACCTGACAGTTTTTCCTGACTGCCTGTTCCTAATGTCAGCAAGCTACCATGGGTGTCACTGGTTTTTTTGGTAATGATATTTATTACACCATTGACCGCATTCGCTCCCCACAGTGCAGCACCGGGTCCACGGATGACCTCTATACGGTCAATATCTTCCAGCAGAGTATCCTGAATATCCCAGTTAACCCCGGAAAACAATGGCGTATAAATCGTTCGCCCATCCATCATGACCAGCAGTTTATTGGCAAAAATATAATTAAACCCTCGAGCACTGATAGACCAAGTATTGCTGTTCATCTGAGCCACTTGAACTCCGGGAACCATTCTCAAGGCATCAGGAATGTTTTTTGCCCCAGATCGGCGGATATCTTCCTGAGTAACCACATAGACAGCAGCGGCTGAATCCATCAGCCTCTGTTTTTTCCGGGACACTGACGTGACTTCAAGGGTCAATACTTCTTCAAGGCTCAGAGATAATAGCTCTTCATTTGAAAGCGATTCGTCAGAATAGCCTTCGGTTAAAAGCTCAGCTAATACTGAAGGCGCTGATAAAGTTAAGGACGCTGTCAATAGCACTGAAGTTAATTGGGGTTTCACATTCCGCTCCCTGGAAAGTTAACCTGATTTCCTGTTTGATGCTCGATCAGCATCCTGTAAATTATGTGTATTCTGCTTATGAGTCGGCCATATTCCCTGAACCATAAACTTGTTCATATTATCTGCCTGTATGAAAATAGCCTCGAAGTCAGATAAGGATGTTTTCCCTTGCGCAAAGATACCCAACTCACTCGCCAGAAACTGGTCGATGCAGCCGAACAATTGTTTGCAGAGAAAGGCCTTGAGAGCACCAGTCTGTTTGATGTACTGAAAGCGTCCGGGGTTAAAAACCGTAGCGCCCTGCAATACCATTTCAAAGATAAAGCCGGGCTAATCAATGCGGTGCTGAACAAGCATGCAGGGATTATTTCTGACTACCGGTCAAGGATGATTGATCAGCTTCAGGAACAGGACGAGTGGAATTTGCATCAGGTGGTGGATGTTATTGTAGCCCCCCTGGCGGAAAAGCTAAGCCCCGAAAAGGGCGGTAGAGAGTTTTTGAAAATCCATAGCCAGCTGATGGTTTCTGAGCAGTACAGCCAGCTGAGACTGCAACGCCCGGAGCTTCAATCTGAAGCAAAACGTATCCAGTCACTGCTCTCCCCATTTGTAAAAGATATCTCTGAGCAGTCAATCCATGCCCGATTCGCCCTGATCGACTGCCTGCTGATTCATGGCCTTGCCCGTTATTTCTATACAGAAGAAGAAGTTAGCCGACAGTTTTTTCACCAGACACTGGTGCAAAGTATTGTGGACATTATTTCCCAACCTGAGCTTCAAAATTAATAACATTTGATTAAATAAACCAGGACGCTTATGATCCCTGATTAATAACAAGTGATTAATCAGCAGATACCTGCTGCCTATAAAAGCAATAAGAGACCAGCAGTCATGAGCAGCACTCATTATCGTACCTGTCATCTGTGCGAAACCATGTGTGGTATCGCCGTTGAGTATGAAGGGGACAAAATCCTTTCCATCAAGGGTGATCCGAATGACGTCCTGAGCGAAGGCAATATCTGTGCAAAAGCTACCGGATTGCAGGATGTTCATACTGACCCCGATCGCCTCAAGCACCCTCTTCGTAAAATTAATGGTGAGTGGCAGGAAGTCTCCTGGGAAGAAGCGCTTGATTACGCTGCTGAACAAATGGTTAAAACCCAGAGTCAATACGGTAAAGATGCTGTCGGATCCTACTGTGGTCGCAGTACTGCCCATAACGTGGGAGCACTTCTGGGCATAGCGCCACTGAGAAAAATTCTCGGCTCAAAAAATATCTATACCGGCTCAACGGTTGACCAGATGCCTCACAACTTTGTCTGGCATTTTATGCTGGGACACCAGTTTTTCGGTACCGTGCCCGATATCAATCGTACCCACTACTACTTAATGCTGGGTACCAATCCAAGAGTTTCAAATGGTGCCATGATGTCCACTGGTGCCAATCCACAGCGCAAATTTGTTAATATCCACAAGCGTGGTGGTAAGACTGTACTCATTGATCCACGGAAGAATGAGTCCGCATCTCACGTCAGCGAACACCACTTTATTCGCCCCAATACTGATGCTTTGTTTCTGATAGGACTTATCAAAACTATCTTTGCCAAAGGTCTGGCGACACCGGGCAGGCTTGGTTCTCATATAAAAGGCTGGGAAATTACTGAACACCTGTTTGATGATTTTGAACTCACCGATATTGCTGAGGTAACAGGAGTCCCCGTAGATGTGATTGAACGGCTGGCTGTGGAATATGCCACTGCAGAATCGGCCATCTGTTATGGCCGTACCGGGGTATCCATGGTGGAGTTTGGTGGCCTTTGCCAATGGCTGATGCAGGTTGTCAATATCATCACCGGCAATATGGATGAGCCCGGCGGTATGATGTTCCCAAACACGGCAATCGACTCACTCTCACTTTCAGAAAGTAGTTGGGATCGCTATCGCAGTCGTGTCAGCAATCGACCGGAATTCAGCAGTGAGTTACCTCTGTGCGTACTGGCCGAAGAGATCACAACTCCAGGTGAGGGGCAGATAAGAGGATTGATTGCCATTGGCGGCAACCCTGCCCTCTCCATGGCCAATGGCAAAGGGCTTGAGGATGCGTTTGATCAACTGGACTTCATGGTATCCGTCGACCCTTATCTGAATGAAACTACCCGGCACGCAGATATTATCCTGCCGCCCGTCGGCCCTTTTGAAAAAAGTCATTACGACATGTATTACCATTTGTACGACACAATCAATTGGGCAAAATATTCACCTCGCTTGTTTAAACCGGAGGGTGAGGGCTATACCGACTTCGAAATCCTGAGTGAGCTCTTTTCCAGAATACTCGCGTTAAGGGCTAAAAACCCACTTTCACAAGTGTTAGTCAGAACAGCAACCAGTCTGGTCAAAAAAGCCGTTACTCCTGAACGTATTATTGACCTTGGCCTGCGCTTTGGTCCTTATGGCCCAGGTCTTAACCCGTTCAAAAAAGATGCATTAACCCTGAAAAAACTGAAAGACAACCTTGGTGGTGTATTTCTTGGCCATTTGGAACGCTGCCTGCCAGAACGACTCTTTACCAAAGATAAAAAAATCGATCTGGCTCCAGACATTCTGGTCAACGACCTCCCAAGACTAAAATCCCGGTTTATCACTCCACTACAAGAGAGTAAACCCACAGGTTCACCCGAATACGACCTGACGATTATTAGCCGACTAACCAGCCGCACATTGGGATGGATGCATAACAGCCACCGTCTGGTTAAGGGGAAACCTGTTTGTAACCTTCTAATACATCCAGAAGACGCTACCAAGCGGGGAATCAATCAGGAAAGCACTGTGGCCGTCAGTTCTGTGGTTGGCCGTATTGAACTACCTGTAGAGATCACAGAAGACATCATGCCTGGAGTTGTCTGCATGCCCCATGCCTGGGGACATAACCGTCCGGGAACCCGAATCAAAGTGGCTGAAGCACACGCTGGTGTCAGCCTGAATGACATCACCAATGAAAAGGTCATTGATGAACTGACCGGAAACGCTGTCGTACATGGCATTCCAGTAAAAGTGGAAGTTGCTAAGTTAGCTACAGCCTGAATAACTAATAACAAGAAGAAGATCCTATGACGTTTTCTAAAACAAGAATTGCCCTGAGCATTGCAGCCCTGACTGCAGCCTCTACATACGCCTATTTAAAAGTTACCGAAAATGATGTACCTGTCGAACTGGGTTCACCAGCTGTCGCTCAACCAATGCCCGGAGCATTACAACCTGACAACCCCTGGCTGGCTGAATCCCAGCGCAGCAGTATGCATGGCGGATCTTACAATCGAAACATCACAGATTACCCAGGCCCAGCAATTCCCACTGAAGTGATTCGAGATAACAGCACCAAGGCTTCCAGCCAGTTTTGCTTATTACAAAATCGCAAACTTTAAGGCAGGATATCTCGATATTGTGAACATTGTTGCTTTACTGTGCCGCCATC
>OODV01000638.1 GCA_900299555.1 uncultured Endozoicomonas sp.
GTCATCTTTATGATCTGCTCATGAGTACCAGGCAGATTGCCGTTATAGCGATACTCAAGTTGGAAGCTCTTATTACAGTCCTTGCATCTATACCGCTGGTGCCCCGTCTCAGCTTTCCCGTTTTTAACAACATTGGTCGTTTGTTGACAATGGATACAGGCAACGTGAACTACAGCCATAGATGACTCAAAAAGACAGGAGTGTATCAGATCAACAGCTCTGACACACCACCGAAGAAAGCAGGTGTACTCCGGCTGCAGGAAAACAATTCAGACCACTCACACGGGTCAGCATGCGATTGCGATATAGAGGGGTATATTTTCCCATGCCCAACACACCATAAATGGAATGAACCTAATAATCGTTTTGAGGTCAAACGGCAGTATTTTATAGTCTAAGTGAAAAGGGTTTTATTCTGAAATCGACAACACCAACCTACCCCCGCCCAAGACCTCCTGTAAGGGTTGATCAGCAGAGCAGCTCCAGCGGGAATCCTTACGGTTCAACAAGTACATTTAACCGAAGACACGTCTCAAGTTGTCAACCCCATAGAAGTACAGGCACCCAAGTTGATGGCAAATGTTATGAGGATGCCTTTTGGAAACAGAAACCATTACAAGGACGTAAAATCACACCAGCAGATGTGATTACAGCGTATGCAAATGACAGATACTCTCTACGAAGCGGTTTCTTCCTGCAAAATCTCTTCTTACAGAACATTCCAAATGACCAGAGAAAAATCAGCCCGGACCAGGTCATTCAAGAATTCAATCGAGCTCCAGATCGAAATAATAAGTGTCAGTTAGCGGTAGCGCGCTTCAAAGCGGAATGTTGCCTGAGGGGCCTGCCGTTGAATGGCCAGCAGGTCACACCAGATGCAGTGGTTAAGGATTTCCCAGATAGTCTAGAAGGCAAACTTGGGATAGCGCGCTTTAAGGAACAATGTTGCCTGAGGGGCCTGCCGTTGAATGGCCAGCAGGTCACACCGGATGCGGTGGTTAAGGATT
>OODV01000286.1 GCA_900299555.1 uncultured Endozoicomonas sp.
AGTTATCGGGGAGTTTATCTCCCGAAACCACTATCAACAGTTTTGATACATCACCCTTTATCTCTACAAACTTCAATACTATTTTTGCATGTCTTTCCGTAGCTGAAACGAACCCCAGCTTCTAGCTGCAGCCCTCTGTAAGGGCTTTCATCAGGTAACCCTATGGCCAAAGCAGCCCTTTCAGCAATGATGGGTTTATTGGTCCAAAGTTTAACGCACCATCCCGCAGATTTTATTTGCTTGCCTAAGGAGATAATATTTAGCATTCGCTCGCTGGGAGCAGAACCTCCACTTTCTTTGTTTAGCCAAATAATATGTGCAATATCAGGAATATCGTCACCAGAAGAAAGCCTGAGCTTCTTTACTGTTTTTGGACCTAGATTCTGAGTATTAGTAATCTTTCTTTTTCTTATATTAAAATTATTCTTACATTGAGCTCGGTCTTCCCCCCTCAATAGCGGATAACCGCCAAGAGATTCGTGATTTGACCCTGCTCTTACCTCTCTCGCATATTCGCAAAGATTAAACTGTGCTCCTCCACGAGGATCGATACCTTGCATAACGCCCATGTCCAAATGTTATATGAAATAGTTCAGCTAGCCCAATCGACTCCTGGCAGAATGGTATTCAGTCTGCCTGACTTTATTTGATGACTATAGTGTCATTATTGCTAACATGAAGAAATTTACATCAAGATAATCAACTCTTGATAAAAGAGAGGACAAAAAAAAGAGCCGCATAGCGACTATTTTCAGGGATCAGACAGTGAAAACTACTTAACCACTTTCAAGTGAGGACGCCCGGGCTTTTTAGGTGGCGAAGGTAGCTCATCTTCAACCACCTCTGCTTGAACTGCTTCAGGCTCTTCCTGATCTTCAAGAGGTTCGGCCTCAAAGACCATCCCCTGACCATTTTCCTGGGCATAGATTGCCATCAATGCAGGGATAGGCACCGTAATCGTCAACGCTCGACCACCAAAACGCCCATCAAACATGATGTAATCATTACCAATATTAATAGCCCGTACCGCCGTTGGCGAGATGTTCAGAACAATCTGACCATCCTTAACGTATTCCTGCGGAACCTCTACGCCACGGCGATGAGCGTCCACCAGAATATAAGGGGTACAATCATTATCAAGAATCCATTCATACAGTGCTCTGGCAATATACGAACGGCTACTGGTCATTGTCATAACAGCCTCCGGACAACTACTTCACGCCGCCAGCCAAGGTTACTCACGCATTTCCTTTTCAATCTCAGAAAGGCTCTCCTGGAACGACTCACGCTCAAACAAACGCTCAGCATAGTCCAGAATTGACTTACCCTGCTTGGGTAATTCAACACCCAGCGCAGGCAAACGCCAAAGGATAGGCGCAACACAGCAGTCCACCAGAGTAAACTCTTCACTCATAAAGAACGGCATTTCAGCAAAAATAGGCTCAACAGCCATCAGGCTTTCCCTCAGCTCTTTACGAGCGCGGGCAGCCGGTGTCTCCTTGGTTCTGGGATCCAGAATCGTATCCACCAGAGCACACCAGTCTTTTTGAATACGGTGCATCATCAGTCGGCTCTGGGCACGGCTGACAGGATAAACAGGCAGCAACGGTGGATGAGGGAAACGTTCGTCCAGATATTCCATCATGACGTTTGGCTCATACAGAACCAATTCCCGGTCAACCAACGTAGGTACGCTGTTATAGGGGTTCAGATCGGAAAGCTCCCGAGGAAGGTTCTCCGGATTAACGTTCTGAACATCAACAGCAACGCCCTTTTCTGCCAGTACAATACGAACCCGGTGACAGTAATGGTCAGCTGGATCCGAGAAAAAAATCATGGATGACTTTTTGGCAACTACAGCCATGAAGTACCCCCGCCTTCATGCAAAGGATGAGAGAGTTCGGCAACAATCCCGGCCATGACAATAGCCAGAGGATAACCACAGGCTACTGCATAACGGGTAAAACAGCCGCCCGCGAAATAACGTACTATCATAGCAAACTTTACACCTGCCATAATAGCCCTAACAACGCAAATACTTAATACAACAATAACATACCGAAGATACAGCCCCGGCTAAGCACTATAGCGGCTGCTTTCCAGCTGTCTGATTGAAGCGCAGTCAGCCCCTCTTAAACACTCAGATTCACCACGACAGGCGATCACAGGTCCACCTGCAAACATAATGAGCAACTACACTAAACGCTTATAAAATCACTAAAACACAAGTAACAGGAAAACCTTTATTGCATTTGCACCGTACACCTCCTTCTGATAGCAATAAGTAATGGATACGCTGTTTTTCTATTTAAAGAAGCACCCCACTGTTTTTCATGCTGGTTCTGCTTACTTTCAACTGATTGCTCAAAGTCCCAACACACCAATACTCAGGAGAGGAAACGTGGCTGAGAATACTGCGAGTCAGATAGACTACAGTGTCACCCCAGATGCTCATCCGGAAAAAGTAACTCGAACCTTGGTTCTGAACGAAGGCAACCCCGAGAGCAAACGACAGGAGTTGTTAAATTATTTCCTCCAGACATTTGATCAGTATGACCTGCTGTTTGAAACCCTGGCGTGTGAAGAAGCCTGGTATGAAAAAGCGATCCCCCTCCGTCACCCCCTGATCTTCTATTACGGGCATACTGCCGCTTTTTTTATCAACAAACTGATCACCGCCAAATTGATCTCAGAGCGCGTTGACCCTTACATCGAGTCCACCGTTGCCATAGGTGTGGATGAAATGTCCTGGGATGACCTGGACGACAGCAACTACCAATGGCCAACCGTTCAGCAGGTTCGCGACTACCGCAGCAAAGTTAGAGCACAGGTTGCCAACTTTGTACAGAATATGCCGTTAGAGATACCCATCACTTGGGAGAGCCCAGCCTGGATCATTCTAATGGGTATTGAACATGAGCGTATCCACCTTGAAACATCTTCGGTTCTTATTCGCCAGCTCCCAATCTCATACGTCCAGCCACACAACTACTGGCAGCACTGCACCGAGACCGGGGCCGCACCAGAAAACAGTCTGATTGAAATAACCAGTCGATCGCTGCATCTGGGTAAGGATTATGATGATTCTCTTTACGGCTGGGACAATGAATATGGACTTTTCGAAGTTGAGGTCGCGCCATTCAAAGCCAGTGAATACCTTGTCAGCAATCAGGAATTTAAAACCTTTATTGATGCCGGTGGTTATGACAACGAACGTTGGTGGACCGATGAAGGCTGGGCCTGGGCGACGTTCAGCAACAATGATGGCAAAGCTCGCCACCCCGAATTCTGGGTGCCCGACGGAGATAGTTATCGCTATCGTACCATGCTCGAAGAGATCGACATGCCCTGGAACTGGCCAGTAGACGTTAACTGTCATGAAGCCCAGGCCTTTTGTCGCTGGAAGTCAGAAGTAACCGGCAAGCAGATCCAGCTGCCCAGCGAAGCCGAGTGGTATTGCCTGAGAGAGTCCATTGATACTGACCAGCCCTGGTGGGATAAAGCACCCGGAAATATCAATCTCGAATACTGGTCTTCATCCTGCCCAGTTGATCGCTTCAGAACCGGAGAACTGTGTGACATTATTGGCAATGTCTGGCAATGGACCACTACCCCTATTGATGGGTATGAAGGATTCCGTGTTCACCCCTGCTACGATGATTTCTCAACCCCAACCTTTGATGGACGCCACAACCTCATCAAAGGGGGCTGCTGGATCTCAACGGGTAACTACGCCATTAAAGATTCACGGTATGCCTTTCGCCGTCACTTCTTCCAGCATGCCGGCTTCCGATATGTAGAGTCCAGTGCCATGACCAATACCTCCAGCAACCCTTATGAGAGTGATACCCTTGTCGCCCAATATCTGGCGTTCCATTTTGGGGAAACCTTCTTTGACGTTCCGAACTATCCGGAAGCCTGTGCCCGTATTTGTTATGAAGTCAGTGGTGACACCCCTCGAACCCGGGCACTGGACCTGGGCTGTTCGGTTGGGCGTACGAGCTTTGAGTTAGCCCGCTGGTTCCAACACGTGGATGGCATCGACTTCTCTGCCCGGTTCATCTCTGCTGCGGCAGAACTGCAGGAGCGGGGAAAAATTCGTTATCACGTTCCTACCGAAGGAGAGCTTGGTGATTACTACATTGCCGATACCGCTGAAATAGGCCTCGATGATATCGATACCAACCGAATCCGTTTCACTCAGGGCGACGCCTGCAACCTGAAACCCATCTATAACGACTATGATCTTGTCTTTGCCGGCAATTTGATTGATCGCCTGAATAACCCGGCGCAGTTTCTGGGGATGATTCATGAGCGCATCCGCCCTGGAGGCATCCTCGTGATCACGTCACCCTATACCTGGCTTGAAGAGTACACCCCCAGGGAGAACTGGCTCGGTGGAATCCGTGAAAATGGCGAAGCCGTTGATACCCATACCGGACTGCAGAGAGCGTTGAACCAACATTTTGAGGAGGTACACTCACCTTTTGATATTCCATTTGTGATCAGGGAAACTGCTCGAAAATATCAGCATACGGTTGCACAGTGCACGGTATGGAAGAGAAAAAGCGAATAGGCTGGGCTTCTGAATATATAAGGAACTACACCAGGTCAACCTTATGAACCTGGCCCCCTCTTTCGGGGGCCAGGAGTCTGTTGACATAAGGTTCCATACTCAGAGGCTCATAAGGCAGTATCCAACAAGGCGAACTGGTGCAGGTTTAGTGGTTCTAAATCTGATATGACAAGGACTTTCCGGACACTGTTTACGCTGACCCAGCATGTTGTTGTTCATATTTGAACGGTGCCAGGTAGCTATTGCTCATAGACCAGCCAACGACGACTCTGGAGTACAGATCAATAAATACCGACAGGTACAACCAGCCCTCGCCAGTTGGGACTTACGTAATATCTCCAACGTATGCCTGATTCGGCTGATCCCGATGGAAGTCACTCTCCAACACGTTATCTACTACTGGCTTATTATGCCGTGAGTCAATTGTTGCCTTGAATCAAAGAAGGCTGCCGCTTTTTTAAAAATGGCACGCTCTTCCTTCAGTCTTGCGACCTCTTTACGTAAGCGTTTGAGCTCATCGTATACACACTCTTAATTCTTCCCGGCCTTACCAGATGCCATGGGTCGATGATACTTTCCAATCCAGGTATGCAGGGTATTTACGTTAACACCGAGATCTCTGGCTGTTTCAGTGACTGGGTAATCAGATTGTACGGCCAGTTTCACAGCAGATTCCTTGAACTCCGTTGTATAGGTTTTTGGTTTCTTTTCTGACATTCGGACATACCTTAAGAGGCTTGATATTACCCGTGCTTGTGTGTCCCGAAAACTATAACCACTTCACCTGGCGATGCCCCCGAAAAAATTGCCGCTCATAACAGCTTGAACGATATGGTCAACAGCTGGAAAAAACTACTGGCTGCAGACTGAAGTAAAAACACTACCTAAACACTCAATTGGTTACTGTTCAGGCTTAATTGCGACCAGAAATCTCAATATTCAGAAGATTTGAAACCATACAGTACCTGCTAGAACCAACGCCTTACTGACTGTTTATAGTCAGTAAAATCCCCTCCAAACAGTCCCTCAAGGGCTTTTTCTTCAGGTATTATTTGAAAACGTGTCATGTAAAAGGCAAAACATGGCACCAACAGCAGCACCACGATATTTGCCAGCCACAAGCCCCAACCAATAAGGAAAACAGCAAACCCAAGGTACATGGGGTTTCTCGTATATTGATAAATACCACCAGTAACCAGAGAGGATGCTGTTTCTGGATTAATTGGATTAACCGTTGTCTTCTGTCGCCGGAAGCTGAGCAACCCTGCCAGAGCCACGGCAAACGCCAGCATGGAAAACAATATGAAGAGCCCCAACCGAATCTCACGGCTCAGATCAAAGCCCAGAGGAATATACTTTCTGGCAAGCCACATGGCTGCCCCAAACAGTAAAACCAGTAGTAAGGGGGGAATTTTCAGTTCAAGGCTTTTCACGGGGTTTTCCTTGTCTTATCTTTTATCCAGAATTTAGAACACCATTCTACAGCACCATTTGCTTTCAATCCTACGCAGGTAATACACTCCCTACCACTATTTACTGCACTAGCGTTAATGACTGATGACTTACAAACTCAACGACAAACAGTTTGAATCCATTCAGAAACTGGCTGACCATGAGCGTTATGACTACTTTCTGAAAAAGGTAGCTGACTGGGAAGAGATCTGGAGCCTGCACAGCCCGAAAGGTTGGGTAGAGCTGTCATCCAGCGATGGTGAAGAGTGTCTGCCCATCTGGCCCCATCCGGATTTCGCAAAAGCCTGGGCGGTGGATGACTGGTCTGACTGCCAGCCAAAGGCCATTAACCTGGAAGTATGGCTGGAACGCTGGACTCCCGGACTCGAAAGGGATAACACAATGCTGGCGGTGTTTCCTGTTGATGAGGAGGAAGGCCTTGTAGTAACACCTTCTGAGCTGCAGGAAGCCCTGCTCGGTGAGCTGGAGCAGGGGTAAACAGGTTTTTCTAAACTTCGAGGATGATGTCAATGTGCCATGTGCTGACCTTTGATTTCATCCATCGCATGAGCAACAACTGTCTTCTTTTCTCCATTACTGAAGGTAATGGTAACCGGCACTTTACTGTTGGTTGCGATGGGCTTTTTAAGCCCCATCAGCATAACATGATAGCCACCCGGCTTTAGCTCTACTTCATCGCCTGGATTGATAGTTAAGTTATCCACACGACGCATTTTCATCATACCATTGTTCATTTCTGTGGTATGAAGCTCGGTTTTCTTGGCTACAGGACTAGTCAGTGATCGAATCTGAAGTGCCTTATCAGTGCCATTTTGAATGGTCATATAAGCCGCCGATGAAGACATTCCCGGCTTCGTTGCACGGACAGTGGCATTCAGCAGCTGTAAATCTTGTTTTAAACGTTGTTTTGAGTGTTCTTTGGAATGGGCATGAGAGTGCGAATGACTGTGCTCGTTTTGTGCTGCAGTTGCCGTATGGGCCATTAAAAACACTATCAGCGCCATAACACCATTAACCACGGTTCGAATAGCACTGCCCGTTCTGGTATAAAAAATCGTTCTACCGAACATAAATCAACTCCACTCGTTATTAGAAATATTATGGGAGAATAGCAATCTACTGCGCCCCTGCAGTATCCAGTTCAAAAAGAACGGTATGAATCGCGTCTCTGGTTTCTATTTTCAGCCTGGCTATCCATACCATTTTGCTATCTGAAGTACAGAATGTAATCGTGCCAGTCCCAGTATACCTTCCAGAGCCTGAAACTTGTCCAGACTGTTTTTTCAGGTTGAAAGGCATCAGCCCCATGGGCATATCCCGCCCAATAAACTCCATGGTGACCTTTTCTACAGCAAACCCTGACAGATCGGCTGCGATATTCAGAGGCTGCCCCGTTGGCATAGTCGCTGGCTGGACGTTAAGCATGACCGTGCCCTCTCCTACCCTGGACTGGCACCCTTTTGCGGTATTGCAGTAACTGATGGTCTGAAACTCCAGCTTATTAGCAGTGGTATCATCAGTACTCAGATAGCGAGATAAATAAAATACCAGTACTAAGGCCAGCAACAACAAAGTGGATAGAAGAAGTTGCGCTATATGTTTTGACGTGATTTTCATCATTATTAGAATCAATACCAGAACCTGACTTTATGGACAGCATTATAGGCTTTCAGAGCCACTATTGGACATATCCTTTGAGTGAATTTATTACTCATCGACGCGGGGTTAAGACGTTTTAGAATATCCGCTATCCACGTAAAAGACTCTCCTGGCACAGCATCCATTGAAGAGTCGGCAGAACTAACCAGTGCACATCAACTAGCTGTGTTTTTCGAGAACGCCCCCTAGTCGTGGTGTATCCATAAAAAGCTATCGAGCCTTGTGTAGCTCAACTTTCGCCTGATAGATGCTAGGTTGGTTGCTAATAGCTGCGAAGCGTTATTCTTGATACTCGATATACTGATACCAGTTAAGCCCTTGGTGTCAGACAGCTCATTATGGATGAGCACCCAGCGGCCTAAAAAAATGGCGTGAGTCTTTATGATGCTCAGTTTTGGTTTTGTCCTGGCTCATAACATAAGACCACTCAGAAGTGACTATAAATAAACAGAAAATGAGTATTAATCTTTTTAAGCAATTGATGTACCGGCTCATGTCTTACATAGCTTAGGCCGGTATGAAGACTACAGGCTATAGTTCTTGTTATTGCTCTATGTACGGGACAAAACATATAGCAAGTCCGTGAACACTACTGGATCTTTTTTT
>OODV01000322.1 GCA_900299555.1 uncultured Endozoicomonas sp.
AATTCGAATGGAAACTCTGTTACTGCTGGCGGCGATAGTCTTTTAAGTGGGCGATAACAGTAGTTCGGCTGATATTGAGGTATCGCTCAATGTCTCTGACACCAGAGCCATTATGGGTTAGCCGGACAATCCTTTCATGTATACCTGGTTGGTTAGCGTTGTAGAGATAATCCAGCTGAAAGGTCTTGTTGCAACTTCGGCATAGGAACCTTTGGAGCCCTGATCTGGCCTTTCCATTTCTGACAATATCATCAGGTTTACGACAGTGAATACAGACAACTTCAATAAAAGCCATGGCAGTACAGAACAAAAGACTGGCATAGTAGCAGACTTCAGTTTAATTAATAGTCATCAACTCTTTTGAACCTTCACCCAATGGCTAACAGGGAAGTTGCCATGTTCCGTAAATCTGCAGCTCTGGCAATGCCGGCAATTCTGATGACACTGGTGCTCACTGCCAGCCTCACCCTATTAACCCTTCATTTTAAAAATATTCTGCTGAAAAGTTATCAAAGCAAGCTTGAGCAAGTTGCAGAGATAACCTCACGCATTTTACGAGACGATATCGAGCTGCACGGCGACAACCACTTTGACTTTGACGTAATCGCCACTGATATAGGCGTAAGTGCAGACATCAGAGTTACTGTCTTGAATGAAAGCGGGACTGTCATTGGGGATTCGCAAGTACCTCAACATGATCTTGACCAGATGGATAATCATGCTTCCCGCCCTGAAGTAATAGCTGCTCTGGAACATGGGCAAGGCTCATCAACACGACACAGTCATACCAAAGGGTATGACCTGATGTACTACGCATTGAAGGTAAGCGTTGTTAATCCTGGCGACCATGATCACAGTGGTGAACATGGTCATGAGTCCGCAAGCCATATTTCCGATGCAGGTGAGACTTATGTGATACTCACGGCTGTTGCCATGAATCTGTTCACCGACGAATTGATGTGGATCTGGGTCTGGGTAGTCGTCATCAGTTTACTGGGTGTTTTTGTGGTCATTATGATCACCCGCTTCTTCAGCTCCATGCTCGATAAACAAGCCAAGCGCGAGCGGGAATCACTGAAAACTGAAGTCAAAGAAAGAACCCACGAACTCAGTTTGATGCAGCGACTAGGCAGCCTGATGTCAGCCTGTACGACCATTGACAGTGCTGCCAATGTGGTTCACCCAATCGCAGATCACTTACTGCCAGGGTGCCGTAGCGGTGCCATCACACTGATCAAATCTTCCAGAAATCGGCTGGATCTTATTACTCAGTGGGGAGAACAGTGGCAGGGAAGTGACCGTTTTGAGCCCAGTGATTGCTGGTCATTGCTAAAAGGACACACACATTTCAGCAGTGAAGATGGTCTGGAAATTCGCTGCCGCCACAGCAGTATGGAAAGCGACCTGTACCAGGTTTGCATTCCCCTGGTTGCACAGGGAGAAACACTGGGTGTCCTGCACCTTAATTATGATGACCAACAAGCCCTGGAAAGCAATATATCAAAAGCTGAGTCCATGGCAGAACAGATAGGTCTGGCACTGGCCAATATGCGCCTGCGTGAAGACCTCAGGCAGCAGGCTATACGAGACCCACTGACAGGTCTTTTCAACAGAAGATACATGATAGACTTTCTGGAGCAGCATACTTATAGCGCTGAAAGCCAGAATGAAACACTCTCTGTCATGATGATCGACCTTGATCACTTCAAGCGCTTCAACGACACTTTTGGCCGTGATGCCGGTGACTATGTTCTTAAGCAGGTCGCGATGGAATTAAAGCAGGCGGTACGGGAAGGAGATCTGGTCTGTCGCTACGGTGGTGAAGAAATATGCATTGTCTGCCCTGATACTCATCTGGATACCGCCAGAGAGCTGGGCAATATGCTGGTCACCCGGATCGCAGGGCAGGGCATGCAGTTTAACGGCCAGTCTCTGGGTAACGTTACCATTTCTATGGGCATAGCGAACCGCTTAAATGCTGATACCAACCATGACCTGCTTCTTAAGGAAGCCGATAACGCCCTGTATCAGGCTAAAGAACAAGGACGAAACAGAGCAGTCATCAGTCATCCGGAAAATGCTCCACCCGCACTTCCTTCTGACGAGGGTTGATACAGTAGCACCTCGTCAGAAAAAGCTTTTTGCCTTAAGACTTGCTGTGCATAATTCTCTTTTCTAATCTTCCTGCACAGAACACCCCCATGAGTCTTTATCTTGAGACTGCCCTTCAAGTGGCTTTCATCTGGACACTGGCCTGCTGCACGCCAGGCGCTAATGTGGTGCTGACTATGAACACCGCCCTTCGCTATAACCGTTTACTGGCCATAGGCTCTGCAGCAGGGGTAACGTTTGCCATTATTCTGTGGGGAGTCTTGGGAGCATCAGGCGTTCTGGTCATACTGCAGACCTTTCCATGGTTATTTGGCTTGATGAAACTGTTGGGTGGCAGCTACTTGCTCTATCTGGGCCTGTCAAAGGTCTATTGCACCCTGAAAAAGAACAGTAAACAGACTGACGACATAGTCAGGCGGGAACACCTCAAGTCACCTTTGCACCTTACCCGACTTGCCTTTTTCACCAGTATCATTAACCCAAAAACCGGACTGTTTGTCATCAGTCTCTTTTCTGTTGCCATGCCCAAAGATCCATCGTGGCAAATTTCCATGCTCTGTGTGTCCATCATGGGCAGTATAACCCTGCTATGGCACCTGTTTTTGGCCTGTGCATTTTCAACAGCGTCAGCCCAGACTTTTACCAGAAATCCATTAAGCTGATTGACTACCTTACCGGGGGACTCTTCACCCTGTTTGGCATTAAAATAATCTCGAGCTGATTTTTGTACTTTTTAAACTGGTCAAAGGATGAATAAGGAAAAACGAACGCAGATTTTCACCCGACTTCGGGACGCAAACCCCAACCCAACGACAGAACTGAATTACACGACCCCATTTGAGTTGCTTGTGGCAGTGATACTCTCTGCACAGGCTACGGATGTAGGTGTCAACAAAGCCACCGATAAACTCTATCCGGTTGCCAACACTCCTGAAGCGATTCTCGCTCTGGGTGTTGATGGCCTGAAGGAGTACATAAAAACCATTGGACTGTTTAATGCCAAGGCAGAAAACGTTATCAAAACCTGCCAGATCCTGATTGATAAGCACAATAGCGTGGTACCAGATAACCGGAAAGATCTGGAAGCACTGCCGGGCGTTGGACGAAAAACGGCTAATGTCGTTTTAAACACCGCCTTTAATCAGCCCACCATGGCGGTAGACACCCATATCTTCCGCGTATCGAATAGGACTGGAATCGCCCCTGGCAAGGATGTACTGGAAGTTGAAAAACGGCTGGTTAGACTGGTTCCCAACGGGTTTCTGATGGATGCACACCACTGGCTGATCCTTCATGGCCGTTATGTGTGTAAGGCAAGAAAGCCACAATGTGGCAGCTGCATTATTGAAGATCTCTGTGAATACAAACAGAAAACGTCGTAGGCTAAGATTTAGTGTCGATTGGGCTTATTTTTAACAGGGAATTATCTGCTGATGGCATTCCAATACGGTGTAATTGAAGGGTTATATGATCAGGATAACCAGTGGTCATGGGAGTCCAGAAATGCCTATGCCAGCTTCTGCGCTGGAAAAGGCTTCGATTTTTATATCTACGCACCGAAGAATGACCCTTATCTCCGTGAGCAGTGGGATCAACCCTGGCCAGAAAATGATTTCAATCACCTGAATACACTGGGTTTGGAGCTTAAACAAAACAATGTGCGTTTTGGTCTCGGGCTTACTCCCTTCAATGTACGTGAGTTAAGCCAGACAAGTCGCCAACAGCTGAAACAGAAAATCGCCAGTATCAATCAATTGAACCCGGAGATTCTCTGTATTCTCTTTGATGATTTCAGTAACGACATTGATGATCTGGCAAAAACCCAGGCTGAAATTGCTGAATTTATTGCCGGGGAAAGCACTGCGACCCAATTTATTGTCGTAGGCACTTACTACTCAAAAGACCCATTACTGCAGAGGGTCTACGGCGCAATGCCTGAAGGTTACTGGGCCGATCTGGGGCAGTACCTGGATCCTCAGTTTGAAATTTTCTGGACAGGAGACCACGTAATCTCTCTGGGATATGATCAGTACGGTTTGCAGGAAATGACTGATCACTTCCAACGCAAACCCTTCCTTTGGGACAACTATCCGGTGAATGATACCGACTGGCTGAAGAACCGGCTAAAACTCTACACCTTCACTGGCCGCCCATGGCAAATCAGCGACTGGTGCAGTGGTCATGCCGTCAACCCGATGATCCAGCCCTGGCTATCGATGATCCCACTGGCGACTTTGTCCGATCTTTACCGTCAAAAAGACCTGTTTGATGGCCATGCCTGCTTCAAGCAGACAGTGAATGATCTTTGTGGTAAAGAGCTGGCATCCGCTATCCAAGATAACCTCCTCTATTTTACCGAGGAAGGCACGCGTAATTTCTCCGACTTTACCCGCAAACGCCTGGAAAAAACCTTTTCTGAGTTTCAGTCCGAAAAAGAGCAACCGTTTACCCGTGAAATACTCAAATGGTTGCAACCCAGTGAATAATGCTAGACTGCATCTCAATTTCATCTGAATACTGATTTCTTACCAGAACAATAAATGACAGACTCCCTGAATATGACATCTAAAACCCTCCAACTGGCAATGGATTTGATCAACCGCGCTTCCGTCACGCCTGAAGATGAGGGTTGCCAGGAACTGATGATCAGCAGACTGGAACCCTTGGGCTTCAAGGTTGAACGGCTTCGTTTTGGTGAGGTTGAAAATATCTGGCTGCGCAGAGGTGAGCAGAGCCCGGTACTGGCTTTTGCCGGACATACCGATGTGGTGCCCACCGGCCCGGAAGAGAAATGGGACAACCCACCGTTTCGGCCAGCCGTCATCGACGGTATGCTGCATGGCCGGGGAGCCGCCGATATGAAAGGCAGCCTTGCCGCCATGGTAACCGCATGCGAAGACTTCCTGGCGGAACACGCTGATCACAAAGGATCAATCGCCTTTCTGATTACCAGTGATGAAGAAGGCCCGGCCAGGAACGGTACGGTAAAAGTTATTGAACACCTCGAAGCACGAAACGAGAAAATCGACTGGTGCCTGATTGGTGAACCATCCAGCACCAATACGGTGGGTGATGTGGTGAAAAATGGCCGTCGTGGCTCACTTCATGGACACCTGACCATTAAAGGCATTCAGGGACATGTGGCCTACCCTCATCTGGCCAGAAACCCGGTACATGAAGTGGCACTGGCCATTGCTGACCTCACGGGCGAAGTCTGGGATGAAGGCAATGAATTCTTTCCTCCCACCAGCTTCCAGATCTGGCAGATCCATGCCGGTACCGGCGCCAGCAATGTCATACCCGGAGAATGTCAGGTTAATTTCAACTTCCGGTTCTCTTCAGAAGTGACTGCTGAACAACTTCAGCAGCGCGTTACCGCAATTCTGGATAGCCATCAGCTGGAATACGATATTGACTGGCATCTGAGTGGTCAGCCGTTTCTAACCCGCCTAGGGGCTCTGGTCAATGCAGCTCAAAAAGCTATTCAGGAAGTTACCGGAATGGAAACAGAGCTATCTACATCCGGTGGTACATCCGATGGTCGCTTCATTGCCCCAACGGGCGCGCAGGTGGTGGAACTTGGCCCGGTAAATGCCACCATCCATAAAGTCAATGAGTGCGTTAAAGCGGAAGATCTTGATACCCTGCAGGAAATCTATAAGGGTATACTTAGTCACTTGCTAGCCGACAAATGACGTTTTAAAAAATGAGCACTACTGATCAACGTAAAACCGACAGTACTGAAGTTGATGATATCGAAGTTTATGCCAAGAACACCTCTCTGGAGACTATTACCGGCTGGCTGAACGATACTTTTGATAACGTTGCTACCTTAAACAGTGGCAACGTGGTTCATGATCTGGAAGTCACCTTTCAGGGCAAAAGGATTCCGGTCATGATTGTTGAAAAGGCCGTGGGTAAAGCCTGGACCAGCATCTGGTTTAAAACCACTGGTACGCTTTGGCAGGACGATACCCAGTGCGCTAAAAGCCTTCAGGCGTATTGTCAAAGCACAGTCCGTTGTAACTCCGGTCCCTGGCAGGAAGGTGCCGATATGGACGAGTGGTGGCAACTGGATGAAAACGGGCAGGAAAGCCTGATCAAATGGCCTAACGCTTCATAAATGGAAAGCAGCAAAGCTGCTTTCCATAGCATCCCCCCACATATCATTTTTATAGAAAGTCTACCTGAAATCCCCCCTGCTTAAATTATTGCATCACTCACATAATGATCTTTAATTACCTTCAAGCCATGAAGAAAGTCTGTTTGTAGAGCACATTATTGCCTGAAGATCCAGCTATGCCACACCCTGTTATTATCGATTGTGATCCCGGCCATGACGATGCTCTCGTCCTGTTGATGCTTGGTAAAAGCAAGAAGCTTAACCTGCTGGGGGTTACCGTCTGTGCAGGTAATCAGACACTGGATAAGGCCGTCTTTAATACTCTACGAATTCTTACCCTGGCAGGTATGACTCCTCGTATTGCAGCCGGCGCCAGGAAAACACTCAGCAATAAAATAATCCCTGTTTCAGATATTATGGGTGAAAGCGGCCAGGATGGAGCTACCCTGCCTGAGCCAGCGTTTACTGTAGAGGCTCTATCCACAATAGAGCTGATTGCTGATTTACTTCGTCAGTCTGAAGATAAGGTGACGCTCGTTGCCACAGGGCCTCTAACGAACGTTGCCACCTTTTTAATTGGCTGGCCATCCCTGCACTCAAAAATTGAACTTATTGTACTCATGGGTGGTGGAACCTTTGGTAACGTATCTCCTGTCGCTGAGTTCAACTTTCATATAGACCCTGTTGCCGCAGATATTGTCTTTCAGTCAGGCATTCCCATCGTGATGTCTGGGCTCGATGTAACTTATCAGGCATTAATATTCGAAGATGAGATTGAGCAGATACGAAAGCTGAAAAGCCCTGTAAGTAATGCCACCGCTGATATGCTGAGCTACTATCTCAAGCATATTGTGCAGAAGGGATATTCAAAAGAAGGCGCCCACCTGCATGCCCCCTGTACCATTGCCTGGCTACTTGCACCGGATTTATTCACCATAGAGCCAGCCTATATAATGGTTGAAACATTTAACGGCTACTGTCTGGGGACAAGTGTTATTGATTATTACGGCAAGCTATCGGGTAAACCCTGTAACGCAGAGGTTATGACCACTATCAATAGGTTAGGATTTATTGATCTTATCAAAAATCGAATAGCTTGTTACTGACTATAGTGTTTAACTATGGTTCTATATTATTTTCTCTTATGCATTTTTAGGATCCTAAAAATGGTTAAACACCGATATTATCTTTTATAAAAGAAAACTATAGGAATCCGATATTTGCTAGTCCAAAGTAATATGATGAGGCAGGCACCGATCGAACCTCAACATGAGGTAAACATAGAGCACCTTGAATTAAATAGTCACATATCAATTGATGGCAGAGAGTATCAAAAAAAGTCTTTGACTAAATATAACATCCGAGTAGTTCATGGAGTAACTTCTGGAGTATTTTTCAAAAGTAACTTTAATACCTTAATGCATTTTAAAACACCACATGCTATTGAATGTGTTAAAAATACACCCCAAGGAATCATTACTACATATTACCAACCTTCAATAGTTAAGTTTGAAGAACCCAAGAATATAGAAGAGTATAAAGTCGGCAGTCCATCCTGCGTCAGTTATCCACTAACCAAGACTGGTCACTTACAAATAACCATAAGAAACATCCTGAGTTGGCACTGCGCCAAAGCTCTAAAGATAGATAGACACTTTCCTGAATGTGGCATTGCTATTACTGGTGAGAAACCAGGCTTATTCATGAGAAGAATTAATGGACAAACTGTTCATACATGGCTGATAAAACAAGGGTATTTTGATAAATCTGCCACAGCTTTAGGAATGAGCCACCAACTACTTGAAAAACTTAAACATATGCAAAATGCTTACACTGACTCACGGTTTCAGAACATTATGCACAACAGCCTCAATCTCGCATTTACTGAGTTTCAACAACTAGAACTCCAATGGAGAAACATACGATTCGTTGATTACATTACCGGCCAAGGAGATAGAGGAACACTGACAAACTTAATGATTTCCTTTGATAGAGAAGGCATCCCTCTAATAGAAGCTATAGATAATGACATGACATTTCCGGTAAGCAATACCCATTTGCAAGACCACCTTAAAAAACCTCCAATACCACCTTCCACATTTGAAGTAGAATTTGAGAGTTTTTACAACAATCTCATACCCATGGTACAGGAGCTTCTTCCTGAAGCTCTCGAAGCACTGACTGAACGACTTGACTGCTTTCGGAATCTCTTCTGGTTTTACGCACCACCTCCTAGCAGCCCAAAACACAGTGAATCCATCACTCCTCCTGAATTTGTTTCGCAAACCCTGCCCCCTCCCAGCCAAACAAATTTGTCGATAAGACAACGAACATGCAAGACCGCAAACAATATCGATGCCCCCTAACAAGCATGTTGTGAGCTTCCTGATCTGCTGCACAAACTCATACCGAGCTAATGCCTCCAACAAAGAGCTCGCTTTAATCCAGTAAATTTTGCGCAACAAAGTACAATCAGGCTAGAATGTCCGGCTAATTCACCACAGACTTGAGAGTCGTTGTTTTACTCTTAAGCCAGAAGCCTGCTACGGGTTCATCGGACCAGTCTTCTGAACGATTCTTGTCTCCTTTACTGACGGATGCAGGCCAAGAGCCAGTTCCATGCTGAAACCCATTACCCTGAATCGCTATGTTTTCCATAGCTTGAGAAAACTCCTTTCTACGTGGGTTCGTACCACGGTTGAAAACAATAACCCCGAAGCCCTGCATTTGCAGCCCGGCAAACCGGTTGTTTATGTTATACACCAGCGTTCTCTGACAGACCTCATGGTGCTTGAAGGTGAATGCATAAAAGCGAACCTGCCAAGACCCTATAAACCTATTGACCCAGAACACCCACAAAGCAAGGCTCACTTCTTTCTGAGCCAGTATGAAGGCCTGATACTCCAGAGAGAACGGCCAGAGCCACCTGAACTGCTTGAAGAGCTGGTTAGGCAGGTGGAAGAAAAGCATCAGGATGTCCAGCTGGTTCCCGTTACCATTCTCTGGGGTCGTTCGCCTGAGAAAGAACAGTCTGCCTTTAAACTGCTGTTTGACTGGAACTTCAGCCTGGGTGGCCGTTTCCGGAAGTTTCTGGCAACGCTGCTTCATGGCCGGCAGACCATGGTCTATTTCAGCCCAGCCTTATCACTGCAGGAAATCATGGGCGACAGTAAGAACCACGCCCGCAGTGTCCGTAAGGTGAATCGAATTCTCCGGGTTCATTTCCGCCAGAAAAAAGCGTCTGTTCTGGGGCCGGATCTTTCTCATCGCCGCATGCTGGTCAACAGCCTGATTCATACACCCAGGATTCAGAAAGCTATTGCTGCAGAAGCCGCAGCTCAAGAGATAACTCTGGTAGAAGCCGAGGCAAAAGCCCGGAAGTATGCCAATGAAATCGCTTCTGACTTTTCCATGCCAGTCATCCGCTTCCTGGATATTATCCTGACCTGGTTCTGGAATAAGCTTTACAGCGGCGTAAAAGTCAATCATATCGAGCCATTGAAGGCGCTGGCACAGAGCCATACGATTGTTTACGTTCCCTGTCATCGAAGCCATATCGATTACCTTCTACTGTCGTATGTTCTGTTCTATGAAGGTTTACCGCCCCCCCATATTGCGGCGGGCATTAATCTGAATATGCCGGTAGTAGGAACCATTCTGCGCAAGAGTGGTGCCTTTTTCATGCGCAGAACATTCCGTGGCAACCCTCTTTACAGCATGGTATTCCATGAATACATGTACACACTGACCAGCAAAGGCTTTGCCACCGAGTACTTCATCGAAGGTGGCCGCTCCAGAACCGGTCGCACCCTGACGCCAAAAACCGGCATGCTCTCCATCACCGTCCGCAGCTTCCTGCGCGATAATCGCAAGCCTCTGGCCTTTGTACCGGTCTATATCGGTTATGAAAAGCTGCTGGAAATGGCCAGCTATCTTGGAGAACTGAGAGGTGAAGCCAAGAAAAGTGAGTCGCCTCTGGATATTGTCCGTACACTGGCGGCGCTGAGAAATGAATTTGGCAAGGCATGGATTACCTTTGGTGAACCAGTAGACCTGGGCTCATTCCTGAGTACACAGGCACCCAACTGGAAAGAGAGCTCCGGCACCGATGATAAACCGGAGTGGCTGGTGAAAACCACGTCGAATCTGGGCGATGTGCTGGCAGGCAGAATCAACTCTGCTGCCGTGATCAACCCTGTAAACCTGGTCGCCATTGCCCTTCTCTCCTCACCAAGGCATGCGCTGGGTGAAGAGGAGCTGATTCGTCAGCTGGATGGCTATACACGTCTTCTGTCGATGGTTCCCTACAGTGACCGGACTGCGATGACAGATCTGGATGCCCGCAGCATGATCCATTATGTGGAAAACCTGCAGCTGATCCAGAGAAAAACCGATGCGCTCGGCGATATTATCAGCATGGATGAGAAGACCGCCATTTCCATGACGTATTATCGCAATAATGTGCTGCATATTTTTGCCATCCCGTCCCTGATCAGCTGTTTCTTTGTGAACAGTGCCAGCATCACAAGAAAAGAGATCCTGCGCATCAGTGCGATTCTCTACCCATACCTTCAGGCGGAACTGTTCCTGCAGTGGACTCAGCACGAAGCGTTGGCCGTGGTCCAGAAATGGCTGGATTGTCTGGTGGAAGAAGGGCTGATTACGCAGGGCCAGGATGACAATGGCGAAGCGTGCTATTTACAGCCAGACCCATCCACCTCTGAATACATCATGCTGAATGTATTCTCACGCTCGATTGTTCAAACTCTGGAGCGCTTCTATATGGTGATCAGCCTGCTCCTTCGCAATGGCAGTGGGAATATTGAAGCCGAAGCTCTGGAGCATCAGAGTGGTGTGCTGGCGCAGCGCCTGTCAATCATTCATGGCCTAAATGCGCCGGAGTTTTTCGACAAGTCACTGTTCCGTGGCTTTATTGCCCAGATGCGTCATCACGGTGTACTGGAGATCACTCAAACCAATAAACTGGTATTTGGCGACAATATTCAAAAAGTCGCAGATCAGGCTCACTCACTTTTGACCACTGAAATACGACACAGTATTGACCAGACCAGTCGATACGGCGTCAGTAACAGTTCTGAAGAGAAAGCAACGGCCTGAATGGCAAAGAGTGCGCTCTCTATAAGAGAGCGCATGGGGAATTACCCGGAAAATGATTTCAAAGCATAGATATCATAACGACAGGCTTTCCCTTCCAGTCGGTAAGTGGGAGCCTGGCCATTAAGGTCTGGAGCCAACCTTGGCCTTTTCACAACCACTCGATACTCGGCCAGTTCAAGTGCCGGCTCCAGCAGCTGATCCGCATCCGGGTCATCTCCCAGCAGATCCTGAAACAGCCTCATCTCTTTTTTGACCAAAGCCGACTTTTCCCGGTGAGGAAACATCGGATCCAGATAAACGACATCGTATTTATTTTCTGAGACTTTCATCAACTCAATGGCATTCCCTTTTAAAAGGGACATCTGTTCTGCGATAGGAGAGACATCACGGTCTTCAAGCGCCCGGCGCAAACCATCTTCCAGAAGGGCAGCAACCACCGGGGAACGCTCAATCATGGTGACATTGCATCCCAGGCTGGCCAGAACAAACGCATCCCGCCCCAACCCACCGGTTGCATCCAGCACCGATGGTTTGACGCCTTTATTCAACCCCACAGCCTTGGCAATGTCCTGCCCCTTCCCACCACCAAATTTGCGCCGGTGCCCTGCTTTTCCACCGACAAAATCAACAATAATCGGCTTCTCTTTGGATCCTGTCCGCTGAACCGCCAGTTCACCGGACGCATCAAAAGCCACCAGAGTCCCTTCACTAGCGTCTTGGAGGCTATGACTAAAATCAGTATTCAGTTGCGCCACAAGGCTTTCGAGCAAAGCCTGAATGGAGGGGTGGTCTGAAGCAAGGACAAATAGCTGGGTAGACATCAGTGCATTAGAAATGAGCCATGAGGGTGGCTGAATCTATCACCTACAGAGCATCGGTTGCAATGAATACGCGCAGTCATTAGGTAGCAGGATACATGGCTGGTTGCACGCTCCCCCAAAGGTATGCTCAGGTATTAAGCCCTAGGAGGCTGCCCGAGAATAGTGCCCGTAGCGAGGATGGCAGAAAATTGAGAATAAAAAATCCTTTTTGTGAGGTGAATAGTGGTTCTATTTGCCGAACAAAAAGGATTTTTTAGACCAACTTGCTGCCACCGCAGTAGGGCAGTCTATTCTCGGTCAGCCTCCTAGCTCCCATAGGTTTTTACCACTATTCCATACAGCAACAATGGATTTCGCATAACCATGTTGCTATCTTCCGCGGCTTCATTTTCATCAACCTGATGACTGGGGGTGTAGCGACTCGGTTGAGTCACTACTGATTATTTAAAAAATGCCATCGTAGAGTGCCTGGCTCCAACTGATATGAGTATCAGGCTGCTCACCAATGGTTTGTTTTAAGGATTCACCATGATCGGACGTCTGGGGAAATCTGTATCCACGCTTGTCGCCACCGCGGCTATCGCCTCTTCTCTTGTCATAGTGCCTGCTTTTGCCAAAACGGCGGATGAAGCGCAAAAGACACTCAATATCTACAACTGGTCGGATTATATCGCCGAAGACACCATAGCCAACTTTGAGAAAGAGACGGGCATCAAGGTTCATTACGATGTCTTTGACAGCAATGAAGTACTGGAAGCCAAATTGCTTTCAGGAAAAACAGGCTATGACATAGTGGCGCCATCAGCAGATTTTCTGCTGCACCAGATCAAAGCCGGTGTATACCAGCCACTGGATAAAAAGAAGCTGTCTAACTGGAAGCATCTGGATGGCGAACTGATGACATTGATGGAGAGCTATGATCCAAATAATCAGTTCTCATTTCCCTATCTGTGGGGAACCACTGGCATTGGTTATAACCCCGATCTGGTGAAAGAGCACCTTGGGAAAGATGCCCCCATCAATAGCTGGAGCCTGATCTTTGATGAGAAGAATATCAGCAAGCTCAGCCAGTGTGGTGTTGCTTTCCTGAATGCGCCTACCGAAGTGATTCCTGCGGCCCTGAGTTATCTTGGCCTTGATCCAAACTCAACCAACAGAGCCGATTACGCCAAAGCCGAAGCGCTACTGATGAAAGTACGCCCCTATGTTACTTACTTTCACTCTTCACGCTCAATTTCTGACCTGGCGAATGGTGATATCTGTGTCGCCATGGGCTGGTCTGGAGATGTACTTCAGGCTGCAGACCGTGCTACTGAAGCAGGCAATGGGGTAACCGTGGAGTATGTGATCCCAGACGAAGGTGCAGGCCTCTGGTTTGATACGGTTGCCATTCCCAGGGATGCCAAGAATCCCGAGGAAGCGCATATCTTTCTGAACTACCTGCTGCGCCCCGATGTGATTGCCAACATCACCGACTATGTGGCTTATGCCAACCCGAACAAATCCGCCACAACACTGGTGGATGATGACATTCGTGAAAATCCTGGCATCTACCCAACCAATGAAGCCAAAGAGCGGCTATTCGTCTTTGAGGTTTTACCCTCCAAAATTAACCGCCAGGTTAACCGCATGTTTACCAAACTGACTTCCGGTCAGTAATAAAAAACCGCCTGAGAAGGCGGTTTTTTTCATCAGCCAGCCAGGGAGTCTTCAAGCTCTGCTTTCCAGATTGCCATAGCCAGTGCTGGTACACGGAGGACTTTTGGCGTTGGTATCCACTTGTGGCGAATGCGGGAGAACACATCAAATCGCTCAGACATACCTGCCATTGCCTCAGCAACCACTCGTCCGGCAATATTGGTCAGTGCAACACCGTGCCCCGTATAGCCATGCGCGGTGTAGATATCATTACCCAGATGCTCAATATGTGGCATGTATTCCCGGGTAACTGCAAACAAACCACCCCAGTGGTACTCCATTTTCACATCATCAAGTGTTGGAAATACCTTCAGCATCCGCTGACGCAGACGCTCTTTAGAGTCACTGTATTCGCCATTGAATGGGTGATTAACGCCACCAAACAGAATTCGTCCATCTGCAGTCGGACGGAAATAGTCGAGACTGTTGTTTAAGTCCGACATGGCCATTTTATTGGTAATGGGCTGTCGATCCCCCAGTTGCTCGGTAACGGCAATGTACGAAGCCACTGGCAATACTTTGCTTTCCGCTTTACGGTTGAGGCCGTCAATATAGGCATTACAAGCCAGAAGTACCTGCTTCGCCTTTACACTCCCCTGTTCTGTCAGTATCCGGTTTGGACTACCTTTGACCAGTTTAACCGCCTTGCTCTGCTCGAATACACGAGTACCCAGATCAATTGCTGCGCGGGCGAGACCCAGTGTGTAGTTAAGGGGGTGCATATGGCCGCTGTTGGTATCAAACAGCCCACCCAGGTATTTCTCAGTGGAGGTCACTTCCCGGATTTTGTCACAATCCCACCAGGTAACACTGGGGTAGTCATAACGGGTCTGCTTCAGATCCAGCCAGGACTTCAACTCTTTTTCCTGGCTTGGCTTGATGGCCAGTTCGATATAGTTCTGCTGAAAATCACAGTCGATATTGAATTCACGGATACGATCACGAACGATATCCAGAGATTCACAGGAAAGATCCCACAGCTGCTTGCCCCATTGGGGACCAAAGGTTTCATCCACCTCACGGAGCCCCAGACAGAAACCCGCCAGACACTGCCCGCCATTTCGACCGGAAGCCGCCCAAGAAATACGACCTGATTCCAACAGCACCACATCAAAGCCACGCTTGCGCAGTTCAATGGCTGCATTAAAACCGGTCATACCACCACCGATGATGCAGACATCCGCAGTAATGTCTCCAGTCAAAGTAGGCTGTAATGGGACTGAGTGCCCGGTAGCCTGATAATAAGAATCGATATACTCGCCTGCTTGACTCATTCCAGTTGACTACTCGTTATTCAAAAGCGCAAAAATCAAAAATGTAGAGGCCAGCACGATGCAAACCAACAGCACTAGCGTTAACCTCTAGTTATGGTGTGATGACTACTATTCATGTTAGATACGCCTCCAACCATAAACGATGGCGGATTATCCTGTGGATATTAATCACTGGCAATAAGTACCCAACCATATGAATTCAGCGGTATTGAATACTTTTCAAACTATGCCTTAAATCTTCTACTAAACAGCTCATGATGTTTTGATACTTTCCATAGATTGAAGTTCATCAAAAAAGCATTTTTTGTACAACAAATCATCGAAGATAAAAGAAAATGATTAAAAGTTAAGCATTAATTAAAAATTCGATCGTTAAATCTAACTTCCAGTGATTCAAATCAAAACAACAAGTCAGCCCGAGTTTTTAAATACTCACAAGCTCATACAAACAACAACCTTTAAAAACAAAATCGTGTTCATTTAATTATCTCTTAACCCTGTTTGAAAAAATCCAGTTTCACCGATCAATAATTACACATAACAGTTAAAAGCATTAAGCAGCCAATAAGTTGGGAGCAGGTGCTTTAACGGAGGAAACGATGGAGCTTTACTACAAACTTGATGACCGCCCCCCGCTGGCCAAGTGTCTGATACTGGGTCTTCAGCACCTGTTATCAGCACTCCCGGGAATCATTGGTGCTCCATTAGTTATTGCTTCTGTCCTTGGCTTCTCAGTTCAGGAAACCATTATTCTGGTTAACGCCTCCCTGCTGATGTCCGGTCTGGGCAGTATCGTTCAGGCAACGGGTATGGGACGTTACAATATGGGGGCAAAGCTCCCGGTGATCCAGGGAACCAGCTTTGCCTTTGTTGGCGTCGCCATATCCATCGGGTTCCAGTACGGGTTTGCCGCCGTTATTGGTGCAACCATTGCCGGTGGTATTTTCGAAATACTCCTTAGCTTTATCATGCCTCAGGTGAGAAAGCTGTTTCCTCCGGTCGTGACAGGTACTGTGGTCTGTCTGATCGGTATGACCATCTTTCCGGTTGCCGTTGATTGGCTGGGTGGCGGCCATGGCGCTGAGGATTATGGCAGTCTCGTAAATCTTGGTGTGGGCATGGCGGTATTTGCCGTGGTGGTGGTTCTCAACCAGTGGTTTAAAGGCTTTATCTCTGCCGCTGCCATTATCATTGGTTTAACCGTTGGCTATGCACTCTGGTTTGCCCTGGGTCGGCTGGATCTTACCAGTGTTGCAGATGCTGCAATTATTGCCATTCCCAATCCACTGCATTTTGGCATCGAGTTCCATGCAGGCGCTATTATCGCCATGTGTGTTGCCTATATTGTTTCTATGGTGGAATCCACCGGCGACTATCTCGCGCTGGCCAACTACTGTGATACCCGCCTGGATAGCAAGAGACTGAGTGCCGGTATTCGCTGGGAAGGATTGAACAGTATCATTGCCGGCTTTTTCAACTGCACCGCGACAACCTCGTTCAGCCAGAATATTGGTGTTGTAGGGGTTACCGGTGTTGCCAGCCGCTATGTGGTCATGGCAGCAGGCGGTATTCTTGTGGCTGCAGGCCTGCTGCCCAAGCTGGGCGCGCTGATTGCCAGCGTTCCCCAGCCTGTGATTGGTGGGGCAGGCCTTATTATGTTCGGCATGATTCTGGCTGGCGGTATCGGCATCATCAAGACGATTGATTTCTCCCGCCGGAACACCATGGTGCTTACTCTTGGGGTTGCTGCTGGCCTGGCGGTCACTTATCGACCAGAAATCGTGGGTCAGCTGCCAACCGCACTCAAGACAGTAATGGGGAATGGTATTGCGCTTGGTGCCATTGTCACCGTATTGGCCAACCTTATTCTGCCTGGTCAGCGCATGGAGGTTGAAGAAGAGCCAGAAGGTGAACCAGCCACCCAAACTGGTTAACAATTAATGGTTTGAGACATATGTGGGAATCACGTCCTAAACTATTAGAAACCGTTATGTTCAGGGAGTGAACACATATGTCTCAGTTGATTCAGGAATTCAAAAGCGAACACTTGCAAATCAGTGACTTACTCTTGAAGGCTCGTGAAGTGGGTATCGGTAACCCACAGGACTGGGATTTAATCCTTTCCGCCAAAAAGATGTTGCTGGCTCATCTGAATAAAGAAGACCAATACCTTTATCCGGTCCTGCGTGAAGCAGCAGAGAGTGATGAAAGCCTGAAATCAACCTTGACTGATTATGCCCTTGATATGGATAAAATTTCTTATGATGTAATGGCCTTTTTTTCCCTTTACGAGACAGGTGAGAATACCACCGAACACTTCCAGCAGGACTGTAACAACATCATCAAAGCACTGAGTAAGCGGATTACCAAGGAAGAAGCGGTTCTCTACAAAACCTACGATAAAATTAAAGGCGCTTGATAGCAAAAGCTTAAGTGATCGGCTGGCCAACACAGCCGATCATGACTTTCCTGCTTAGAAGAATACAAACCCAAGTAATACCACACCCAGAATCATCCGATAGATGACAAATGGCATGAGCCCTATGCGGTTAATAAATGCCAGAAAGTAGTGTACACAGATCCAGGCACTGACAGCCGATACCAAGGTTCCAAGCGAAAGTGTCTGCCAGTCCACAGGTACAGAGCTTTTTGCCAGATCCAGCATCAACAGGCTACCAGCGCCCAGAATCACCGGGATCGAAAGCAAGAATGAGAACCGGGCAGCCGCATCACGGGTAAAGCCCATCATCAGGGCTGCAGTCATGGTTATACCTGAGCGCGAGGTACCGGGAATCAGCGCCAGAGCCTGAGCAAAACCAATCAGTATGGCCTGCTTAAAGGTGACCTGCTCCAGAGGCTGAATACGCTTACCCTTCACGTCAGCCCATCCCAACAGCGCCCCAAAAATCAACGTAGTACCAGAAATAACAGCCACCGTACGCATCGCCTCATCCAGCCCCATTTGTTTCAGGGCCAGACCAAATACCACGGCTGGCAATGTGGCAAAAATCAGATACCAGCCCAGGCGGCTGTTAAGTGTAGTGCCCTTCCCAACGAGAGAGCCCAGCCAGTCTCGGGCAATAGCGAAGAGATCTTTCCAGAAATAGGCTATAACAGCAGCCAGCGTACCAATGTGTACAGCGACATCAAATGCCAGTCCCTGGTCCCTCCAGCCAAGCAACTGAGCAGGTAGAATCAAATGCCCTGAGCTGGAGATGGGTAAAAATTCGGTAATGCCCTGGATCAGCGCCAGGATGATAGTTTGTAGAGTGTCCATAACGGTCCTTCTGTCTCAAGAGGTTTTAGCGTTCTGATTTTTTCAGAGCCACCTTATCCCGAAGATAAACCGGCATGGCCTGCTCTGCAGGCAGCCCTTTACCCTGTTTAAAGTCGGCTGCAGCCAGCAGGGCTATATCGTGTGCATGGGGCCAGACTTCAATCTGACAATCAACCACGTTTGCAGACAGTCGGTTTCTATACGCCCAGCCAGTCCCCATACCAAACCAATGCCCTTCCACAACGGGTACCACAACATTTTCTGGCATAGCCACTATTTCTGCGACAACCGGCACCATTAAGCCTTCAGATTCGGAAAATGCGCCCCAATAGACCTCATCCATTCTGGCATCGATGGCACTCAATACTTTTGATGCCTTATGCTCCCGGAGCCCCTGCTGAGCCAGAGCTGTCAGCGTCGAGACCGGAACCACCGGAAGATCAACCGCAAACGCCAACCCCTGAACCATGGCAGTAGCCACCCTTAAGCCGGTAAATGCGCCTGGTCCTCGACCAAAGGCCAGAGCATCCAGCTGCTTAAGGCTTAAGCCGGCCTGAGACAGAATATCTTCAACCATTGGGAGAAGATCACGGCTGTGTCGGCGGGGGGTCAGCTCAAAGCGTTCGATCACTTCGCCGTCAAGGTTAAGGGCAACAGAGCAAGCTTCCGTTGCAGTATCAAGAGCAAGCAGTTTCATGGGGAATCTTTACTGTTATGGTGAGCGTCAGCAACATGGAAAGGCTTCTGCTCTGTAAATGAGCGCTATTTTGAAAAGACAGACAGCTCATTACAACCGTATTTTCATGAATTACAAAAAAAGTCGGTGGCGCTTTCACACCCCCGACTCTTTGTTTGTTATATAATCAATGCTCAGGCAACAACGGGCTTCAGCGCGTCCAGCACCTGCTGTTTGATCTGGTCAACAGAGCCAACACCTTCAATGCGGCTGTAACGGGTATCACCACCCAGCTCCTGATAGAACGCAACCAGTGGTGCAGTCTGATCATGATAAACGCCCAGACGCTTACGAACCGTCTCTTCTTCATCATCAGCACGCTGAACCAGTGGCTCACCGGTCACATCATCCTTGCCTTCTTCTTTAGGTGGATTGAAGACAACATGATAAGTACGGCCACTTTCAGAGTGAACACGACGACCACTCATGCGCTTGACGATCTCTTCATCTTCAACAGCGATTTCAACAATATGGTCAATGGCAACGCCAGCATCACGCAGTGCTTCTGCCTGAGGAATCGTGCGAGGGAAGCCATCAAACAGAAAACCATTACCGCAATCGTTTTCAGCAATTCGCTCTTTCACCAGGGCAATAATGATGTCATCAGAAACCAGAGCTCCGGAATCCATTACTGCTTTTACCTTTTTACCCAGATCAGTGCCGTTTTTGATGGCAGCCCGCAGCATATCCCCGGTAGAGATCTGAGGGATACCGTACTCTTCCATGATAAATTGGGCCTGAGTCCCTTTACCGGCGCCCGGTGCACCCAGCAGAATAACGCGCATGAAAAGCTCCTGTTGCCAGCCATCCGTTCTCTGCTGAAAGAGATCGTATTATAGAGACATCGTCTGGCTTGGAATAATTGACAAACTTATCGAAAAGCGGACAAGGATATACAGCCAAAAGCCCGGTGACAAGTTTGGACTTATCACCGGGTCTTAGAGGATATTCTAACGCCATTATAGGTATTACTGCTTTTCAACCACCACACTACCGATGGAGTAACCTGCTCCGAAGGAGCATATAACCCCTTTATCTCCGGATTTCAGGTCCAGAGAATGCTTATGGAACGCAATGATCGAACCGGCCGAACTGGTATTAGCGTACTCATTAAGAATCACCGGTGCTTCATGAGAAGCTGGCTCACGCCCCAGCAGCTTGCGCGCCACGAGTTGATTCATATTCAAATTTGCCTGATGCAACCATAGACGGCTTAAATCACTGGGATGAAGTGCAAGAGACTCAAGGTGCTCAGAGATATGCCTGGCCACTTGAGGACAAACTTCTTTAAAGACCTTTCGACCATTCTGGACAAAAAGCTTGTCTGACTTGCCGATACCCGCTTCATCCGCACGATTCAAAAAGCCAAAGTTATTGCGAATGTTATTGGAAAATTGCGTCCACAGGTGACAACCAAGTACTCGATAGCCATCTTTTCGCTTGGCAATGTCTTCACTCTCAAGCAAAACAGCAGTACAGGCATCACCAAAAATAAAGTGGCTGTCCCGGTCACGGAAGTTCAAATGGCCGGAACAAATTTCCGGATTCACCATCAATACCCGCTTTGCAGACCCACTGCGAATGGCATCGACGGCAGATTTAATACCAAATGTGGCCGAAGAACAGGCAACGTTCATGTCATAGCCGTAACCGCCACCACCGAGGAACTGCTGGATTTCAACCGCAATAGCAGGATATGGGCGCTGCATATTGGAACAGGCGACAATAATCATATCCACCTGTGATGGATCTACCTGAGCCTGGGCAAGCGCTCCTCTGGCGGCATGGAGTGCCATTTCGCACTGGACAGAGATGTCTTCATTGGAACGCTCCGGAATAAGTGGAACCATTTTCTGAGGGTCAAGAACGCCTTCCCGGTTTACCACATACCGGTTAACGATTCCGGACGCCTTTTCAATAAACTCACTGCTACTTCTGGCCAGTGGTTCCAACTCACCGGCGGCTATGGCGGCTTTATTCCTATCATTCTCCTGATCGACCCAGGCATTGAATGCGTTGACCAGCTCATCATTACTGATGGCCCCCGCCGGGGTGTATAACCCGGTACCACTGATCACTACTTCCGGCACAATCACTCCATCTAATGCTTATTATCTTTTATTTTTTGCATCTTATAGCAGGGTAATTACCAAGGGAACTAAATCTTATTCACTTACTGGCTTGCCAGCTCCATCAATGGTTCGGGAATATCCACGTTCCATTCATCATACAACGCCTGTAAACGACCTTGTTTTGCCAGAACTTCAATACGCACATCGAAGATATCAGCCAGCGGCTTGCTTACATGACCATCGCCGTATGACATATAGTAGTAATCGCCGGTCACAAACTCGGCAACTTCAAACTGCTCCAGTTCAATCTCTTCCTTTTCGGCAACCGCTTCAATTTCAGCCAGCTCATCCACCAGAACATCAATGTCCCCAATCTCGAGCAAAGCCATTCCCTTTTTCAAATTAATGAACTCTTTAACTTCAAAATCACCGTACCGGTCACCTTCGGGAATCAGGTTGTACCCCTTTCTCATCCCAACGACTTTCCCAGTCAGGTCAGGCCACTGGTCAAAAGACTTTACGGTACCTTCCTGATAGGCAATCGCTAGGTATTCCGGCTCCAGCGGATATTTACTGAATGTCAGGTTTTCATAATCAGAATCAAGACCTTCACCCGGTACACCATCCACTGCACGATACTCAGTCATCAGTTTCATGCTGCGGTTCCACGGCTGGTTCTTCAGTCGAAGTTTAAATCCAAGGGGGGCATAGACTTCTTCCAGAATTTCCCAGTAGAGGCCAGAGCCATCTTTATGGGTATAACCATCCCACATGGGAGCAGCAAAGGTGAGGGTTTTACGTTTAATCGTGGCCGCTATATCTTCTGCCGAATTTGCTGCCAGAGCCAGACCACTGACTGAAAGTGACATTGCACACAGGAATGTTGTCAACCACTTCATGAGCTGTTTTCCCTTCTTTTTATGCGAAAGCACTGTAGAGGTACGGCAAAACTTGCCTGCTTAACAACACAGAATACTTCCTGCTCAAGGCTGTTTTTATTAGTTATTGCAGGAGAGATGATCTACAGATTGATCGACAAAGGCAAGGCAAAGACCGAAGAAACCGCTAAATTGGTGATACTTTCAGCAAAAAAATCGAGTTTTGTTAGACTTTTTATTTATTTTCACTACAGAAATAACCATTACCTGGCAGGTAAAAACAACTTATATCTCTCAGGGTTATCATCACACACCCAAAACCCACACTCTATAAACGCAAACCCCATATTAACCAGAATAACCAGGAGACCAGTGACAACGATTAACCTTACCCACAGAGGCTGGCACCTAAATCCTGCAATCCCAATTTCAAAAGGTCAAATAGAGGAATGAAACATGGC
>OODV01000175.1 GCA_900299555.1 uncultured Endozoicomonas sp.
GCTGCGAGGCCTGGAACAATCTATGCGGCGAAGCTGGACGTCTATTCAGTTTATGCTCTCGCCAGTGGGCAGTTATACAGTAGTTAGAAAAGGCAATTGGTATAATTCCATTTTGGTAGTAGCTTATCGAACTGGACGGCCGTTTTTTCTTTAAAATCGGCTGCGTACTTCGAGAGTGTAAATCTAACTGTGCTTCTGCCTCAGTTAATGTAATTGGCTAAGCGGTCTTCAAGCAGAATCAAAAACTTGTTTAAGATCACTTTCCAGTTCCTAATCGGCATCGTCTATTCTTTGGAAGCATCCTGAGTGGCAAGGTAGACCACCTTTCTCGCTGAGTCATCTGTTGGGAAGGCTTTCCGCTTGTTCAGTGCCTTACGGATCACACTGTTCAAGGACTCTATCGCATTCGTCGTATAGATCGCTTTACGGATATCCATAGGATAGTTGAACAGTGCATTCAGGTTATGCCAGTTATCCAGCCAGGATTTGCTGACCCTTGGATCGCTGGTCGTCCCAGCGATCACTGATACGTTCCAGAGCCAGCAACGCATCCTCTTCAGTTGGTGGCCTGGTAGACCTGCTTTAGATCTGTCGTGACCGCTTTGTAGTCTTTGTAAGAGGCATACTTGAGCGACTTACGCACCATATGGACGACACAGAGCTGGATTTGAGTCTGGGGAAAGACCGTGTTAATCGCATCAGGGAAATCTTTCAGGCCATCAATGCAGGCAATCAGAACATCCCGGATCCTACGATTCTGGAGCTCTGTCAGGACACCCAGACAGAATTTTGCTCCATCTGTCTCAGAAATCCAGAGCCCGGGCAGATCCTTCCTGCTCTCCGGCTTTACGCCAGGAGCCAGATAGACGGCTTTGTTGATGACTTGTTTATCTTGGCAGATTTTAACTATGATGCAATCCAGATAAAGTACAGGGTAAACAGGGGCAAGGGGTCGGGATTGCCACGCGGTAACTGTTTCAAGAACACTTTCAGTAACCTTGGATATCAGGGTTTCTGAAACATCAGCGCCGTACATCTCTTTGAAGGTAGCAACGATATCTCCCTGGCATAGAGGCTGATGATCTTGTCATTCAACGAGGAAAAGCGTGTTTGTCTTTTCTTGATAAGTTGAGGCTAAAATGAGCCATCTCTGTCACGGGGAGCTTCTATCTCAAGAGGACCGTCTTCTGTCGATAGCTGTTTGGCTAATTTACCGTTACACCGGTTACCAGAGGGACTCCGAGAATGTTTCTCATAGCCCGGATGCTCCTCAAGTTCTGCGTTAAGAGCTGTCTCAATAGCCACCTTGGAAATCATCTGCCGGAAGTCGTTAAGGTCACCCTCGGACTTGATGGATTTGGCCACTTCTTTAACAAAAGCTTCAAGTTGTTTGGTATCCATGTTTGCCTACCTCAACCCTGTTGGGTTTTAAGATAGGCAGAAACACAGTTTTATCTACAGTCGAGGTGGGCGTACACCACTCGAAGCCTATACTGGGGAGTCGCTTGCACTTATTGCTTGAATCCAGCCACCAGTCAGTGATTTAACCACTCTTTTTGCTCATCCGAGCACCTCTTACGGTGCTATTTAATAACACACAGGGTTTGATATTTTTCCGCTTAAGTGCGAGAGCTAACCAGAAATTTTTCTATAGCTTCATTAACCACGTCTGGATGAGTCAAGTTAACCGCATGACACGCACCTTCAACGGCAACCATTGTTGAATTCGACAAACGATGATGCAATTGCTCACCCGCATGAAGAGGGATACCGGTATCATCTGCACCATGCACAACCAAGCAAGGCACTTGAATTTGACTAACATCAATTTCACTTCTTGAAGTCATCGCGGTCATCGGATGATAGATATTCTCAATTTGGTACGATAACCAGATATTTTTCCAATATTCGGATTCTTCTTTGTTTCTGCCAATGATGACGGGGAGCAAAGCTTCAATAATTTGTTCCCGAGCTTCAATATTATCCCAGTTGTCACGAAGTTGATGATAAGACTCGATGGTATCCGGGTTGTCTCTGGAAGCCTGTGTAGCGATGAGAACCAGAGAGTTAATGGTTTCCGGGCAGGATAAAGCCATCCGTTGAGCGACATAGCCACCCATTGACATCCCAGCTACAATACACGTTGAAACATCCAGACTTTTTAATACATTCAATATGTCGTCAACTAAATCTTCCAGCGTAAAACTTTCCTTATTCCATTCTGTTTTCCCAAACCCTCTAAAATCACAACAGATAACCCGATAATCCGATTTAAAATACTCAACCTGGTATCTGAACATTCTGCTGTCCATGAAAAAACCGTGTAGAAACACAATGGTTGGTTTTTCTTTATTTTCTCCTGCAAAGTCATCCGTAAAATAAATACCCTTATATTTGAACATGCTCTTCTAACATCCGCACAGGAAAAGGAAAATATAATATCCCATGGGAAAAACTGTTAGATATATAACGTTATATCAGGCCTCTCCTGCCTTAATATTCAATATTACGATCCCATGTTGTCCTCTATCCCATGCAAAGCATAGGAATGACTCTGATACCCGGCTTTATCTGGTGCACATCAGACTCAGACCAAAACCAATAAACGCAACCCTCGTCAGTTTGCTGAAGATGCTCATGGCCTTTTCGGTGGACAACCAGGGAGAAACCAGCGAAGACGGCAAGGCGTATCCCATAAGGACGACAAAGGAAATTCCTTCAATTGTCAGTCAGTATCAGTGTCAGAAACTAGGGAACAAATGCCCTTGAGACATCAATAAACTGATGGGAACAGTGCTGTGAAAAAAGCGATGGTTTTGGGGTTGCTTAGGCCCACACAAAAACTCTTTTTAAACACCGACGGAAAACAACGGTGCTATTTCGCCTGTTCTGGTGTTTGATGCTTTCTACTGTGCAGGGCGATCGCCAGGCCTTAACCCCAAGATAAACCAAGTATGTAGAACCCAGGATATTGACCAGGCCAAACTGAATGTTTTATTTATAAAATGGTGTTACCCCAAGTATCTGGTGATTTAATTACCTTTTAACAGTTTTTGTAATTCATGTTCAGCTTTAAGATTTTGTACTTTCTCAATTTGATTTATTTGACTCTCCATCGATTTGATCATATTGCTGAGGCTATTGAGAATATCGGTTCTCCTACTATGTTGATCTGCCGCCTGTAAGAATTTTTGTTTGTATATATCGAATTTTGGCGACTTCAATGCTTCTTGATAGCTGAGACCTGCTTTCTTGGAGGCGTTTGAAAACTGTTTTACGGCTGCTTTCTTTTTCTCTAAGGCTTCTTGTACTTTTAAACTCTGATTGCTCCGTTGTGTCTTTAGTTGTAGTAGGCTCAGGCGTAATTGATTCAGGTGTTTATCTGTAGAATCTGATCCTGTTTTCAAGTGTGATGCTGGCGGACTTGTAGACGGTAGCGGAGTGGATACAGGGATATGACTGGTTTTACGTGTGGTTAGAATCGTTTTTTTTGTATAAGAACTTGAATTCTTTGCAGAGTTAACATGAGTTTTCGCTTCAGCTTCTGAAATGTCGCCAAAGCGAGCATGATTTGTCCCTTGCCCTTTTTTTATTGCCTGGGATATTTTTGAGCCTTGTTGTTGTACCCAGTTCAGTGCAGACCCAATACCACCCGTTCCCTTGGCCATATGCGGTTTCCCTACCAGCTGTCAAAAAATATGTATCATTTTAGTTTAGACTGCTTTTCATAGCAGAAAAGAGAGGAGGGGAGGTTTTAAGGGAGGGAGTGCATCTGCGGACTGGCACCATTGAATCTACTTCAGAGCATGTTCCTAAAGTCTGTCGATTTCCCTGTTTCGTTCTACTGGTCGAGTGTAACCGGTTGATATATTGGTTGATCTTATTCTTTATATAATCAGAGGGCTACTTGATGTGTCATGTTTAAGTCTCTGCATTATTGAGTGCTGAGTGTTTCACAATACGGTAATGCCAATCCTGTGTGGATACGATGTAATACAATTGAACATTCTAGCTCCGCTATTGCGCTGGCAATATGAACCATCAGTTCCGTGTTGGAGCTCCCGGAAGGTTATTTCTAATGATTCAGCAGGAAATGATGCACCAAGTGCATTGAGGTTGGTACTGGCCCAATAAGGGCCAGCGTCATTTATCACTGAATCAGTGGGTTGCCCAATGCTTCACAGGCGCCAGTCAGTCCAGGGTTATCGTGAACAATCAGGCTGGTGGGAATGGTCGCCAGATAGTTCATCATCTTGTCGTTCACTTCGAAAGATTTTCTGAAATCCGATTGAGCAAAAAACTCAGGGAAGCGGGGAATAATGCCGCCAGCGATATAAACTCCGCCCTGTGCGCCCGTCGTTAGTGCAGCATTACTGGCCGCTCTGCCAAGCAGTTCGCAGAAGTGTAGCAGTGCTTCTTTGCAGGTTGCCTCTCCATTCAGGGCTCGCGCAGTAATTTCATGGTTCTTAAGTTGCTTTGTTTGACCGGCCAGCGTGTTGTGGGCCTCAAACAGTAGCTCAATACCCGAGCCACACAGTACCGACTCCCAGGAAACATAGCCCAGCTTTTGCTGCAGAATGGTAAGGATATCATGATCCATGGGGGAAATAGGAGAGAATGCCGCATGTCCGCCTTCACCCGGAAGAGGCAGCCAATGTTCACCTACTTTCTTCAGTGCAGCAACACCTAGGCCGGTACCTGGCCCAATAATAAGTTTGGTGGCACCTTCAATGGCCTCTCCATTGCCGACCTTGATCAGGGTATTTTCAGGTAGAGCCGGCAGCGCCAGCGCTTGGGCAGTAAAATCATTAATCACTTTGAAAGACTGTAGTCTTAATGACTCTTTCATTTCAGACTTGTCAAAAGCCCAGTGATTATTGGTCATTTTTATCTGCTGGCCACTCACCGGACAGGCAAATGCCATGCAGGCATGATCCACTGCTATTTGCTGAAGCGTCAGGTAATGGTTGACAGCATGATCCAGGTTCTCAAAATCGTTACAAGCCAGCACTTCCACCGAATCCGTTTGAAGCTGTCCATTCAGTGAGAGGGCAAATCTTGCGTTTGTGCCACCGATATCTGCTACCAGTGCTATTGAAGAATTTTGGGTAGGCATTATGCAGCTTTCTCTACTCTATAAACGTATTAGGCAGTATGAAAAATGGGGCATGCTAACTGAATAGCCAGTGAAATCGTAGCTTTCTTTGGCAGGATTTACTTCAAGTGAGCAGCGAACCAATGAATATGTTAACAGTCCAATGGAGAACTGTAAGAACGGTTAGTCAGCATTTACGGAGAAGTGGAACGTTATGATGAATGATGCAAGTGTTTTATCGTTGGCTTTGGGCACTATTTCTTACCTTTCTTCCTATAATGATAAAAATTCAGGTATGTTTAGAGGGGGGATTGTTGCGGCTTGTGGGGCCTTTGGTATTATTCGAGGCCTTCATACACAGTATCACGAAGGCTTGAGTCTATCATTTAGGAATGTTATGCCATTAGCAGGAAATGTGTGCCTGCTTTTAACGGGTGGGGCGATGATTGCCGGGGCCGATCTGGAAAATATTACTCCTCTTTGCCAGGAGGGCATACTAGAGGATATCCCTGTTTGTCGCCTGCCCTGATGGCAAAAAGTCCCTGGTCGAGCACTTCTGGATATATTGAACAGTCACTCCGGAAGAGTCTGCAGCAGGAGCATAACGTGAGTAATGTTTCAGATTATAGGCTTACTACCACTGAAGGCTTTTTTGTTTGCTGCTGATACAATACTGACGAGCCTTCACTTTTGCAAAATGGGATGTATTACCTCCTCTATATAAATAGGAACACCTTCATTGAGATAGAAGCACCTTCATTATTTCTGGATGAGTTGTGGCTTCTATAAGGGCGTATACATGCTGTTTGTGGTCTGGGTATCGGTAATTCCAACAAACAGGCTATTGTTGTAGAATCGTTCAGTTGTATTACAGGTTTTGGTAATGGCCTTGTAGAGGTCAGCCTGTCATGTTTCATGAACAGCTAAATGCTGTCATTCTCCGTTCCCATAGTTTTCTGAAGAGCAAATACACGTTGTCTCTTGATGGAGCTATGCAGTATATGAGTGTTGGTGCCGGGTGCACCTGACAAGAGCGAGTGATATAGGGCAATGTTTGAAGTCAATCCCATAAAGGAGCGTATCAAGGACCTGACAGCGCGTACTGACGTGCTTAGGGGGTATCTTTGACTACGCTCACAAAAGTGAGCGGTTGCAGGAAGTAGAGCGGGAGCTGGAAGACCCGAACGTCTGGAATGATCCTGAGTATGCTCAGAAGCTGGGTAAAGAACGCTCAACATTGGAAGCCATCGTGTCCACCATCGATGAGCTGACCAGTGGCCTGGTGGACTCTGAAGAACTGTTGCAAATGTCGGTAGAAGAAGAAGACGAAGACGGTGTTCAGGGTGTGGTGGATGAACTGGATGAGCTTAACCAGAAACTTGAAGTACTCGAGTTTCGTCGTATGTTCTCCGGTGAGATGGATCCAAACAGTGCCTTTGTTGATATTCAGGCGGGATCTGGCGGTACAGAGGCTCAGGACTGGGCCAACATGCTCCTGAGAATGTACTTGCGCTGGGGTGAGGCTAATGGTTTCAAAACTGAAATCATTGAAGTCTCCGCGGGTGAAGTGGCCGGCATCAAATCTGCAACGGTTCAATTTATCGGGGATTATGCCTTTGGTTGGCTGAGAACTGAAATAGGGGTTCATCGGTTGGTTCGTAAATCACCGTTTGACTCGGGTAACCGCCGTCACACCTCTTTTGCTTCCGTCTTTGTTTCTCCTGAAATTGATGACAATATTGATATAGAAATCAATCCGTCAGATCTGCGTGTCGATACTTATCGCTCCAGTGGTGCGGGTGGTCAGCACGTCAATACCACTGATTCTGCTGTCCGTATTACCCACGCGCCGAGCGGTATCGTCGTTCAGTGTCAGAACCAGCGATCTCAGCACCAGAATAAAGATAAGGCCATGCAGCAGCTGAAGGCCAAGTTGTATGAGATGGAGATGCAGAAGAGAACTGCGGAGTCTCAGGCGATGGAAGATACCAAGTCGGATATCGGCTGGGGGAGTCAGATTCGCTCTTATGTACTGGATGACTCTCGTATTAAGGACTTGCGCACAGGGGTTGAAACCCGAAATACCCAGTCTGTACTGGATGGTGACCTCAACAAGTTCATTGAAGCGAGCCTGAAAAAAGGGCTGTAATCGAATCACTCCGGATGGCCACTGTCATTCGGTACTGGAAGATCGTCATATGTCTGAAGAACAGTTTGAAGAAGGGGTCGCAGAGGCCCAGGAAGAGAATCGTCTGGTAGCCCTGCGCCGGGAAAAGCTCGCTGCGATCCGGGAGAAGGGCGTCGCTTTTCCGAACAAGTTCCGTCGTGACTCCCTTGCCGGAGAACTGCAGGCGCAGTTTAAGGATCACGATAAGGCAAGTCTGGAAACGCTGGGCCACCCTGTCAAAGTAGCTGGTCGTATCATGTTGAACCGTGGAGCTTTCATGGAGCTTCAGGATATGACAGGCCGCATTCAGCTCTATGTAAATCGTAAGCAGCTGCCGAAAGAGACCCTGGAATCGATCAAAACCTGGGATCTGGGTGATATTATCGGTGTGGAAGGGACTGTCCAGCGCTCTGGTAAAGGTGACCTTTACGTCGATATGAGTACCGTACAGCTGCTGACCAAATCCCTGCGTCCTTTGCCAGAAAAGCATAAAGGTCTGACCGACACTGAGCAGCGCTATCGCCAGCGCTATGTGGACTTGATCACCAGTGAACAGTCCCGGGAAACTTTCCGGATTCGCTCCAAAATCATTCAGGGTATTCGCAGCTACTTCTTAAGCCAGGACTTTATGGAAGTAGAGACTCCAATGCTGCAGGTGATTCCGGGCGGTGCCACGGCCAGACCGTTTGTGACCCATCATAATGCGCTGGATATCGACATGTACTTGCGTATTGCTCCGGAACTATACCTTAAGCGTGTTGTCGTTGGTGGTTTTGAACGGGTATTTGAGATTAACCGGAACTTCCGGAATGAGGGGCTGTCTACTAGACATAACCCGGAATTCACAATGATTGAGTTCTATCAGGCTTATGCGGATTACACCGATATGATGGATCATACCGAAGCCATGCTGAAACAGCTGGCTGAGGATGTTCTGGGTAAAACTGAGTTCGGGTACCAGGGGCAGATGATTGATTTTGGCAAGCCGTTTGCGCGGATGTCTGTTTTTGAGTCTATCTTGCATTTCAACCCAGATCTTGATGCCTCGGATATTGATAATCTGGAGTCTGCGGCTCAGGTTGCCAAGAAGCTGGGCATCGATGTGAAGCCGATCTGGGGGCTTGGTAAAGTTCAGATGGAAATTTTTGATGAAACCGTTGAGCATCACCTGTTGAACCCAACGTTCATTACGGATTATCCAACTGAAGTATCACCTCTGTCCCGTAAAAATGACGACAACCCCTTTGTTACCGAGCGTTTTGAGTTCTTTGTGGGGGGTCGCGAAATCGCTAATGGCTTCTCTGAGTTGAATGACTCTGAGGACCAGGCAGAGCGCTTCAAGCAACAGGTAGCCGAAAAGGATGCCGGGGATGATGAGGCAATGCATTATGATGCGGACTACATCAACGCTCTTGAATATGGCCTGCCACCAACAGCGGGTGAGGGCATTGGTATTGATCGGCTGGTAATGCTATTCACGGATGCGCCTTCTATCAGGGATGTGCTTTTGTTCCCGCATATGCGTCCCCAATAAAATGGATGCACTGGGAGTAATGGTATTTTGACTGGTATTGGCCAAATGCTCTATTCGACGATGTAGTTTATCGTTTACGTAGGGGATGCGAGTCTTCGTTTTCATCTGGCAGTATTGGCTGATACAGTCTTATCCCAACTCCTTGGGATGTTGATTCTTCAGGGTCCATAGTATGAGCAGGTTAAGCCTGCTCATCTAGTATCTGAGGATTGGAACCTGCATTTGAGTTGATGCGCTTTACTGGTGATGTCAGGGAATTTTACCAGCTGCTCTGTCCAATCGAGCGTTACAGGGAGATAGAGCATAGCTGCTAATTATGGCAGCCCGACTCTCCTGAATAGTTGCGGGGGCAGGTTTTAGACGGATGGTTGATTTCTGTACTAAGATGCATGTTCAAGCGATGGTACTGGACGAACGCTATAAAACAATCAGGCAACTGTAAGGCAGTCTTAATATGGTTTCAACAATGGATTCCCCATCAGAAGGCATGAAGGGTTCTGGTAAGCACATCAGTGGTATGGAGTTGAAATACCAGGGGCGTAAAACCAGCCGTGCCAATAGTGAGCAGCGTCGTCGAACAATTCTTGAGGCGGCATTAAGAATCGTTGTGAGAGATGGAGTTCGGGGTGTCCGTCACCGTGCGGTTGCAAAGGAAGCGGATGTTCCTCTTTCTGCAACTACCTACTACTTCAAAGATATTACTGATCTGATTACCGATACCTTTACACTGTTTGTTGAGATGGGGGCTCAGAAATTTAAGGCATACTGGGAAGAGTCTGACAGTATGTTGAAAATAGCCATGAAGGAACTTGAGCCTTCAGAGGCCGCAAGTCGCCGGGTGTTTGCTGAACGGATTAGCGATCTTGCCATTGAGTATGTCCTGATTCAGCTGCGTGAACATCGTGACTATCTTATTGCAGAACGTGCTTTCCAGCAGGAATGTCTTCGTAACGAAAACCTCAGACCCATCGCTTTCAGTCACCAGAAGTTCTTTCTTGATAGCCTCGAAGCTTTCTTTACAAAAATTGGTTCTAATTATCCTGATATTGATGCCGAGCTGTTCGGTAGTATCATACTGCACGTTGAGTACCAGGGATTAATAGCAGGTTTTGATGGTGAGATAGCGAACAAACTAAGAGCAATGCTTAAACGCCAGATTGAGTTGATGCTTGGTATCTATCACCAAAAATAAAAGTTCGACCACTCATAGATGGATCGTCTGATTGACAGACGATCCCGAACAGAAGTGAAGGCATTATTCAATGCCATAGAATAGGGAATTCGAGCATGCCAAGCGTGCTGTTGTGATCTGATATATTCAGCCTTTTAATGTCTAACTCTTCCATAAAGCCAAGTACTAATATTGCATTTGATAGGCTTAAATCATTTGTTTTATTGGTTGTTTGCAGCTGTTCCTGAATATATTTTTTGAGTATTCCCTTGTTCAGGAGTTTGCCATTCATGGTGACATCAACGGCAATGCTTTCCTGAAACACCGAACCAATGGCCGTGATCTGCACCTTTTCTTTTTTCAGTTCTCTGCGAATGATGGATGGTGTTCTACGGGCAAGGTACTTAGCGAAACTAATGGCGGCATCAAGTTCTTCAGTTGATATGGGGGATAGTGAACCCGAAAGTTTTGCTGGTTTATTTTGAACGACTTCTTTCAGGTACTCCATAAAGTTTACTGAGCCGAACTCCCCTTTATGGGCAAATGGACCCACTTCAGGATCCGCAATAATCAGTTGAAAGCGCTCTTTGCCTATATCCCATACAACAGGTGCTTCAGAGTTGTCTGTTGCGTTCAGCGCTGAAAAGAAATCCATACGGTCTTCTTCTTCAAGCGATAGAATCCGAATATCAATACCTGTAGTACGCCTTATTTTTTGTACCAGCTCTTCAGCATTGTGGGCCTCCCTGAATGTATCAGTGGCTATAGCCCTGACTTTAATAGCTTTAAAATGCTCTTGTCGGGTTCGCAGTTTTTGAAATAGATTCTGGGCTTTTTTGAACATACAACTGCTAAAGAACCGATTGTCACTGGCTGCAAGGTCATTGTAAAAACCGGCATCCAGTGAGCCATAATCAAGATATCGATAGACTTTATCAGTATTGTTATTCACGTCGGCAATCGCAAAGCGAACAGTATTGGCGTCAACTTCAATAGACATCCTCCGCTCCAGTTTTGCGATGACTGATTGACTTGTAAAAACAAGGGTTAAAACTGCTGCAGCACCGATTGATACTTTGTTGAAAGCTGGCATTTTATTAAGAATCATCCATAACAATGGCTTATTGCCATGGTTGTTATTAGGAAAAGTGTTCCTGTGCTAAAGTGCATCCGGTGGCAAAGAGTGTAGTTGGCTCTTATGCAGTTGGAGGGTAATTATTTGTCAGCATCATTTGGATGAGAGGTAAGAGGTCGGGTATGCCAGAAATCAAATTGCAATCTTCCTGGAAGGTCAAGCTTCAGGATGAGTTTACCAAAGAGTATATGCAGACCCTTCGTCGCTTTCTGCAAAATGAAAAAGCCCAGGGAAAAATGATTTATCCAAAGGGGGGCGAATATTTTCGTGCAATGGACTTGACCCCTTTTGAACAGGTTAAAGTGGTGATTATAGGGCAAGACCCTTATCACGGTCCTGGTCAGGCCCATGGTCTCAGTTTTTCAGTATGCCCGGACGTAGCGATTCCGCCTTCTCTGGTTAATATGTACAAAGAGCTGGAATCTGATCTTGGGATTCCACCGGCAAAGCACGGTTTTCTTGAGCATTGGGCCCAGCAAGGGGTTCTGCTACTGAACAGTGTTTTGACTGTGGAGCATAAGCAGGCAGCTTCTCACCAGGGTAGGGGGTGGGAAGCATTTACTGATCGAATTGTTGCTGTATTGAACGAGCAGAGAGAGAACGTTGTCTTTATTCTCTGGGGCAGTTATGCACAAAAAAAAGGGCGCTTTATTGATACTGGAAAACATTTGGTCCTGAAATCGGTTCATCCTTCTCCACTCTCTGCTTATCGTGGTTTCTTTGGTAGCAGACCTTTTTCACAAGCCAATAATTACCTGGTGCATCATGATATACAGCCAATTGACTGGCAGTTGCCTTCGATAGACTGATTGGTGATATTTTGTTCTCTTAACGCTGTACATAGAACGGTTGTTTATGTATGATGCGCGCCACTGAATCGATGAGGTTGGTCAGACTTCAACCCATAGTTTCTCAGTTTAACGCGCTCGTAGCTCAGCTGGATAGAGTACCTGGCTACGAACCAGGCGGTCGGAGGTTCGAATCCTCCCGAGCGCGCCATATCAACGGCAGTTCATCTGCCGTTTTTTTATGCCTGCTATTTTGTAAATCCTCTCTTTATATTTTCTCGATCCTGTCACCGTTGAAAGCACAGGTAACATCACTTTCATTGCTTTCGCTGGTGACTGGTGCTCATCGCTTCCTATTTTCTCGTTTGGTAATACTCAGTCAAGATGAAACTTTGAAGGCGATATCATGCTTATAGCGACAGTTGATCAGAATCCTCAGGATAAATTCTATTCGATTAGTAAAAACCGTATTTGACTCAACCTAATGAAATCTCTATAGTTTGCCTCCGTTGACGCAGGGCGCTCGTAGCTCAGCTGGATAGAGTACCTGGCTACGAACCAGGCGGTCGGAGGTTCGAATCCTCCCGAGCGCGCCAAGTCAACGAAAAAGATTGACGAATCAAAACGATTCAAATATCTTTCACATCGCTTCAAACAACGCGCTCGTAGCTCAGCTGGATAGAGTACCTGGCTACGAACCAGGCGGTCGGAGGTTCGAATCCTCCCGAGCGCGCCATTTAAAAACGGTGAGGTGGCCGAGAGGCTGAAGGCGCTCCCCTGCTAAGGGAGTATACGGCTTATACCCGTATCGAGGGTTCGAATCCCTCCCTCACCGCCATTATCCCTTCTGTAAGTTCCTGATTTCCCTTAATTAAAACCGCGTATAAAACGACCAATGTCTTTTTGTGTCGACACAGTGTCGACGGCGAAAAAATACCCTGCTTTTCCCGACTCAAATCGTCATTTCCTCCGTTTCTTCTGTTGTCTCTTCAGTGTCATCATCCATGCCGGATAACGGGTTCAGATTGATCGCCTCCTGAAAGTGGTTTGGATCAAATTTGGCGTAGCGCATGGTCATGGAAATATCCGCGTGTCCCAGTATCCGTTGCAGCACAATGATGTTGCCGCCATTCATCATAAAGTGACTGGCAAAGGTATGGCGCAATACATGGCTGCTCTGGCCTCTGGGTAAGCGTATGTTGGATCGTTTCAAGGCTCGGTCAAAACTGCACAGGGATGAACTGAATCCACCGTACCGGTCAAAATGGTCTTCGACTTCTTTATACAATTTTTGATTGATGGGGATGCTTCGATCCTTCTTGCCCTTGGTCTGGGAGTAAACAATACAGCCATTTTGCAGATGGGTAAT